>JASMKM010000104.1 GCA_030749235.1 Planctomycetota bacterium | reverse complement strand
TCAATCCAGATTGATGGCAGTGGTGCGGTCACGCGGATTTGGGTGTCCGATGCTGTCGGCACGGTGCGCGTCTTCGTCGATGATTCCAGTCAACCCGCCATCGACTGGGAACTAAAGGCTTTGTTCGACAAGCGCCTACCTGGACATCTGAGCGCGCCTCTGTTCATGAAAGTAGGGGATGGTTTCGTGTGCAAGATCCCAATGCCTTTCCAAGAATCAATGCGCGTCGATTTTTCTGGCCCCGTTGGTGTGGGCATCGGTGGTGATCTCGCCGTACGTCGCTTCGGTGAAGGAGTGAAGTTGGAGAGTCTGACCGCCGAGACCTTAAAGGCCAACTTGCGTCCACTGCGTTATGCCGCGCAGCTGTTCCGCGATAACACGAACCCTGAGACCTTAGGCGAGGCGCCAATCTCCTGGAAAGGTGGCTTCCGTTTCCATGAGCCACGAACTGAGGAAGGTGCCGATTATTACTACGGCGATTTCCGCGTGCCAATCGTCGGCAACGGCGTGCTGCGTTGGTTCGAGATCGAGTTTCATGAGAAGCTGCCGCCGGAGGAGATGCGCGAGATGCTTCGCCACGTGACCTTGCGTTTGGAACTCAACACCGAGAAGTCGGTGATCGTTGGCGATGTCATCTTTGAACTCCCGCTGGGCGACTTCTTGGGCACCACTCCTGGCATGAATCCCTTCCAGTCTCACCTAGTCGGATTCAACGAGGCCACCGGAGTGTTTTACTTTCGCATGCCCGTGCCCTTCACCGGTGGCTTGAAGATTAGCCTCAGTAGTGACATCCGCGCCGTCACAATCCTCAAAACCCGATGGGGAGTGAACAAGTATTCCAGCGCCGAGGAGGTGCCGCCGTTGCGCCTGCATGCGGGTTGGGTCCGTTCGAGCGCCACCGGTATTCCGGGTCTGGCGAAGCTCGACATCCCCAGCCAAGCACGCCTGCTCGGTTACACCTTCTCGTCCGCAGCGCCGACCGCCGCTGCGCAAAAATTCCGCGGTGCATTCCAATTCCTGAACTCTTGGAGGAACCCCACCCCGATGGCCTTCGAGCAACTCACCCTGCGGGAAGGCCCCGGAAGTTTCGGCCATCGCAGCGCGCTCCGCCTTTTTGGTCTTGATGCACCGACTTCTGACAAACATTTAGTCTTCGAGCCCGGAGTCCAGTTGGCCGATGGCTTGGCCACCGACTACACCGCCTTCGCCTGGTGGTATGCACCTGTCGGAAGCACCACATCCTTCGATGTCGATGCACCCTTCGAGAAACGTTGGCCGCTGCCAATGCCGGTGGCGAACTTCCATTCTGTTGGTGGCGCATTCGAGTGTGAGAATATCGACGGTGTGTTAATGGGGGCCGGCACCACTGCGGAAGTCATCCAGTCCCAGGATCAGGATGCCAAGTGGTCACGCCTGCAGTTCCTCGATTGGCGACCGACCGCCGCCGAGCAGTTCATTAATTTCCCCTTTCCGGTCGGCGAATCCGGCAAGTATGAGCTTTACGCGCAGTTTGCCCAAGGCGAGCAGTACGGCAAACTCCAGGCCCTGGTCGATGGCCGTCGCGTGGGCGATGTGATTGACATGTCGGCCCCGAACTTCGGCCCAGGTGGGGAGGTCAAGGTCGGCGAGATCCGTTTGATGAAACGGTTGGACCATAAGATTGCCTTCAAGTCTGTGGATGGCAAGGCCATCGGCCTCGATTACTTCCGGTTCCAGGCGATGGCCAAGCCCAGCGATCGCGACAACGTCAAGAAGTAATATGTCTGAAACCAACGCCTACTCTGACTTCCTCCAGGCGTGGGGAGTCGTTGCCGATCTCGAGCATGGTTCCGCCGTACTGCAATGGGATCAGGAGACGCGTATGCCGGCCAAGGGGGCTGCTGCGCGTGGCAAGATCCTCGCCACGCTTGCAGGCGTCCGTCACGACAAGATGGTCTCAGCCGAGCTGAGCGATGCCTTGCATAAGGCCATCGAATCGGTGGCGACCGACAGCCTTGAGGCCAAGCAGTTGGACAAGGCCAAGACGCAGATTGATCGCGAGACCAGAATCCCGTCGGCATTGGCGGTGGCCTTGGCAGAGGCGCAGAGCGCGGGCTTGCACGCCTGGCAGAATGCGCGCGCGGAAGCTGATTTCTCGATGTTTCAGCAGGAGCTGGAGGAGCTGGTTCATCTCAACCGCGAGAAGGCGTCGGCTTTGGCAGGCGACGGTAAGCCTTACGATGCCTTGCTGGACCTCTACGAGGAAGGTAGCACCGAAGCCGACCTGAAACCGATGTTCGCCGAGTTGGGCGATGTATTGGCACCCATGATTAAGGCGGTTGGCGCCAGCAAACCGGTCGACGAATCACCGGCAAAGGGTCATTTCGATCCTGCCGCGCAGAAGTCCTTCTGCAAGATGATCGCCGCCAAGATGGGTTACGACTTCGAGGCGGGTCGCTTGGACAAGACGACACACCCTTTCTGCACAACCTTCGGCCAAGGCGACGTACGCATCACTTGGCGTTGGCAGGAGGATGACATTCGTCCGGCCATGTACGGCGTGATGCATGAGGCTGGTCACGGTCTCTATGAGCAGGGGTTACCCACGGAATGGGCGCGCACGCCGTTGTGGGCCGCCAGTGGCCTCGGCATGCATGAGTCGCAGTCGCGACTATGGGAAAACATGGTGGGGCGCAGTGAAGCCTTCTGGCATTGGGCGATGCCACACTTCCAGGATTCCTTTCCAGATAAGGCTGGCCTGACTCCGGAACAGATGTTCCCGGCATTGAATACCTGTAAGCCTAGCCTGATCCGCGTCGAAGCCGATGAAGCTACCTACAACCTGCATGTCGCGGTGCGCTTCGAGGTCGAGCGCTTGCTATTCGCCGGCGGCGTGAACGTGGCTGATTTGCCTGAGCTTTGGGACCAGACCTACCAGAAGCTGCTTGGCGTGCGTGCAGAGTCAATCAGCGATGGAGTGCTGCAGGACATCCACTGGGCGATGGGCGCTTTCGGGTATTTCCCTACCTATACCATCGGCAATCTGGTCTGCGCACAACTGTTCGAGCAGGCGCAGGCGGACCTCAACGACCTCGAAAGCCAGATTTCGAAAGGGGAGTTTGCGCCGCTGCTGCAGTGGTTGCGTGAGCATGTGCATCAGCATGGGCGTCGCTACTCCACTCAGGAAATGGTGCAGATGGCCACCGGCAAACCGCTTACGGCACAGCCGCTGCTGAACCATCTGACCGGATTGGCGGAACGTGTCTACGCGATTCAATCCTGGTGAGGCTTCAGGCCCCAAGCCTTCGAGGCTCCCTAGGGAGCGGTCTATGCTAAGGCGACCTTATTTCTGCTTCCAGGCCACCAGATAGGCGATCCAGGTATCCTCGTTCTCGGCGTTGGTGGCCTTCTTGAACACGCCATTGCCTTCGCCATGCTTGTCGGCGCCTTCCCAATAGGCATCGACCTCGGCGAAACCAGCATCCAGCATGATGTCGCGCAACTCGGCCATTGACCAAACGCGCCAGTTGTAGGTGAAGGCTTTCTCTATACGCGTGCCATCCTCGAACTCGAAGTGGATATGGCAATCGATATGGTGAGTGATGGCGTCCATCGCTTCCTGTTCCCAGATATAGGTGAATCCGCTGTCTTCCTCGCGTGGTTCCTCACAAGGCTGTTGTACGCCAGGACCACCCATGAGGTCCACTACGAACATGCCGTCGTCCTCGAGGGCTTCGAAGACTTTGCGGAAGTAATCCAGCATTAACGAGCGCTGCTCGAAGATCCAATAGGAGAAGTTGAAGGCCGTCAGCACGTCGACCTGCGGAGTCTGCACCGACAGCACGTTCTCCTCCAGTTGCACTACACGTTCTGCCTTGTCGCCCAAGGGCTCGATATGGTTGGCCTTGCCGTAGGCCAGCGGATCGGGATCCAGATCCACCGCCCACGCCTTGGTCAAGCCATGGTTCTGCACCCACAGGGACGACAGCAGGCTGGTGCCGGCGAAGTCTTCGCGTAGGGTCAGCGGCCGACGCTTGCGGCGGTTCTGGAAGGTCTTGATCAGGAAATCATGATCTGCCTCGGGATCATAGACCGACCCTTCATACAACTCGAAGCGATTCGCAGTTGTTGCAGTGAAGCGCGATACCTTCTTCTTCTTGCGTTTCCGGGCCATGGCGAAGCAGGTTACGCTGGTCGCTGGTGTGACGCAATAGCCGAATCAGTGCAATCCGAGGTTTCGGCGGATGAGCTTGTCCAAACGCCGGTCGCTCAACAACCAACGGCGCAGGAACAACAGAATCTTGGCATCCTTGCCGACTTGGTAACGGGTGCGTGGTCGCTTGGCGGTGAGCGCATGACGGACGACGTTGGCGACCAGCTGCGGGTCGCCAGCCTCCTCGCCGTGGTTTTCGGTGGTACCCACGGCCTGATCGATCATCTGCCGGTATTCGGTAATGCCATGCTCCGGGACTTGGGTCAGCAGCTCGGTGGCGCGAGCGCGGGAGCGTTCCCAGATTGGTGTGGCTATGCTTCCCGGCTGGACTACTGACACTTCCATGCCATGCACTCCGAGTTCCAGGCGCAGCGCATCACTGAGCCCTTCGAGGGCGTACTTGCTGGTGGCGTAGGCCCCGATCATCGGGAAGGCCACGCGGCCACTTATTGATGAAATATTCACCACGCGACCGCTTGTGCGTTTCAAAAGGGGTAGAAAAGCCTGGACGCAGCGCAGTACACCGGTGAGGTTCACATCCATCTGCAGTTGGAAGGCATCCTCGGGTATGTACTCGAGTGGGCTGGCCACGGAGATGCCGGCATTGTTGACCAATCCCCAGAGGCCGTCGGTACCGAGCTGCTGCTCGATGGTGTCGGCTGCAGCGCGCACCGATGCGGTGTCCTGCACGTCCAGTAGCACTGGGATTATGGTGGGGGCGCCTGTTGGTGTCGCTGCGACCAGAGCGTCAGCATCCTGTTGGCTGCGTACGCTGCCGAAGACGCGTATTCCGGCCATGGCCAGGTCGGTGGCGATGGCATGGCCGATGCCGGTGGAAGCGCCAGTGACCAACACGGAGCGGGTATTTGTCATGCGACAATCCTATAGTCTTGGGCATGCTGGTTCCTAGCCTCCTGTCCCTGCAGGTCGCGACTCCCTGTGAGGTGCAGACTCCCGATGGTCCGCTGCGCACCGCCTTGGCCAAGCAACCCGTGTCTGGGCGCATTGAACTCCGGCCACGGGCTTTAGCCGGCGACGGCTGTGCCGACCTAGTCCACCATGGCACCGAGGACCAAGCCGTGTGTGTCTTTCCCCAGGAGCATTATCGATGGTGGCGTGAGCATCTAGGCTTATCGGCGGAGCACTTTCCTTACGGGAGCTTTGGCGAGAACTTCACCGTCGAGGGCCAGACCGAAGAGAGCGCCTACATCGGCGATCGTTACCGCATCGGTACCGCGGTCGTGGAACTCACCAAGCCACGTCAGCCTTGCTCGACCTTGAATAAGGTGTGGGGCGAGCCGCAGTTGGCAGCGCAGATGGGCCGCCGCGGCTTGACCGGTTGGTATCTGCGTGTATTGGAGCCGGGCGAGGTACAGGCCGGCGACCTCTTTCAGTTGCTTGAACGATCGGCACTAGCTCCAACCGTTGCCGACGCCTGGAAGTCCAAGCAGAGTCGTCAGGTTCCATGACCCCGCATGCCTGGATCACGTTGGCCATCATGGCAATCGCTGCGGTGTTGTTCATCACCCGCATCGTGCGCCTGGAAATTGTGGCCATGTGCATCCCGATCACCCTGTACCTGACCGGTGCACTACCAAACGTGCCAGATGCATTGTCTGGCTTCGGTAACCATGCAGTGATCGCCATCGGCGCTGTCTTCGTGTTGAGTGCCGGGATCGAGGAGAGTGGCGTTGCCGCTTGGATGGCGCGAGGCGTGCAAAGGGCAGGCGGCAGTTCCGAGAGCCGCATCCTGGCCTTGGTCTGCAGCGTGGTGGCAATCTTGAGCGCCTTCATGAGTAACGCGGCTACCGTCGCGGTATTGCTGCCGGTGGTCATCTCCTTGGCACGACGCGCCAAGATCCCTGCATCGCGCTTGCTGATGCCACTGGGGTTCGCTGCCATCCTCGGCGGCAACCTGACCTTAATCGGCACCTCGTCCAACCTGCTGGTCTCGGATTACCTGATGCGGACCACCGGCGCCGGCTTGGATATGTTCGAGTTTGCCAAGGTCGGCGTGCCGATCTGTGTGGTCGGCATCCTTTTTTTACTGACTATGGGGCGCAAGTTGGTGCCGAGCCACGCCGAACGGCGCTTAGGTCCGGGCGCAGTCTTGCCTGAACAGCTGGTCACCGATTACGGCCTAGTCAGCAACATCGTACGTCTGCGGATTGGTCGTGCGTCAGACCTGGTCGGCAAGACTCTGGCGGAATCGGGCTTGGGGCGCGACTACAAGCTGGCGGTGTTGGCCGTCACGCGCCGCGGCAACTTTGGAGACAAGTGGTCCATGCCGTCGCCGGATTACATCTTCAAGCGCGGCGATGAACTCTACATGGAAGGCCCTGAAGTAGAAGCCTGGCGTCTTGCCGAGGAAAGTCATTCGCGTATCGGCTTAGCCGGTGAGCATTCAGTCGAGAAGTTCCTCGACCACGGCTTCGCGCTGGCCGAGGTGTCAATCTCGAGTCGTTCCCACATGGTTGGAAAGTCGTTGCGCGAGTTGGATTTTCGCGGCACCTTTGGCGTCTCGGTAATCTCCTTGTGGCGCGATGGTCGGCCCGTCACCCAGGAAATAGCCGACCTGCCGCTGCAGCCGGGCGACGCCATGTTGTTGGCTGGTCCGCTGAATAAGGTGCACGACCTCGAGCGCAACAGCGACCTACTGATGTTGTCGCGCCCATCAGAGACACGCGACTTCAGTAAGGCACCCTTCGCCTTGCTGTGTCTCGCTGTCGCACTGGTGCCGCCATTGGCCTTCGACATCCCGCTGGCGATGAGCGCCTTGCTTGGTGCGGTGTTAATGATTATCACAGGTGCGGTGCCAGCCGACCGTGCCGGACGCTTCATGGAATGGCGTGTATTGGCGATGATTGTGGGCACTATCCCGTTGGGCTTGGCTCTGGAACGACACGGGGTGGCCAATCTAGTGGCTAGCGGCTTCGTCGGCATTCACGACCATCTGGGCGTACCCGGTGTGCTTGGTGGCCTTTACCTACTCTCCGCCGCCATTAGCATCACATCCTCCAACGCCGCCGCCGCCGTCATCATCTCGCCGGTGGCGATCATGACCGCGCAGACGCTAGGTCTTGGCGTACCCAACACCTTGCTGGCCGTCGCCTTCGGCTGCTCCTGCGCCTTCATCGTCCCTTTCGCCCACCAATGCAACCTCATGGTCGCTTCGCCTGGGGGCTACAAGACCAAGGACTTCGCGCGTGTCGGTGCTGGCTTGAGTCTTGTGGTCGCGGTGGTGACTGTGGCTTTGCTGACCTATCTGTAGTCGGCCGCCTTTTGTGGTTGGTTGCTGGGTACATGGCCCCCGGGTGGGGGTTGGGGATTCGCACAGCCGCTCGCGTTCCGACTCACCAACCAGTCACCACCTAATCATCCATCGACTGCCGCCCCTTCTTAAGATCCGACCGCCGTTTCTTCGAATCCAAGCGTTTCTGGATCGCTCCCTTCGATGGCTTCGTTTTGCGCCGCTTCTTCGGCCGATAGTTTCGTTTTTTTAACGCCGCGATTAAACGGTCCCAAGCCAATTCCCGATTCTGCCCCTGACTGCGACGCTCCGAAGCCGTCACCGTAATGCCACTACGCCGGTGCACCAACCGGACTGCGGTCTCGGTCTTGTTGCGGTGCTGGCCGCCAGGACCGCCGGCACGATAGAAGGTCATCTCGACCTCCTTCTCAAGGGTGTCGCGATCGGTCGGAAAGGGGCGGAAATCAGACATGGAGTTGGGCGAATGCGAGCCTACAATAACCGCTCATCATGGTACACAACGTCGTCATCATCGGTTCCGGCCCTGCGGGTTATACCGCCGCCATCTACAACTCACGCGCTGGACTTGAGCCGTTGTTGTTTGAGGGCATGCAGCCGGGCGGCCAGCTGACCACCACCAATGACGTGGAGAACTATCCAGGCTTCCCAGACGGCATCACCGGTCCTGACATGATGATTGCCTTTCGGAAGCAGGCGGAGAAGTTCGGTACCGAGTTCGTCGAGTACAAGGATATTAAGTCCATTGATACTTCCAAGCGCCCCTTCGAGCTCGAGGATTTCATGGGGGGCAAGGTCGAGGCCCATAGCGTGATCATCGCCACCGGTGCGCGTGCCAAGTTGCTCGGTTTGGACAAGGAAAAGGAGTTAATGGGCTTCGGTGTATCGGCTTGTGCCACCTGTGATGGCGCTTTCTTCAAGGACAAGGAAGTCATCATCGTCGGCGCTGGCGATACCGCCATGGAGGAAGCCTTGTTTCTGACCCGCTTCTGCACCAAGGTCACTGTGATTCACCGTCGCGATTACTTTCGCGCCTCCAAAGTCATGCTGGACCGCGCGCGCGCCAATCCCAAAATCGAATGGAAGCTGTGGGAGAAGGTCATCGATATCTATCACGACGAAAGCAAGAAGGTTACCGGCGTGAAGCTTGAAAACACCCAAGACGGCAGCGTGCAAGACTTTGCTTGCGAAGGCATGTTTGTCGCAATCGGGCACCAACCGAACACGGAGTTTCTCGGCGAGGAGTTCGAACGCGATGACGTGGGCTACTTGAAGCTAAAGGGTGGAACCCGCACCAGTGTCGAAGGCGTGTTTGCTGCCGGCGACGTGCACGATCCGCTCTATCGCCAGGCCATCACCGCTGCCGGGATGGGCTGCGCCGCCGCTTTGGAAGCGCAGCATTACCTCGATGAGAGGGGTTTGGCTTAATCCAAACTTGCAAAAGGTGAGAATGGTTTGGCCTGAACCAGTCAAGGCGCGCCCCACACGCCACTAAGACTTTTTGCCTTTGCCCCAAGGACTATCCCCTTTTCCGGGTTTCGGCGGGGTAGGGGTATAAGGCGTGTCGTCAGGTTGCGGGCCGTCATCCGACTTGGGCTTGGACCTCGACTTGCCATCCAGTCGAGCCTTGGGCTTCGAGCTCGAGTTCTTGGCAGCGGATTCGCGTTGCCACTTCGGCAATTCGGATTTGCGCAGTTTCGCTGCCTTTGGTTGCGCAGGCGGGCGATCCGGGTCCAATAAGTGGACGAGCAGGCGATCCCATGCAACCTGTTCGTTGACCAAGCCATGCTTGTGGCGAACGACTTCCTGCAGCTTGCGCACTTCGCGAGCGGCCAACTCGGGATCATCAAGGATGACCTCCAGTTGACGACGCATTAGGCGGTCGTCGCGGAAACAAAAGGCGCTGCCGGGGAACTCCTTATGCGCCGGGATATCGCTGGCCAGGACCGGTGCGCCGGCCAATGTGGCCTCTAATAGGCTATTGGGTGCAGCACCTTCGGAACGCGAGGTGCTCAGGACGACGTCGGCGCGTCGCATCAGCGGCAGCAGTTCCTTGCGCGGCACTTCGCCGATCCAATGGGCCCAGTTCAAGTCGGCGATGGCCTCGCGCAGTTGGTCTCCATAGGAGTTCTCCAACTCCGGTCCGACGAACCACAGGTTCAGCTCCGGGCGCAGGGCTGCCAACGGCAACATGGCCTTGACCGCACGTAGCGGATTCTTGATGTCTCGCACGCCTGAGGGGACTAGTACCAACTTCTGGAAGTCCTGAAGTTTCGGCGCCGATGCAGGCAATCCCAAGCCAGGCTTGTAGGGCAAGGGCGCAACGGCCTGAAAGATCACCTCCACCCCAGACGGCATCTTGTCAAAGATGTCACGTGCACGCCGCGCCGCTGACCTGCACAGGGCAACATTGGCTGCGGCATTGGCGACCGCCGAGGCGGTAGCCGCATTTGGCTTGCCGTTGAGGTCGGTGCCGGTGAATACGACCACATAAGGCTTCTGGCGCTGCTTGGCCAAAGCCAGGGCTGCCGGGCCGCAAAGAGCAGCATGGAAGGCTACGGCAAGGTCGAAGTCGGGCCAGTCCTCTTGCTTGCGATCGACTTCGACCGTCTCGATTGCATAACCACGTCGCGACAGACTCTCAGCAATCCTGACCACGGAAGTGGCATTGCCGCGATTGTCATCGACCGCGCAGGGCATGATGAACAACAGGCGGCGCATGGCGGCAGTCATGCTGACCTCAGCTTGCCGCCAAGTTGAGCAGGAACTCGAGGTTGGTCTTGGATTGCTCCATGCGTTGCACCAGCAGCTCCATGCCTTCGACCGGATTCATCTCGTTCAGCACCTTGCGCAGCAGGTAAACGCGCTGCAGTTCATCTTTGGTGAACAGCAGGTCTTCCTTGCGCGTGCCGGAGCGGTTGATCTCGATCGCAGGCCATACGCGGCGGTCGGCAAGCTGACGGTCCAGCACTAGCTCCATATTGCCAGTGCCCTTAAACTCCTCGAAGATCACCTCATCCATCTTGGAGTTGGTGTCGATCAAGGCCGTCGCCAGGATGGTTAGCGAACCACCGTTCTCCATGTTGCGGGCGGCGCCGAAGAAACGCTTTGGCTTCAGTAGTGCATCCGAGACCAGGCCACCAGTCATGATCTTCGAGTTGGATGGCGCAATGTTGTTGTAGGCACGGGCAAGTCGCGTGATGGAATCGAGCAGCACGACCACGTCCTGGCCTTGCTCGACGCGCGCCTTAGCCTGTTCGATGACGCGCTCGGCCACGATGACATGGCGCTCCGGCGGCTCATCGAAAGTGCTCGCGGCGATCTCGCGGTTCTCGCCGACTACGCTGCGTTCGAAGTCGGTGACTTCCTCTGGGCGTTCATCGACCAGTAGGATCATCAAATGACAATTCGGATGGTTCTGGCAGATGGCATTGGCGATCATCTGCAGCAACACCGTTTTGCCGGTGCGCGGTGGTGCGACGATGAGGCCGCGTTGCCCTTTGCCAATCGGCGACACCAGGTCGACGATGCGGGTCTCGATCAAATCAGCGTCGGTCTCGAGGTGCAGGCGCTCCTCTGGATAGAGTGGCACCAAGTCATGGAATGGCGCAATCGCGAACTGCTTCTCCGGGTCATCGCCGAAGACTGTCAGCACTTCATGCAGGACCAACACTGCCTGCTCACCTTCACCCAGCGGTGCCAACACGCCGGAGACAATCTGACCTGACTGCAGGTGGTGCTTGTCAATCAACTCCTTGTGCAACAAGGCGTCGGTATCGAGGTTGGGGGTGTAGTCGTTGACCGTATGACGCAGGAAGCCATGCCCCTCCGGCATGATCTCCAGCGAACCCTTGGTGAAGAAGACGTCGGCCTGCTCCATCGCACCGGCGATTAGGCGACGCAGGATGGCGCCGCGTTGCAGGCCCAGTGCATCTTCCATGCCGGCCTTCTCGGCCAAGTCTTGGAGGTCGGGCAGCGGCAACGGCAGGAAGGTCGAAAGATGCAGCTCCTTTTTCTTACGCTTGGTGGCGAAGGTCTTGACCTGCTTTTCATCCCATGCCTCTGCGGGCGCTTCCGGCAGTTGCGAGACCGCAATGGTGGCGCTGCGCTGCTGCTGATGCTGTGGGGATTGATTTCTGCGGCGACGGCGACGGCGACTGCGTCGACGGGTGTTGTTTTCAGCCATGGTGTCGGATTTGCTGAGCCAGAATCGGCATGACTAATTGGGGGATAAGGCCCAACTAAGATTCCGCTACGTGGAAGTTGGAATGTTGTCCCAAGAGGGCCAGCGCTCCGAAAGTGGGCGCGGCGCCAAGCAGCGGAACGACTCGGCAACGACATGCACCTGAGTGAGCAGGGCAGCGGGGCCGGCGTCGTTATGCACGATAGCATCCGCGAGCGCTTCTTTCCTGTCCACCGGCATTTGCGCATCTTCGCGTGATTGCCATTGGGCCTCGGTCCAGCCATGGCGAGAGCAAGCCCGACGGCACCGTTCGGCGCCGAGCACGGCAACATGGAGAACCCTGTCGCAGACGTGGTCCAGCCCAGCTTCACGCAAAAGCGGAATATCCAGAATGGCCACGCCGCCCGGCTTTTCGAGCTCGTAATCAGCCAAAGCTTGCCAAATACGCTGTCGTACAGCCGGATGGAGGATCCTCTCGACTTTGGCGCGGGCCTTGTCGTCATGGAAGATTAGCGCCGAGAGCATGGCTCGATCCACGCTACCGGCACCGGTGGTAACAGTAGACTCAAGCGCAACTTCAATGTCGGCAAGGATTTGCGGAGCTTGGAGCAACTCGCCGACGATCGCGTCGGCATCCAGAAGGAGTGCGTCGAGGGATTTGACCAGGTGTTTGGCAGCACTGCTCTTTCCGGCGCCAATACCACCTGTGATGCCGATGATTACGCTACCTTGGAGGGGTGCTGCTGGAGCCGCCATGTAGGCATCTTCCTTGCACCTTGACCGGGGAGCAAGGCACGCGTAAAAAATGGCAGCAAAGGAGCATGCAACCTACGCCCTAAGCGTTGCTAGATTCCTGTCCTACGGCCGTTGTGCCACAATCCCTTGCCCATCCTGAGGCTAATAATGTCCCAATCCAATCGCGGTGCTGCTCAAGTCAGCCTGATGTGGGTGATTGCTTTCGCGGTCATCATGCTCATGTCCCTAGGTTTTGCATTCCTGCAGAACTCTGAACGAGCCAAGCTACAAGGTCGTCTCGACACGGCTGTTGCCAACGAGCAGATAGCGAAAGATGGTCTCAGTGAGCTGAAGCAACTGCGCTCCACCGAGTTCCTCAGCATCGGCTGGACCGATGAGACCGGCAACGCCGTCTCGATGGAAGCCATGGCTTCTGCCCGCCAGGAGTACATCTCGCGACTAGGCCTGGATGGTGGCAACATCACCACCATGGCCGACTTGGCTGCTCCCGTCTTTGCCAAGTTCGACGATCTCGTTGGTCAGCGCGATGCTCTGCAGACCGAGGTCAACCAGCTGCGCAACGACTTGGATGCACGCAACGCCGCATCCGCGACGGCCATGAACGAGAAAGACACCACCATCACCGGTTTGCGCCGCGACATGGAGGACCAGGCCAACACCAAGGACAGCCAGATTGTCGACATTGAGCGCACGCGCGATGCACTGCGCGAGCAGCTTCGTGAGCGTGAGCAGGAGATCACCACTCTCAACGCTTTGATTGATCAGCAGGCACGCGATGCCGCCAGCCAGCTGGCGACCCTGTTGCAGCGCAACGACATTCTTTCGAGTCGCCTGAACAACGTCGCCCGTCGTGCCGACACAGCGGACGGCACCGTGTTGGCGGTCTCCGATGAGCTCGGCCGCGCTTGGATTGATCGCGGTTCCAAGGATCGTGTCACCGTCGGAATGACCTTCGAGGTGCGCAACGCCAACACCAATGCAGTGAAGGGCCAACTGCGCATCACTTCGGTAGAAGAGACTCGCGCACAAGCTACCTTGCTGTCGCAGGTCGATCAGTATGATCCTGTCCGCGCAGACGACATCATCCTCAATGCCGTCTACGATCCATCGCGTACCCCAGTGGCTGCGTTGCTTGGCAACGGCTACGGCAAGTACAACGCCAACGACATGCGCTCCATGCTCCGCGAAGCTGGCGTGGAGGTTCGTGAGGGCGTCAGCTCCGAAACCGACTTCCTGCTGCTTGGTACGCCATTCTTCGATGAGGAGACCGGCGACATGATCAGATGGGACAGCAACGACGAGCACAAGGCCGCGACTTCCCTTTCTGTATCGGTCATCCCGATGCGCGATTGGAGCCAGTGGCTCGGTCTGTAGACCACGACCGAAATCCACCTACCGGGCTGTCAGGGGAATCCCTGACAGCCCGGTCTTCTTTTATCCCCGACGGAGATTTTCGCGCTTCGAGCAAGGATAAACTGCTACCACGATGTCGCATGCAGGTCGCCTCCGGCCGTTGCGGAACATCGCAAGCGGATCGCCTTTGAGGCGGCTGCCAAAACCGAATTCGCTAGCCATGAGCAAAAAGGACACTGCAGCAGGAATGGGCAACATGCCCTTTTCTTCGCATTTGGACGAGCTGCGTCGCCGCTTGTTCAAGAGCCTGCTGGTGCTTGCGGTAATCTTCCTGGTCGGCTGGGTCGGATTCGGCGGCACCCTGGAATCCTTCTTTATGGCACCGCACCACGAGGCGGTCGACGCCCTGGCAGCATATGATTCACCTGTGGAGGTTCCCAGAAAGCTGCAGCTTTTGTCGCCGCTGGAGAACGTTTTCTATCGTCTGAAGGTCAGCGCTTTGGTCGCATTGCTGGTCGGTCTTCCGTTCCTGCTATATCAGATGTGGGCCTTCATCGCCACG
>JASMKM010000103.1 GCA_030749235.1 Planctomycetota bacterium | reverse complement strand
TCGATGTGCATCTGGCACTGCTCGCGCTTGCGGAAGATGCCGGTGGACTCGACCACGAAATCCACGCCTAGGTCGCCCCATGGCAGGTCGGCCGGGTTGCGCTCAGCGAGGATCTGGATGCGCTTGCCATCGACCACGATGGCGTCGCCGTCGACCTCGACCTTGCCATCGAAGCGACCACCGACGGTGTCGTACTTGAGCAGGTGCGCGAGGGTCTTGGCGTCGGTGAGGTCGTTTAGGGCGACGATCTCGAAATCGGCGCTACGAGCGTGCATGATGCGGAAGACGTTGCGGCCGATGCGACCGAATCCGTTGATGGCAATGCGAATGGCCATGGTGTTTCTAGTACAGAAAGGGTGTTTGGGGGGTTGTCGGAAAAAACCCAGAAGAGGGTATCCCGAAAAGGTGGAAGGAGAGATTCTAGTGTCATGCTCGACCTCGCGGCAGACAGAATCCGAAGCTTCGGCCCCTGGACCGACTGCAGCCCCGTGCTGCTGGCATGCTCAGGCGGAGCCGACTCCACCTTCCTTGCCCTCGCCTGGCTCCATACGGCCCGCGAAAGTGCCGTCAGCGAACAGGAGAAGCTGCCCGACACGGTGGTGGTGGTGGTCGACCACGGCCACCGACCAGACTCCAATCAAGACGCCGAGGCCGCCGCCCAGATCTATCGCGACCTAGACTTCGAGGTGCAGATCGAGCATGCCCATGTCGATCCCGACGCCAACGAGGCGGAGTTACGCTCGGCACGCTACACCGCACTGCTGGAATCTGCCGAGCGCCACGGCGCCAAGCGTATCCTGCTGGCCCATCATGCTGACGATAATGCCGAGACGGTGCTGATGCGCATCCTTCGTGGCACCGGCCTGCCTGGCTTGGCCGGCATTCCGGCGCGTCGCATGTTGGCTCCAGGAGTAGAGATCATGCGCCCGCTGCTGGGCCTGCGTGGTGGCGATGTGCGTAAGGCGCTGAAGGCTCTCAATCAACCTTGGGTGGAGGACCTCAGTAACGCCGATCCGTCGGTAGCGACTCGCAATCTGCTGCGCCAGGAGATCATCCCGGCCTTGGCGGCAGCATCCACCGGCGATCCAATCACGGCTTTGCTGCGCCTTAGTGCCGAAGCGGTGGAATGGGAAGAGGCCAAGGCCGAACTGCTGTTGAACAGCGCCGATTTCTGCCGCTTGCCCACTTATCTGCGTCGTCAAGCCATTCGCGACCAGTTACGCAAGATTGGCGCCACCGTTTCGCCGACGCGCCTTCGAAATCTTGATCAGGCCCTGCTCAGCCGTGGCTGCGCCGGAGTCGACCAGCATTGCCAGCTGCAGCTTCAGGCTGGCCAGCTGACGACCGCTCACAGCGAGACACCGGCTCAAAGCTAGATCGCCTGCCGACGACAAAGGCCAACAGCGGCCACGAGCAACGACCGCCAGTTTTCACGAGAGGTCGCTTGGGAATCGCCTTCGCAAAGCTCAGACTTTCTAGAGGACAGCTGCGCGAATCATTCCTCGTCCTCGCCAGCGGAGACCGGCCAGAAGGCCTTGTTCGGACGTACGGCGAACTCGGTGATCAAGGCGGCAGTGTCGTCGTTCGGTACCACGGCGAAACCTCCGGTCAGTCGGTTGATGTTCATTTCCTTAGGAAGTTCCACCGGATCCTCATCGTTGATCTGGAAGCTACCTTTGCCATCGACGTCCATGTGGAAGACGAAGCGAATCGGTGCCTTGCCTGGCCAGCCGGAGCGATAGACCGGAGTCTCCCGCAGCGAGGCCGTGCCCTTCACGGTATCGACCCGATAGGACATGGTCTCGATCAGGACTTCCTGGTCGCTGTCATGTTGTACGAAGATAATGCGAGAACTGGACTTGCCGGATCGGTCAATACCTAGCGGAATCATCAGTGCGTTGCCGTCGATCTGCACTTCGCCACGGATTGAGTAAGGCGGATCGAGGAACATCAAGTTGCCGACTGCGGTGCGCTCGTAACCAGGATTGGCGTAGCCTTCCGGGTTGTACATCAGCAGGCCGTCGTCGGAATACTGAACCACCTCGACTAGCGAACCATCGTCAGTATTCTGCTTGCGGTTGCTATCCGGGGTCTTGTCGTAGGCGGCCTGCCAGACGCGAAGATCTTGGCCGGCGATCTCGCTCATCTCCGCAGCCTTCTCGAGCAATACCGGGAACTCCAACTGGAAGGACTGCATGGCGTGGGTGGCGAACAAGGTGGCCATGATCGGATGACCGTCCTCCAAGGCCGTCTCCATGTCGGCCTGGATCTGCGCCAGCGCAGCCTTGGTCGGCTCGATGTAAGACTTCAGGATGTCCTTGCCGCCGTTGTCGGCGAGCCACTCTTCGGCTGCAGCGACCTCTTCATCGAGGCCAGCTTGCCACACCGATTCCCAGTGGCGGAACATCCAGAACACTGCGTCGCCCTTGAGGCCTTCACCGAGGTTGGCTTCGGCGAGCAGGCGGTAAGTCTCGGCATCGAATGGACGCTTGTCGTCGGCCTGTTCGGCGGTCACGCGGGCGCGCTCATAGTCCTCGGCGAGGATGTAGCCACGGCAGCGCGACTGCAGCACGTCGGCGAATTCTGGACCGGCCATCATCTCGCCGTAGAGCGCATTGGTGAACTTGCGCCAGCGTGCCTCGAAGGCGTCCCAGTTCGGCACATCAGGATCGCCGACTTCTTCGACGAACAGCTTCTTGGCAATCTCCAGCGGGTAGAACTGGTCGTTCTCGGGGTTGCCGACCTTGGCGAAGTGCTCGATGTAATCGAGGTATGGCTGGCGGTAGACCAGGCGACCTGCCTTACGCACCGACTTGTAGTCGGCAGGGATGGCTTGGCCAGGGGTGATCGGCGGCGCATAGACGCGGCGGTCGTTCTCCTCGTAGTTGAGCAGGAAGTAAGCCAAGGCCCAACCGTATGGATAATAGATGCCTTCGTAGCTCAGCGTGTTGCGTGCATCTGGACCGGTGTTGCGGATATGTGCGACCAGATCGGTCAGCGACTTGCGGTCCTCGCTCTGTTCGATGAAGAACCACGAACGCAGGCGACCTTCCGCCACGTTGTTCTTCACGATGGTGCCGTCGGCCTTGATCTTGCAGCCTTCGAAGTAACTCGCGGTGCCCTCATCTAGCCACGCTGGCGTATAGGAACGACCGTTCTGCTTCTTCATGATGATCGACATGAACTGGTGACTGGCCTCGTGGAACAGGGTGTTCCATAGGTCGTCGCGGGTCTTGTCGGGATCGCCCATCGAGCGGTCATAAGCGGCTACGGTCTGCAGGCCGTTGACCCAATAACCACCGACGCCTTCGCTGGGGATGGCCTGACCGATCACTTCCATCGAGAAACGGTCGAAATCGGTGCGCTTGCGGTGGACGGCAAGACGCACGCGCTTGGTC
>JASMKM010000102.1 GCA_030749235.1 Planctomycetota bacterium | reverse complement strand
GGTGGCCTCGGCACCATCGCACCGGGCCGACGTAAGGAATTGGCGCGTCTAGGCCTGCGCGCGATGTGCGCCGGAAGCCTAGCGACCTATTGCACCGCCGCGACGGCAGCGATGTTCCTGGCGTAGCCGCTGCCGTTGGCGAGCATTTGGTTACGGCCTAATCAAGCGCAGCGCGATCAAAAGACTTCGCCTTGGCCGTCGTGCGCGAGCAGCAAATGCGAATCGGTGAAGCCAGCATCATTGCGCGAGATCCACGGTTCGAGGAAAACCGGATCCAGGATGCGCGGGTCAGTTAGGCTCTCGAGGAAGGCGATCAGGTCTGTGTAATCGCGGTCGTTCAAGCTCAGGTTTGTCGGCAATTGCGACGTGCCTGCGCCGCGTTGTAGTAACAACTGGTTGACGGCTTCGCCGGTGTTCTGCACAAATCCCGAAGTCTGCATTCCTGCTGGGAGGCCGGCAAGATTGAATCCTGCAAAACCACTCAACGGGTCGACGTGGTAACGCAGCAAAGTCTCCATGTCGGAGAAACTGCCGGCGTGTCCCCACGGTCCGGTCTCCATGACATTGATCATCGAAGGTGTGCGGAAGGAGAAGCGTTCGATCATGCCGCCGACGAACATCGAGCGTCCATAATCGGCATCCATGCCGCCGATCAGGTTCGGGACTCCCTTGCCGCGACCGATCTGCGGGAACGCAGTCAGGTGGTAATCGCCGTCGGTGAAGAAATCGCCGGAATGACATCGAGCGCATGCTGCACCACCCTGGTTCGGCTCGCGCAGGAACAACAATGCACCACGTTTGGCGGCAGCGCTGATGGCGTCGCGATCGCCGGCCACGTATTGCTTCCATGGCGTCTCGACGAAGATCTGCGAATCCTCATAAGCACCGATCGCCGCCACCACATTCTCGAAGGTAATCAAGTCCTGGACCGGCATGGTCGGCTCGTTGAATGTCGTGCGGAATAGGCTGACCCAATCCTCGCTGATCTCACCGGCACCAGCACCGAAGTTGCCTAAGCGCCCGGCAAGGTGATCACGAACGGCAGCATTGTTGAGGCCGTACTCGAAGGTAAAGCCACGCATTTCCTCCTCACTGGTGACCGGGAAGCGTGCTTGGGCGGCGGACAGGGTAGCTCCGGCAAGTGGGTCGGCGGTTGCGGATGAAGAACTATCGGGAGTAGCGATGCCACTCTCCAGCTTCTGGACCCGGCCGTCCCAGAACAGGCTCTCTTCCCAAAGGGCCAGGTTGAAGGTGGTGGGGGAGTTGCGTGGCACGGTCGGGCCGCCGTCATAACCTTCGGCGCTCGGATGATGTGCGCGCAAGGGGCCGAGCAGATCAGGGTCGACGGCATCCGTGCCGATCGACAAGGCCATGGCGTCGCCACCGGCTAAGCGCGGATGATGGCAGCTGGCGCACGCTGCATCGAAATCGCCACTCAGGGATTTGGTGAAGAAAAGCCGCTTGCCTAATTCGGCAAGCGGGTCCGTGATCTCCGGGAAGCTGCGCCCATCGACAGGGTCGCCATCGAGACCTGCCAAGGTCAATGCGGCAGCCAACTGCGTATCGAGAGTTAGGTTGGTCGTGTCGGTATCAGCAGATCCACCGGAGCTACTTCCGCACGAGGCCAAGATCAGCAAGGCCAGTGCAGTGGTCGATGTCACTGAAGCCCTTAGTTTGAGCAGTTTAAAAGATTGCATGTGATTACCATAGCGCATGACTGCTCATCATGGTAAGGCGGAAGTTCAGTTCATCGGAAGCGTGGTGCGATCCACAAGCGCCAGGAGTGGAACAGCAGCAATGCCGAAAGTACAAGACCTCCGGCGGTCGCCAGCCAATCATGCTCCATTTCATGCACATGCGGAATGGCAGTGGATAGGTCGATGTCCATGCTTTCATAAAGCAGGTTGACTAGCCAGCCGAGCGTCAGTGAAACCACGATTAACGAGATCAGGTAGACCCGCAGGACTGCCGTGCCGAGGAAGTTGCGCACCACCAGCATGGTGGTGATGTTGGTGGCAGGGCCCGCCAGCAACAAGACCAAGGCAGCGCCGGGATCCATGCCCTTTAGTACTAGGGCGGCAGCCACCGGCGTACTTGCGGTCGCGCAGATGTACATCGGCATTGACAGCACCAGCATTATCAGCATGGCAACGAAGCCGCTGGGGATGGTGTCGCCGAAGAAGTTCTCTGGCACCATGACCGTGATTCCGCCACTGAGCAGGAAGCCGAGTAGGAACCATGGTGTGAGGTCCTCCATCAACTTGCCGAAGGAGAAGCGCAGCGACGCAATCAGGCGTTCGCCGAGTGGTGGATGTACCTTTGCAACTGCGTCGGTCTGTTTGTGCGCGCACCAGTCTGGTTTCGTATCCGGTTTGGCTACTTCCTCGAAGCCCTTGTTGTCGGCCTTGGCCAGCACCAATCGGTTGACGAAGGTGCCCGACAGGATCGCCGTTAAGATCGCGGCAATCGGACGCAGGATGGTCATCAAAGGATCGAACAAGGCCCAGGTGATGCCGATCGAATCGACTCCGGTCTCGGGCGTGGCGATCAGGAAGGAGGTGGTTGCTCCCTTGCTAGCACCGGAATCGCGCAGGCTGGCGGCGGTCGGGATTACCGAACAGGAACACAGCGGCAGCGGTGCGCCGAACAGGGATGCCTTCAGCACCGACCGGAAATCATTGCCCCCGAAATGGCGGAAGACCCCTTCCTGTGGGATGAAGATCTTCAGGATCCCAGCAATCAGGAAGCCGACCATCAGCCATGGCCCGGACTCCGCCAGGATGCCCCAAATCGCCAACCACCAATCCAGCAGGAACTCCACTCAGCTCTCCAGGAAATGGACGCCGGTCATCAGGGCGATGCCGATGATCAGCAGTAGGATCTTGAGCGCGATGTCTTCCTTGTGGTGGAAGACTTCCGGCAGCAACTCGGTCAGACAGACGAACAGGAAGGTGCCTGCTGCCAAGGCCAAGGCCACGGCCAAGCCGGTAGGGCCGATTCCTGAGAACATGGCCGTTCCCGCCCACACGCCAAGCGGCGTGAACATCGAGAATACGATCAGAAGCAGGAGGATCCGATTCCGCGGCAGCTTGGCCAGCTGGAAGACCGACATCAGCGAGAAGGATTCGAAGGCCTTATGTGCGATGATCGCCAGAAACACTGGCCCTGCCAGTTTCAGCGCATGGTCGGAGTCATGGCCAACTCCGCTGCTGGCGTTGGCCGCCGCCAGACCGATGCCGGTGGTCAAGGCGTGCACCGACAAGCCGACCAAGGATGCGTAGCCGACAGCACGATGTCGATGCAGGTCGTCGTGGTCGTGGGTGCGTAGGACCAAGGACTCAAGCAGATAGACCGTCAGCACTCCGAGCAGCACGAAGCTCCAGATGAACAACTTGCCATGATCGCCGTGGGCGTGGGCACCACCGCCGGCATAATCGGCTACACCCGCGAATTCCGGGGCGGCAGCCGACACTGCCGGCAACATATGGAGGAAGACGGCGCCGAGGAAGATACCGGTGGATAGCGCCAGTGCGTTATGCAGCTTGCGGTCATTCCACTTGGTTAGCAGTGGCAGCAGACCGCCCGCCAAACCAACTAACAGAATTACAAGGCCCTGCAGGCGCAAGTCCGAGACGAAGTCGACTGCCATATTCGGCAACGGGAGGGCGAGGAGCAGCTGCATCCACGTGTATTCTAGTGCAGGCCAGCAGGGGTAGGCAGAGCGTTATTCGCGATCAAATAGGTGCGTCACTACGATATGACCGTTGGAGGTGCGCAGGTGCAGCGATCCGCGGCCTTCAGCCTCGCTCAAGGGCGGTCCGAGCACCTTGCTGTTGCCATTGCTGGTTTTCATATCCACCTTGCAGGTCAGCTTGCCGTCGCACCGCACGGCGATACGTCCATTGGAACTTTTGGCCTTGCCGCGACCGTTCCACGCATCGGGTAGTTGCATGGTGATGCGTCCATTGGAGGTCTCCAAATCGAAGTCGTGGAAGCCGCCGGTGATCTGCAGATTTCCGTTGGAAGTATGGAGCTTCACCTTGAGGTGCAAAGGCACCTTCAGCCGATTCAAGGAGCCACCAATGCTGCCGGAACCCCCGGAAGGTCTGGTCATCGAAATCACGCCGACGTCGCCGGATTCTGTGTAGACCCATTCCATTTCACTTGCGCGCGCCAAGGCCTCCTCTTCGGTATTGCCGCTCGCCCAGATCGTGGACGCGCCGAAAAGCTTGCCGGCATCGGCGTCGGAACCGCTGGCCTCGATCACGCCCAACACGCCGCTGAAGGTTTCCACCCGAAGGACCTGGATGTTGGACGACATCTGGAACTCCACCTTGGATTCCAGCTTTGAGGTTTCCTTCAGGTCGCCGAAGGTGATGCTGCAAGCCGCGCTCACCAGAGCGAGGGAGAGGAATTGCCAGGTGGGTCTAGCCATCGTTAGGAATCTTTATGAGTGACGTTGATGTCGGCATTGCTGGTATCGAGCACCAGCGTGCCTTCACCGCTGTCGATCGGCGGTCCATAGGCATAGACCTTGCCGTTGCTGGTGTTGGCGCGCAGGCTGCAGTCCAGCGTACCGGTGCAGCGTACCGTGATCTTGCCGTCGGACGTATCGACATTGCCCATGCCACTCCAGTCGCCTTCCAGGTTCACCTCGATGTTGCCATTGGAACTGCGCACATTGAAGTCCTGGGTGCGGCCGCTCAATTGGATGTTGCCGTTCGAGGACTTAATCCGCATCTTGCCATGACCGTTGGCGTCGACGTTGCCATTGCTTGTCCGGATTAAAACGGTATTGAATCCTGGTTCGACTTTGACATTGCCGTTGCTGGTGTCCACGTCCACCTTCCAGGCCGACGGCACCGAAAGCTGCTGCAAGCTGCCGCCGGCGTTGTTGGCGCCACCATCCGGTCGCGAAAGATCGAGGTAGAGGGTGTTGCCGGACTCACGGAAGCTCCAGCGCATCTGGCCGAGGCGCTTTTGTGCTTCCTCTTGGGTGGTGCCAGTGGCATAGGCGGAGGTCAAGCCGCTGACCTCGAGGCCACCATCGGCGGGTACCAGCGCAATGCTGCCGTTGAAGCCTTCGATGCGAATATTGGTGATACCAGTGCTGGCCGTGTGTTGGATAGAACCCTCGCGGCTGGCTTTCTCATTGCCGAAGAATGTAATCGAGCAGGAAGCAACCAGGAACAGGGGGAGCAGCGCGGTGGTGAGTTTGGGCTTCATTGCGTTTGAGAGTACGTGGCGGGGTGAAATTCGTGGGCGGGAATTCCGCTAGCCAAGGAAGGCCTAGAATAGCGGCCCATGCCCCTATTCTCCTTATCGCTAACATCCGTTGCGCTGGTGAGCAGCCTCGGTGCTCTGCCCATGCAGCGGGATCTTGCCGGTCCGCCGAAGCAGGCTGGATTGGAGCCAATCATTATTGGCGAGCACCGTTTCGAACGGCGTCAGCTGGACAATGGCGTGAAGGCAGTGGCGGTGCACGACGATGGCGCCGATTTGAGCATCTTCATTGCCGTGGCTGCAGGCAACCGCAACGAAACCGCCGACACCACCGGCCTTGCCCACCTGACCGAGCATGCCTTATTCACTGGAACGCCCACCACCGGCGTCGACCAGCATGAGAAGACCATCGTCGAGTGGGGCGGTGAATCGAACGCCTTCACGCGCGACGACTACACCATGTATTACGACCACAGCTTTCCGGTCGAGCATCTGGATACTGTGCTGAAGATGGAGGCTGATCGGTTTAGCAACCTGAGTTTCGAGGAGTTCGCGGTGCTGCATGAGCGTCATCGACTCGAGGTGGAGGAAAAGCACTCCTATCGCACTGCCGAGGGTCGCGCCGAACAACTGGAGCATGCCTTCTTCGAGGTCCATCCCTATCGCCATGGCCTCCGCGACGAAGAAGGCCACACCAAGGGCCCTGGATTGAGCGTGGCGCAGATCAAGGCTTTCTATCAGGCGCACTATCAGCCGAACCGTTTCGCGGTGGTGGTGGTTGGCCCGGTCGAAGCGCAGAAGGCCTTGGACAGCATCGAAGCGGCTTTCGGCCCTTTGAAGGGCAAGGCCGCTGCCGTTGCAATTCCACAGGATGTCGTCGCCGAGAAGCCTCGCACCAAACGCATTCCTTCCGAACTGCCGCGCGACCGCTTCGTGGCTTGCTGGCTTACCCCTGCGCTCGACCATCCCGACCAGGCGGCGCTGAACATCCTCGCTACCATGCTCGGTCGCGAGCAGTTGCCTAGCGGCGAAGTTTTGACGGTGAGCATCGGCGGCCGCATCGATGCCGATATTTTCCAGGTCGGTTGGTCCGGCTCGCAGCAGACCGCCAAGGAAGTCTCGGCGCTGATGGGCAGCTATCGCGACGGCAGCATCTTCAAGGACAAGTCCAAGGCCGAGGTGTTGAAGGAGGTCACGGCAATGATGGAGTCTTCGCATGCCAAGGCGCCCTTACGCGCGCGCCCATACTTCTCCCTGGCCGGCACCCTCGCCTGGCATGAAGCCTTCGGAATGGCAGATTCACTGGCGAATTGGGGCGATGCAGTCTCCGCAGTCAGCGTCGCCGATGTGCAACGCGTGGCCAAGCAGTGGCTGGATCCAACCCGCGGCACCTTAATCGTTTTCGAAGGCACCGGTGAGGAAGTGGCACCGTTGCCGAGCGACAAGGATGCGCTCTATGAGGCTGCTGCTGAAGCCGCCGAGACTGGCGACTACGATCGTGCCATCGAGGCCTATACGCGTCTGTTGGCGATGAATCCTGATCGCATGTACACGGTGATCTATCTCTATGAGCGTGGTGCGCTGCGTCTGGAAAGGAACGATTTCGATGGCGCGATTGCCGATTTCGAAACTGCGCTTGATGTGGTCGATTACCCTGCCGTGCGGGAGATCCTTGAGGAGACCCATGCGCGCAAGGCTCGTGCAATGCGCGGCGAGTTCGAGGATTCCGAGACTTGAATACGTTAGGATAATTCCATGTTTGAAGAATGCACCAAGGTTGATGCGCTGGTCGAGATCCTCGGAAGACGACTCGGGCCGCCACCGCAGGTTGCCGTGGTGCTGGGTTCCGGTTGGAAGGAGTTGGCCAGCGATCTGCTGGAGAATACCGAGAGCCTCGACCTACGTGGCCTGGATAATTGGATGTGCCCCAAGGTCGAAGGACATGGTGCCGACTTGTTGATCGGCGACTTGAGGGACACTCCCGAAGGCCAAGGCAAACGAGTCCTGCTGTGCGGCGGCCGCGTCCACAGTTACGAAGGCTATCAAGCCGCGGAGATTGTGCGTGGCGTACGTGCTTTGGTGAACTGGGGGACCAGCCATGTGTTGTTGCTGAATGCAGCAGGCAGTTTGGCGACCGACCGACCAGCCGGTTCGTTGATGCCCTTCTCCGATCACATCAATTTCGGACTGCCGAACCCGGTGCGTTGCGGCGAGAATTGCGGTCATGGCGCGCAATTCGTGAACCTGGTCGACATGTACGACCCGAGTTGGCGCGCTGCCTTGTTGGAACAACAGCCGCAGCTCCAGGAAGGGGTTTATGTCGGCATGAAAGGGCCTTCTTACGAAACTCCTGCGGAAGTGCGGATGTTGGCCGCGATGGGGGGCGATGCCGTCGGCATGAGCACAATTCCCGAAGCGATTGCCGCCCACGCATTAGGTGCAAAAGTGATGGCTATTTCACTGCTGACCAACATGGCCGCGGGCATCGAGGGCAGCAATCCCAGCCACGAGGAAGTTCTTGAGACCGCCACCGCCAACGCCCAAGCGGCAGCCGATGTTTTGCGCTCGGCTTTGTTGGCCGCAACGGTTTGAGATATTTCAGGTCTGCCCTAGAATTCGGTTCCCCGGTCACCAGCACGGTGACCCAATCCCAGTTCAATAACCATGGCAGTTCTCGTTAACAAGCCCGCGCCCGAATTCACGGCTACCGCGGTCATGGAAGACGGCTCCACGAAGCAGGTTTCCTTGTCTGACTACAAGGGCCAGCACGTCGCGCTGTTCTTCTACCCAAAAGATTTCACCTTCGTCTGACCTTCCGAATTGATCGCTTTTGACCATCGTATGGATGAGTTCAAGAAGCGCGGCGTCCAAGTTTTGGGCGTCTCCATTGACGACGCGGAATCTCACATCAACTGGCGCAACACCGCTATCAACGAAGGCGGCATCGGCCCTGTGAATTACCCTCTTCTTTGCGATGAGGACCGTTCCATGACCAACGCTTTCGACCTGCTGCACGAGGAGACCACCTTCTCGCTGCGCGGTACCTTCATCATCGATAAGGAAGGCATCGTCCAGAGCCAGACCGTCAATAACCTCGGCCTTGGCCGTGATATGGACGAGCTGCTGCGCATGATCGACGCGGTCCAGTTCCTCGAGACCGCCGGTCAGGTTTGCCCTGCTGGTTGGGCACCTGGTAAGCCAGGCATGACCCCAGATGCAGAAGGTGTTGCTAGCTACCTAGCAGACAACGCAGACAGCCTGTAGGCTACCGGAAGAGGAGTAGCCCTCTCTTCCCGGCTGCATCTACCAGCTTTCCGGCCACTGTGCCGCCGCGTTAACATCTGCCCATGGGCATCTACACAGGTGAAGGCGATGGCGGCGAGACTGGCTTGTTCGGTGGTGATCGCGTCAGCAAGGGCGATCCGCGCATCGGCACCTATGGCGACGTTGACGAGCTCAACTCCATGTTGGGTTGGTGCGCCGCCGCGGCCGGCCCGCAGGATGCCGAGCGCCTGCAGCATGTGCAGGCGCTGTTGTTCACCTTAGGCTCCTTCCTGGCCACGCCGCCGGAAGCATCGGAACAGGTCCGGTCCATGTTGCCGGCCTTCCCCGAAGGATCCAGCGCGGCCTTGGAAGCGCAGATCGATAAGTGGGAAGAACAGACCGGCGCCTTGAAGGCCTTCATCCTGCCGGGTGGTTGTGAACTAGCCGCGCGCTTGCATGTGGCGCGTTGCGTCTGCCGACGTGCCGAACGTTCCTTGGCGGAATTCGCCACCAGTGAGGGCGCCGGAGTCGATCCAGCGCACTTGAAGTTCCTCAACCGCCTGTCCGATTGGTTGTTCGCCTTCGCGCGTTCCGCGAATCATGCCGAAGGTCGCGATGACGTGCCGTGGGTGGCACCGAGTTGAGGAAACGCTGTTTTTCAACTGCGCAAGACCAGGTCAGCGACTGTCCCGATTACGACCCTTGCCTTTCCTATGCCGCCAATGCGGACGCAACTTATGCCTACGTGTCTTCGCCACCAAGTGGTCCAACTCACCATCCTCGACCGCACGTTCGGCGCAGTCCACTCCCGCTTGGATGATGGCGTCGGCGCGATGGAAGTCGAATAGGCCGATGCCGTAGACGGCAGGTTCGAGCAATAAGTCAGGATTGTCGGCGGCGATCTGGAAACGCGCGATGCGATGTTCCATATGCGTGACCGAGTCACTAATCGACGTGAGCAGGCCAGGACGTCGGTCGCCGCTGGAACGCATGCGATTCATCAAGCGTTCGATGCGCCCGAGCTCGCGCTCTTCTTCGGAAGCATCGAGCATATTGATCATCTCGCCTTCGAAGACCAAGTCGGCGTTGTTCAGGTTGACGGCGATGATCGGCACATGCGGAACCAACTCACGTGCGGCACGAATCGGCACCGGTGTGGACACTCCGCCATCGACCAACCAACGGCCGTCGATCTTGGTCGGCGTGAAGATGCCGGGAATCGCGAAACTGGCGCGGATCGCTTCGACCAGACTGCCTTCTTCAAGGATGACTTCCTCACCGGTCTTCAGGTCGGTAGCCAGTGCGCAGAAGGGCAACGGCAAATCCTCGATCACTTTCTCGCCGACGAAATCGACCAACTTATTGACCACGCGCGACCCACCAAGCAATCCTGAACGCGGGATCACCGGATCCAACATACGCAGCATCTTCTTGGCGTCGATCTGACGCGAATAGGCCTCGTATTCATCGAGCATGCCGGCGCAGTAGATGCCGCCGACGATGGCGCCGATCGACGTTCCGGCAACGCCACGAATGCGCACGTTGTGCTGCTCCAAGACCCGAATAATCCCTACATGCGAAAGCCCACGCGCGGCACCGCCGCCGAGCGCTAGCACGACATCCAAGGGAGTGTCACTCATTCTGGAAGTGTACCCCGAGAATTGAGCAGCCATCCAGGGACTTCCAGCGATGTCCAAGCAAAGCCGCTCGGGCGCTCTGCATCAAGCTGCAGGCGCGCGTTTAACCACTGCGCGTCTTCCGGCTTATCGCCATAACGACGCACGGCAACGCGCAGCTGCCACCAATCTTTACCTTGTGCGGTGACCTCTGGCTTTCCTAACCAAGGGCCATCACGGAACTCACTCAGGTGCAGGCCTTGGCCAGTCTTCAACAAGGTGCGTAAAGGAGCCCATTCGGCTGCGGGCATCGCCATCATGGCGTCAATCCGTTGCCAAGCGTAGAGGGTGTCGCCACGGAAGTGTGACCACACGATGCGTAAGCAATCCACGCCAGCATGGAATTCATCGACGGCGCGTTCGGCTGCCGTCGGATGCCATGACTTGCCTCCCGGCAGATAAGGGCGCACGTCGACCAGCTCCACATCCGGATGCCAACGCAGCAACTCATGGAACCAATAGATATGGTTGACGCCAAAGGTCAACAGCACGGTCTGGCCGGGGTACTCGCGCAGGACGTTGATGATCTTCTCGTAGTGCTCATCGTGCACGTAGGTCCAACCGCTCGGTCGACCGATCACGTCATTGAGATAGAAATCGTAGGCGCCTGATTTGCCGCGCGCGTAGATGTCGGCATCCCATGAGTGGATGTAGTAGGGATCGTCGGCGGTGAACTCGCGCGCCGCCAACCACTGCTTGGTCCATTCCTTCGCGGCGGCATATTCCTCGCGTTGCTGTTCGTACTCAGGCTTGGAGTTGAAGTCGGCGATCTTGCCGCGCCGCATGCCGTCCAGCATCTCATGCCACATGGCGATCGACGCCACGTCGAAACCGATCTCGTCCATCAGCGGCAACACCACTTGCACATATTCCGGGAAACGTAGCGCGCGTGCATCCTTCACGGTCTGATCCGCGGTCCAAGTCTCCAGTACCGCGGCAAGGTTGTCGTCGGCGAGCTCCAGTCCGACGACATCGGGATCGATGCGGCGAATGGTCTCAAGCACGTCTTCCAAGCCCCAAGTCTCGGAATCCAGGTGGCCGTCGTGCAGCATGCCGAGCACGAAGACACGGGTCTTCTTCAGCTCCGGTTGGGGGGGGGAGACGTCCGCCACCTCATTAGGCACCGTTTCATCAAAACTGACCAAGCTTCCCTGCTGCTTACTGCAGCTCCACGACAGCAAGGCCGCAACCATCACGAAGGTCATGGCCGCCGCCTTCCAGGCGAAGCCAAGGCAGCTTGGTGGGAGGGAGCGCGGAGTCGGCATATGGCAATCGTAGAATGCCCGGACATGCAGCAGAGCTTTGACCTCTACGAAGAAATCGTTCGATTGCGCAAGATTGGGGAACCCGCCGCCTTGTGTACGGTGATGCTCGCCCGCGGTAGCACTCCAGGCAAGGAGACAATGAAGATGTTGGTGCGCGCCGATGGCAGCACCTTGGGCACCGTCGGTGGCGGTTGCGTGGAGGCGGATGTCCACAAAATGGCGCTGGAGGTCATCGAAAGCGATAAAGCTCAGACCAGCACCTTCACCCTAAACCAAGCCGATGTGCCCGAGTCCGGCCTGATTTGTGGCGGCCAGGTCACAATCCTGGCCGAACCAGTGGTGCCACCCGTGCTAGTGCTGTTCGGAGGTGGCCATGTGGCCAGTGCCGCCGCCCGCGTAGCCAAGGAATGTGATCTGCGCGTATGGGTCTGTGACCCTCGCGCTGAGCATGCCAGCGAAGCTTCTCACCCCGCCGCCGACGCCTGTTTCGCCCTTCCGTGGCAGAAATCCGTAGCCCAAATCGGCCCTGCACAACACCATTACCTTGTAGTTGTGACACGGGGCCATAAGGACGACGAAGAAGCGCTTTTCCGTATCTGGGAGTCTGGCTGCAAGCCCAAATACCTGGCGATGATCGGTTCGCGGGCCAAGAAGGTGCAGTTGGACCGGATTTTGGCCGACCGCGGCGTGCCCGAGGACTGGCTGAAGGCGGTCAAGACTCCGATGGGACTCGATATCGGCGCCAAATCCAGCGGCGAGATCGCAGTGAGCCTAGTGGCGGAGCTTGTGCGACTACGTCGGCAGGGCATCTTGGAATAGGCGAAGCTGACGGAATCAGGGAGTGACGCTATCCTGTCTCGCCACTAAAGGCACACTCATGCTCAGCCTCCTCGCAACTACCATTCTCGCGCTTATGCCGCAGAACCAGGATTCGATTGTCCTGGTTGACGGCACCGTCCTCGAGGTCGACAAGATCTTGACAGAAACCTTCAAGGAAGTCACCTACAAGCGTGGCCGGTCAGAAGGCCGCAAGCCCGCAGAGGAAGTCCTGGAGGTTCGCCATAAGGTCGGTGCCTCGGTCCTCGAAGACTACGTCTACGCCCTCGAGGTGATGGACTCCAAGAAGTACGCCGACGCCATCCCGTCCTTCCGCCTAGTGCTGGAGAACGAGAAGCTGATGAACCGGAAGGGTTACGAATGGGTGCGACAACATGCCTTGTTCCTTCAGATTCGTTGCATGAACTCCTTGGCCGACTTCGCTGGCGTCTCCGCCACCGTCGATCAGCTGCTCGCAGAGGTACCAGATACCTTCTTCTACGCACCGGCCTTGCTGATGAAAGCGCAGACCAAGATGGACAGTGGTGACAAGAGGGGTGCCGAGGAGGTCTTCAAGCGTTTGCAGGATGATGTGGTCAGCAAAGGCTTGCCGCAGCGGTGGGCACGCGAGGCTGAACTTGGCCTGCTGCTGCTGAACGACAAGCTGAAGGGCGCGGAACAGCAGCGCGCCTTGCAGGGTTTGGCTGAGAAGAACCTCACCCAGTTCCCAATCGTGGCAGCGCGCGCGCGGGTCGAGGTCGGCAACGCCTTGGTCGATGAGGGCAAGTACGAGGAGGCTCGCACCTTCTTCAAAGAGATCATCAAGGAAGGCACCGGCGGCGACACCGTCTTGGCTGCGGCGATTTCTGGTAAGGGGGATTGCTCCTATCGCCAGGCCCTGTCGATGGACAGCCCTGCCGAGCAGAAGCCTTATCTAGAAGAGGCCATTCTTGATTTCCTGACCGTCGCCAGCATCTACCGTGAGGAAGTCCGCTTGGTTCCACGCGCCATGTTCTTCGCTGGTGATTCGCTGAAGCGTGTCGGCGATAGCGGTGGTGCACGCCAGGTGGCAAACCGCCTGCGTCGACTGTTCCCAGATTCCAGCTGGAAGAGCAAGTTGTTCAAGGAATTGAACCTGCAGTAAACTCGGTTATCCACACTTGAGCAGGTGTGGCTTGTGGAAAACGCGTCCGATTGGGCGCGTTTTCCTAATTTGGCGAACAATCGAATCTTTCTCGGGCGATTTCCGTCCTCCAAGCGTGAAGAACCTCGGAGGAATAGGGATGAGTTTCACTGAATTTGACCTGGCCGAATGGGGGCAACAGCTGCAGGCCTATTTGATGCCCCGCGTGGGGCGCAAGGATATGGCGGCAGAGCTTGCCCAGGAGGCAGTGGCCCGTCTGCTGCGGGTCATCGATGGCGGGCAGGCCGTTGCGCATCCGCGTGGTTGGTTGTTCCGTGTAGCGCGCAACTTGGCCGTGGATGAGCTGCGCAAACGTTT
>JASMKM010000101.1 GCA_030749235.1 Planctomycetota bacterium | reverse complement strand
CGATTGCGTTGGTATCGGAAAAGGGCACCGTAAGCATGAAGTTGCTGTCGCCGCCATCGCCACCTTCGGCAAGGATCGAACCGTCGATAGTCAGGCGCGAGCCGACATGGATCTGGGCTGCGCCACCACCGGCACCGCCACCTGCACCAGGGCAGTTCCGGTAGGTGCCGATCTCGCCAGGCGTGCCGTTGTAACGGTCGAAGATTGAACCGTGGATCGACATACCGGCACCGCCACCGCCACTACCGCCGAGCAGTAGGCCTGCTTCCGGATCGGCCGTGTGGATGTTGAGCGGCAAGTCATAGTGACCGCCATCAGCATCGGGGATCACGTTGCCAGCTGCAAGATCCCACCGGAAGTAGTTGTCACCGGAACCGTCGCCGTTGAATTCACGAATGTTATCGCCACCATCAAGGTCGATCAGCGGCTCCTCCAAGGGAGCACCGCTCGGGTTGGTGCTGTTGGCGTCGTAGTACTGGCCGACTTCACCGTTGGTCCAGTAACCGCCACCGCCGCCACCACGCGAACGGTGGATTGAGAAATCGCCAAAGGCGGTAGCGCTGCCACCGAAGAAGGCCGTCGGGTGGGTCAAAACCGGCGAGCCGTTGGTGAAGTTCGGCAATGGCATGTTGCCACTGTGCGGAGGCCAAGCCCAGGAACCCATGCCTGAGCCGAGCTCGTAGTCAATGATCAAATTGGCACTGGCACTGAGTGGGGAGCCAGTCGCGGCCACACCACCGACACCATCACCGTTGCCTCCGTTAAACTCATCGCCGTTCTTGTTGCGCTTGAAGCGCGTCGGGTCAGGTTCACCAGGAAGGCCTAGGAACTTCTGTTCCCACATCAGCTTCGAGGTATTGAGGTAGACGTCGCCACCACTACCGAATACGAATCGAATGCTGTCGTAGTACCAAGACTGGCCGCCCCTACCGCCGCCGCCGCCACTCAGGTCACCGGCCGCACCTGCGAAGCCGAGGGCCTTATCCTCGACACCGAGGCCTCCTGCTTCACCCTTACCGAGAGAGGACTCGTTGAAGGTACCGTGACTGGAGCTGGTGCCGTTATCCCACTCCTGGTGAGCGAAGAACTTTCCGTTCGGGTTAAACTGCGCGCTGGCACCGGAGAAATCAATCACACCTTCGACGTAAGCGCGACCACGCACAATCACGCGCGCAGGGTTACTGCCAGTGGCTTCCAGACGCGAAGCCTGGTTGATAACCAACTCGGAGAAGGGGAACATGCCGCCGCTAACGGTGACATTTTCGCCCAACAACTCGGATGCAATCACCATGCTATCGGTATCGAGCGTGGTGAGTCCATCGGGCAAGGTATAGGAACCCAATACGCCGGAGCCACCGCCCTTATGCAGGCCGGTAGTCGCATCCAAGCCACTGTCGAGGGTTCCAGGTGCACCGCTGGACGCCCACAGCCCAACAGTTCTGCCGTTGTCTTCCAACTTGGCGGTGTCGGTGAAAGTCTCGCTCTGGGAGCCGGCGACGGTCGGCAGGTCAGGCAGCAAAGCGGTTTTGATACCAGGGTTGGACAGGGTGTTGCCAGCCAGATCGGAGATTTGCTGCGACAAGGAGATACGCAGCTGGCGCTCGCCATTGTTGGAGCTGGGCCAAGGCACGTCGGGAGTAAAGGTGACCGTAGTGCGCAGGTCGTTGCGGTCTGCAATGGCGACGAAGCTGCCGGGGATATCGATGGCGCCAGCCGAAGTATCGAAGGACTGCACAGTGATCAGCAAACTGTCGCCGGTCTCGGGATTTGCCATCGACAAAGTCGACATGACATCGTCGAAAACCATCTCGATCTCGAAGTCACGGCCATCGGGTGGCGTGATGTCATCGGGGTTGATCGAGACGAGGGTCGGTGCCCCAGGCACCAGGTCGGTCACGCCGGTGATGGTGATGTCGCCAGTGATGAAGGACTCGTTGGGACGACCGGAGGCGGCACGCACCACGTTAGGACTATCTTGGTCGAAGAGACGTACCTGATAGACCGCACCATCCAGGAAACCATATTGCACACCTGAGGAAGTCTCCACCAAGGTCGGGCGGAAGATGACACGATTGCCATTGACGATGAAGCTGCCGGTCGGGGATGCGCCGGTTGCCATATTGACAATGGAAATCGACGACAGGTTGACCGAATTGGGGTCGACATTGTCGTTGAAGGTAAACGAGAGATCCTTGTTGGCAGGGTGCGAGTTGAGCGCGAAGGAGCCACCGTTGCATCCGAGGGAGCAGACAGAGATTCCAAAGGACTCAACGACGGAGCCGTCGGTGGAACTGGAGCCGCATGCGCCAAGCACGAGTAACATGCTAGCGACGGCAAGGGTTTTGCTTGTAGGGAAAAGCATCTTCACAATGACCTGAGCAGGACAAACCGACTCCCCCCGTTGACCGTCGTCGTCGGGGTTTCTCGGTGGAGCAAGTTTAACAGAGTAAACACCATGGGCACACAGACTTACGCACATCAGCCAAGGCAGTTACCAAAGCCACTTTTTCCCATGCGAATAGCGTGCCAAAGCTGGCTTTTGACTATCGCTGCATTGTGGCCCTTGGTCTTCGCCAGCTGTTCCGGCAATTCCGACGCAAGTTCTTTTATTCCAAAGGCTTCTCGTGATTTGGCGAAGTCCTTCGAAACCTCGAAGGAGGCCATCGAGGAGATGCAGGTGCGGGCCCGCACGGTAGCCGAGCGACTCCACACGGATGCGCTGGCGTCGGAAATGGAAGATTTGCAGCATCAGCTGGAGAAATATGTGCGTACTTTGGCAGCCCTCCCTAATGCCGAAACGCTGCCATGGAACCGATGGATCCACGATACCTGGAAGACGATCCCAGAATTGTCAGAGCAATACATTCTCTGCGCCGAGCACCTGCTTGAGGGCGAAGCCGCCCTGTTCGTAGCGCGTACCACCGATATCCGCGAAATGCCGAATCGGGTGCGCCTGGTAGCTCACCGCATGCTATGGAGCCTGGATCCGAATGAGGCCTTGGCACGTGGTAACAAGCTGTTGTTCCGCGAGCGTCCACGCGCCAGCGACACCATGCGCCCCTTGTATGTAGAGGAACTCTTGATTACCTCCAACCACCCCTTCGCCATCGACATGATGCTGGACGTCGCCGCCGACGATGCGATGGAATCCCGCGCTCGCACCATGGCCATTCATGCCTTAGGAGACAGCGGCTCCATGGAAGCACCCGCAATCCTCGAAAGCGTCTTCGACACCGAGTCGGTGAATCTTCTGGTACGCAAGGAAGCCCTGTTGACGATCCTGAAGTTGGACCCTCCACGAGCCCAAACAATGCTCGACACCCGCATGCCACAGCGCTCGGTCGAACCCGGCCTGTGGGAGTTCATGCAATCCCTACGCAAGCAAGAGAATCTCGACTCCCCTAGCGGAAACTGAAATGCGGCTGATTGACACACACTGCCACCTTGTGTGGCGTGAACAAGAGAATCCACCCGGACCGCAACTGCAACGCGCGCGCGAAGCCGGTGTGGAGCGCTTCGTCTGCGTGGCCACGGACCTGGAGAGTGCTGGCCGTTGCTTGTCTTTGGCACAGCAGGAGAGCGACGTCTTCGCCAGCGTCGGCATCCACCCCAACGACGTCGGCAACATGGAAGAGTTGAAGCCGCAGCTTAAGCAACTCCGTGGCATGGTGCAGGAATCCGATTGGGTAGCGATTGGTGAGACCGGCCTGGATTACTTCCGTGATTGGGCCTCTCCTGAGGTCCAGTTGGAATCCTTGGAATACCACCTGCAACTCTCCCATGAATTCGACTTGCCGGTAATCCTTCATTGCCGTGATGCCATCGATGGCTTGTTGCCGGTGCTAGAAAACTTCGAAGGCAAGCTGAACGGCGTCATGCATTGCTATTCCGATGGTCCCGAACCAATCGAGCGTCTGGTGGATTTGGGCATGCACGTCAGCTTCGCCGGCAATATGACCTTCCCGAAATCGCAACCCTTGCGGGATGCTGCGGCAGTGGTCCCGGAGGAACGCCTATTGGTCGAAACCGACGCTCCCTTCCTGGCTCCGCAAGCCAAGCGCGGAAAACGCAACGAACCGGCCTATGTAGCCTACACCTTGCAAGTGCTCGCGGAGATACGTGGCGTCGATGCCGAGGAGCTTGCGCTGACCACGTCGACCAATGCCGCCAAGCTATTCGACCTGCAGTGGTCCTGAGGCACTTCCGCCTACTGCTCCGGTTCGATCTGCAAGCCCAAGGCCTTGATGGCCGACAGCCAACCAAGCATGCCTAGCCGGAAAATGCGCTGCAGACCTCTGCTTAGCTAATTACCGAGCGGGCGTAGACCAACACGATCCGGCGCCAAAGTGCCGGGCGTATCGTTCCACGATGCGGCGACCGAGCTGATCGACACCTTGGCCGTCTCGAAGTCGATCCAGTAGGTGTCGTAACCAGAATAGTCGCGCAGGTTAGGCCATGCCCAACAGCCGACCGGGCGTCCGTGATCGTTATTGCCAATGCGAAAACGGTATCCCCCACGATGCCCGATGCCGTCGCTGTCGAAGACCATCGGTGACTTGAAGGCAAGCCCTGGTGTGCGCAGATGGTTGCGATGCTGCGGCGGGTTCGGTACCGATTCGGCGAGCCGGCGTAAGTCCACGTAGGCACCCATCTCGCGTTGCCACACCTGTTCGGATGCAGCAATCATGCGCAGGTATTCGCGCGCGTGACTCTCATTCTCCTTCTGGCGTGCCTCCAGTGCGATCGGCAACAACCATACCGACAACGCAGTCAACAAGACTACGAAGATCAGTAGTTCGCCGAGTACAAATCCAAGGGCGTGAGACCTCTCGCCCCTGGCGGGATTTGTTCTGAGAATCAAGGTGATCAATCGACAGAGAGCTTCTCGCCTTGGGCGGCCATGATGTCGGCCTGCAAGTGCGACGGGACCTGATCGTAACGCATGAAATTCATCGTGAAGCTGCCCTCACCATGGGTCATGGCGCGCAACAAAGTCGCGTAGGTCTGCATCTCTGCCAATGGCACTTGGCCTTCGATCGTCTGGAATTCGCCGTCGGTATCCATCCCCAGGATCTGACCACGACGCGAGTTGAGGTCGCCGGAGACGTCTCCGAAGTAACGAGCAGGAACGGTGATGGCAACTTCCATGATTGGCTCGAGCAGGATTGGGTTGGCCTTATTGAAACCATCCATTAACGCACGCGCACCGGCCATCTTGAAGGAATGCTCATCGCTATCGACGGCGTGGAATTTGCCGTCGTAGAGCTCGACGATCAGGTCGATCACGTTAGAACCTGCAATCACGCCCTTGCTCATCTGCTCCTCGACACCCTTGCCAACTGCAGGGATGAATTGACGAGGCACCGAACCGCCGACGACCTTGTCGACGAACTCAAAACCGGAGCCGCGCTCACCGGGAATCAAGCGGATGTAGCACTCGGCGAACTGGCCTTTACCACCAGTTTGCTTCTTATGCCGGAAGTGCCCTTCCGCAGCCGTGGTGATGGTTTCCTTGTAGGCGATGCGTGGCAGGTGAGTCTCGACCTCGACGCCACGAGCCTCCAAACGATGCAGCAAGCCCTTCAGATGCAGCTCACTGAGCCCTTCGATAATGGTTTCGTGGGTGGTGTTGTCGTGACGCATGCGGAAGCAGGGATCCTCGCGCTCGAGCTTGTGCAGCTCCTGGCCAATCTTCTGCTCGGCAGTGCGATCCTTCGGCACCACGGCCAAAGCGGTGTAAGGCTCAGGCAACGGGAACTTATGCATGACAGCCTTGCCTTCACTAACCAGCACATCGCCGACCTTCAGATCATCGATACGCGAGACGGCAACGATATCGCCAGGGCCGGCGACCTTGGTCCCCTGGAGCTTCTCGCCGACAATGTACGACAAGCCGTTCATCTTCACGCCCTTGTCAGTATGTGGATCGATTAGCTGCGAATCTGGGGTGATCGTTCCCTGCAGCACGCGCAAGTAGGAGATCTGGCCGAGGTGCTTGTCGGTCATCACCTTCCAGACACGGGCGACGGCGCGCTCGTCGGGGCTGCCGTTGTCGATGTTTTCGCTATGCATGGCGTTGACCTGCATGGCAGCGGTCGGAAAATCACGGATTAGGAACTCGCTGAACTCGTCGACACCGATGTTGCGCAGCGGATCGACGCAGAACAACGGAGCGAAGGTGCCTTTCGCCATTGCGGCAGGTATCGCGGCCTCTAACTCCTCGGTACTGATGTCGCCCTCTTCGAGGTACTTCTCCATCAGCTCATCGTTAGCCTCGACCACCGCATCGACCAGATGCTCGCGGTCCTCGCCATCGACCTTTTCAACCACAGTGACCGAGGAGAAATCACTGCCCGTACCGTTAGCCAAGGTGAAGGGCACCACCCGCTGACCGAACAAGCTGCGGATGTTCTCGACCACTTGATCGAAGTGCAGGTTGTCGCTGTCGAGGCGGGTCACCACCACCGAGCGGGCAAGGCCAAGATCCCCGGCAAGCTTCCACATCTGCAGGGCGTGAAAGGGCACGCCGGTGTCGCGTGCGGGCACGACCACTACAGCGGCTCCCGCTGCACCCATCGAGGTGATGGCATCGGCTACGAAATCGGGGTAGCCAGGCGTGTCAATCAGGTTGAGTTTGCCGTGAGGAGCCTCGAGGTGGACCACGGCGGCTGCAAGGCTGTGCTTCTTTTCGCGCTCGTCAGGGAGAAAATCACACAGGCTGGTTCCATCCTCGACGGTGCCAACTCGTTCCGTCGCGCCAAAATAATGCGCGACTCGCTCAACAAGGGTAGTTTTTCCGGCATCGCTCGAGCCGAGAAAAGTGATGTTGTGGATGTCCTGGGCTGACATGATCCGGGATGGTCCTCTTTGGCACTCTTGTGGGGAAAAAAGCAGAGCGCCGGGTGGTTAATCCACCCGACGCTCTAAGAGTAACAAATCCTCGCTTATGGAAGGATGAGGATTTCAACGCGGCGATTGCCAGCCTTACCTTCCTTGGTGGCGTTATCACCACTTGGATTGAACTCGCCGTGACCAGAGACCCGGACCTGCTCAGCCGCGATGCCGCCCTCGCCCATCAGGTAGTTCGCCACCGACATGGCACGCTGCACCGAAAGCTCCAGGTTATTCTGCCAACCTGACTTCTTCGGCTGGTCGTTATCGGTGTGGCCTTCGACCCAAAGGGTCTTGCCGGAGTAAGCCTCCTGCAGGACTTGAGCCACTTGGCTCATGGTCTCCTTGCCCTGCTTGTTCAGGTCTGCCTTGCCGGAGGCGAAGGTTAACGAGGATGGCAAGTCGAGAACGATCATGCCACCTCGCGAGGTAGCATCGACACCAGGAGGCAGGTTACGACGCAGCTCTTCCAGCTCGGCGTTCTGCTGGGCGAAAGCGGCATCGCGAGCGGCACCAACAGTCTCCAGTTGGGCGACGCGATCGCGCTCAAAGCGCAGCTGCTCCTCAAGGGCGTTGCCCTCAGCACGGAGACGTGCGAGCTGTGCACGGGTTGCGTCGTTCTCAGCCATCAAGGCTGCGTTTTGCTGGTCTGCGTCCTCGAGCATTTGCTTTTGCATGCTGCTCTGGCAGGATGGGGCGATCAGCGCGAGTATGGCGATGAAAAGCGTGGATTTCTTCATTTCTGGGTTTGCCTAAGGACTTAGGGTTTTGGGGGTTTCAACTGGACAACAACCGAGGCCAGGTATCCAAGAAGAAGTTGTGTACGGCTGAGGGAAACAGCATTACGAGCATGGTTCCCAGGATTAAAGGTGGACCAAAGGGGATGGTTCGTCCAGCCTGCCAGCCAATGTAGGTGAAAGAATGGACGTAGGTATGGTTTTTGCCTTGCGTGCGACGCCGGTGGCGAACCACCAGGATCATGCGCAACACATTCACCACACCCAACAATGCGCCTGCGAAGACGCCGACCGCCAAGGTCCACAGGGAACCTTCGAGGCCGAGGAAGGCTCCGACTGCGGCAATGTACTTGACATCTCCAAAGCCCAAGGCTTCCTGCTTTAGAAGATAAGAAAAAAGGCGACCAATTCCAAACAGGAACCCGAAAGAAATCGCAGCTCCAAGGATTCCTGAAATCAGAGCCAGGCCATGAGGCGAGCGGTCGTCGCTAAGTCCAAGTAAGCCAAGGCCTAGCGGCAATCCGTCCAATCCGGGCCAAAAATGAAATGCCGGCACAAAAGCGGCCGCGAGCAGCCCGAAGAGCACTCCACCAATGGTAATTCCGTCGGGGAGAATGAAAAAACGGAAGTCGATGGCCGCCGCAATCCACAATCCGGTGAAGGCGACGAAGCCAAAAAGCAGCGCCAAGGCTCCCCCGCCTTGGGCAGAATCAGCCATCCAGGTGTGGCCGGCCAGCCAAAAAAGGGCGGCCAGGCCAATCTCGTGGACCATGTAACCGGCACCGTAGTTGGCTTTACAAGAGCGGCATTTGCCGCCCAGGAGCAAGTAGCCGATGATTGGCAGGTTGTCGTGCCAGCGAATCGTGGCACCGCATTGGGGGCAACGCGAGCGGGCAGGTCTGATGACCGACATGTCTTCGCGCGGGATACGGTAAATCGCCGCCGACGCAAAGGAGCCCGCCATCGCCCCAGCCACGGCCAGGAATACGCCGTAGAGAAGCGGAACTTGTTGCAGGTCTTGCAGCCAGGACATTTAAGAGATTGTGCGCTCTCGGCAGGCAGATTCCAAGGGAGCTTTGCTTGAATCGGGCGCGCGAAAGCGTGGATAGGAATCGGCAGGAGCGAATCCCAAATTGCAGCCCGTTGCCATTGCTACGGAGAAGCGCGATGCACGCGCAGGACCCGACTGCCCTCCTGCAGCGGCCAGCCACCCAACCCTTCCATCTCGGCGGGCAAGGTCAGCACCCCCCAACCGGTCCAAGCGCCCACCATCACCTCGAGTTGGGCACTGTCGAGGTTGTTGCTCAACAGACGTAAAGAACAAGGCATCTCCTCCTGTTTACCCTGGCTACGCAAGGTGGCGACTCCAGTCAAGCTGCGCGGGTCAAGCCCACCACGGAAATGCAGGATGAGTGGTGCGCTGGCGGCGAAGGCCAAACGCTCCCCAGGCTGAGCACCATCCAAGGCCAACTCCAAAAACTCCGCACCACTACCAAGCAAAGCGGCCGGATCCTTGGCAGCGGCAGTACGAAAAGGCAATGCCATCTCCCCTGCCAAGACCCCACCTTCGGTCGAGGTAATCGCACCCAAACGCGGGAGCCCATGAAGGCGGATTTCGTAACGTCGGTCCGGGTGCAGGCTGCCATCTTGCAGGCTGGCGCTCAACGGAAGCTGCGGCTTAAGGCGTAGCCAACTGCCGACTACATTGGCTTGCATTCCTTCCACCACATGACCAAATTCGTCCACCAATCTCACCGAACTCTGGCGTAACGGCTGGTGCACGGGTTGATTGAACTCGATGACCAGTTCCTGGTCGAGCGGCACAGCCGCGCCATCGCCACCGCTCCAGGCCACCACCGTGAAAGCTTCGATGGCCTCTTGCTCCTGACAGCCACTAAGGAGGCCGGTCAGGGCCATGGTCGACAGCAATCCCATGTTTCGGAAGCTGAGCCTACGCGCACCAGAGCCTGCCTGTGTCATCTCCTCAGCAGCATACAAAAAACCCCTGTGGCTCGAGAGACACAGGGGTAGGAAGCACTCGCGCTGGATTACCAGGCGAATGGAAGCTTGAAGTACTCGATACCCGGACGCTCCTTGTCGACGGTAGGACCAGAATTCAGGGCATCGATGTCGAAGGTCAGGCGGTAACGGATGAAGCGGGAGCCATCCAGGCTGGCCAAGGTGGTGGTACCACCATCGCCAGTCCATTCCGACTTGGCACTGAGATCAGGCTCGTTGGTGCCGGTGATGGCGTCGGTGCCTTGGAACTGAATCCGCACACTGGCCGAGATTGGCAGGCGATCCTTGGTATCGGTGGTTGAGACACGGAAGAACTTAGACTTCACCGCCCAGCTTGCGCTGGCCAACAAGGCCATCGGGCCATCACTGACGCGGGTGGTCAGCACCAGAGTTTCAGGACTTGCTGTGTAGGTAGCTTCGGTAATCTCAAAGGTGCTTGCATTCCCCAAGGCAGCGTTCGGAAGCACGTCGAACCCGATCAACAGGTTTGTGTTGCGCAGGAACTCAGGCGCGAAGGAGTTCGAGGGGTTCGAGATTGTGACCGAGTAGTTGCTGAAGCTGGCGGAACCAGCACCTGCATCGCTACCAACGGTATCGCCGGCGACCACCTTGTTGGCCGAAGTGACCACCAAGCCGGTATCCTCATCGATACCATCGAAGTGCAACAGCGCATCCAGGTAGGCTGGGTAAGTGCCAGTGCCACTGTTGGTGCGTAAACCAGCCAGACCGGTATCAATCCATTGCGACTGGATCTGCGATTCCGGCGAGTAGAACGGCACTAGCGTGAAGGCCTGCGGCATGGTGTAAAGACCCAGAATCTGGTCCTGACGACTGGAGATTGGTGGGTTGCTCAAGTCCTCAGCCGAGATGAACTGCTTGAAGTCAGCGTCTACCGTCGGGTGGTAAGTGATGTCGGTCAGTGGGTTCGGCACGTGGACCTGGATCACACCCGAAGCACCTGCACCACCACGGCCGGTACTGTAAGGACCGTTGCCGTCGTAGTCGGTGTCGTTGGTGGCACCACCGGTGTTGAAAGTGGCAGAAGATTCACTCAGAGCCCAACCACGACGTCCACCGATGGCTTGGACCACGTGGTTACTAGTCAGGTTGTCGAAGAAGGTTCCAGGAGTGCCTGGGTCACCAGCAGTACCAACGTCGATTGCCGAAACATTCAGGCCCGTCGTGGTATGCAGAATCATGTGGCCGCCAGAGCCGCCACCGGAGCCGGACACCTGGGTAATGGTGCCGCGGGTCGCGCCTTCATAGGTAGCTTCACCACCGTGACCCGCACCACCGTTCACCTTGAGAATGGTGCTTGGGCCAAGGGTGATTGCACCCAATGCGTGGAGTTGAACTTGGCCACCTCCGCCACCACCTGGAGCGCCACGGTAATAAGCCGGAGTCGCTGGGCCGTGGTTCGGAAAGTTAGTGTCTGGCCAGTGATCGATGAGCGACAACGGAATACCGAAGCCGGTACCATCGTCAATCCAACGCTCAATGCATTGCAGGTCACCACTGGCACCACCGCCGGACCCCGCGTATGGGGCGGAAAGCTCACCAGTGACCAATACTGGGTCGGTGGCTCCACCATCCCAAAAGAACCGGCTGCCGTAGAAGTCGTTGGAGAGGTCGCCGTCAGCGAAGATCGATGTACCACCAAGGCCTCCATCAGGGCCGTTGGTCAAGCTACCGAACTCATAGCTATCAGCCGCGCCGGTACGGGCTGGATCAAAGCTATCGGTGTCCTCGGCATCGCCATCTTCCAGCAGGTCCTCATAACCGTGGACACCATGTGGAAAGACCGAAGCTGCACCGTTTCCGGAGCCACGGGCGCTACCGCGAAGACCGCTCTCAGCACCGACAAACAGGGTGTCGGCATCGACCGCGCCGTTGAAGGCAGTGTGGCGATCCGCACGCAAGTCAGGACCAGCATCGTCGAAGTTAGCTGGGTTCACAGCTAGCGACCACTGGTCCCAGAAGACCGCATCGGTACGGCCGAGGGCAAAGGCACCACCGCCACCGCCACCAGCAACCAGGAAGGAAGCTTCGACGCGTGCCGGGTTAATCTCGAATCCAGAAACCGCAGGGCCTGCGTACTGCTGGAAGCCACCCTCGCCGCCTTGGCCACCACCGAAGGTGGCGCCGAAGGCACCCTGGCCGGACTCACCGCGGACGGTGTAGTTGTCGATGGTCTGCGAAGAGGTACCACCGTCGCCACCGCCACAGGCGCCTTCGGCACCAGGGCCAGGCAACTCAGGGTGGTAAGCGCCGCCATCGGGTGGCGTGGCGTTGAAACCGCTGGCATCCAAGGTGCCCAACAGGTTGGCCTCGCCAGCGACGTAGATGATTAACGGATTCTCGCCGGTGGCGCGCAAAGTGGCGCCGGCTTCGATGGTGAAGTCGTTAACCTCGAGCACACCATCGGTGATGGTGAAGTTGCGGCCGTTGCCATCGGAGAAGTCGTAGCTGCCATTATCGGTAGTCAGCGTCAGCAGACCTTGATTGGCGGTCACAATCAGGTTCTCGTCGGTTGCGACTGCCGAACCAGGGAACTCGAAGTCCGCCGAAATCAGGTTCGGCGCAACGCTCGCTGGCGGCTGTGGCAAGGACGCATCGAGGTCCAGGCTCCCTGGGCCTTGGTAGTCCTCGTAGAACTCATCGACGGTGACGTCGGTCTCGTTGAAAGCCGGGCCATCGGCGTAGAGCTGTGCCAAAGTAGGCATGGTGACCGGCAAGGAGGTGACGGCCGTGGTGTTGGTGGCGCCACCGATGTCCTGGAAATCAGAAGAGGCGACTACGCGCACAGAGCGCCCTGGTAGCAACACACCACTGACTCGGAAGTGCAAGACGGCACCATCGCCGCAGTTCTGGACCACCAACCAATCCCCGGGGACGATGTTGCCGGAAGTCGGGAACAGGCCTACCGCGTTGGAGTACTGGACGTAAAGGCGATCCACTTCCAGATTGGCCGGCGTCGGGTTGATCGACTGGTTGAAGGTCACCACGATTTCGGTCATGTCCTGCGACAAAAAGCCGAGAGAGTTCGGGACTTCCACCGTATCGAAGGCCGGGGGGCCGATGATGGTGTCGGCGAACAGCGCTTCCCCGATCTCAGGCGTCTTGAAGTTGCGGGTTAGGCCGGTGGCCAGTTGATGCCCTTCGGTATCGCGCAGAACCGACGAGCCTTGATTCCCCAAGGTCGGCAGAACTAACTCATAGCTCTTGCCTCCTGGAACCAGGCCTCCGTTGGTATTGGTGGCATTGGTCGGGCAAGCAGGCGTGAACACCACCATTCGGTTCGGGCGGCCATTGGTGTCCGCCATCAACTCGAAAGTGCCGGTCACCGGCTGGTCAAGACCACTCTCGCCGGTAGGACGAATGATGACCGAAGCGAATCCGACCGACGCGGGATCGATCGCGCTGTTGAACACAATCTGAATCGGGCGGTTCAATGCCCAGATGTCACCATCGCTGATGTTGGTGGTCAGGGCTTCGAAGGTGCCGACGGTCGGCGAGGATGACTTACATCCCCCAGCAAGGACAGCGCTCAGGACGCAGCCGGCAAGCAGGAGGTTACGCAGGATGGGGAAACGAGAAGGGAGCATCAATTGGTTGTGTAAGCGAAGCCAAAGGCGTCGAGTTCTGCTTCAAGGTCTTGGTCGATATTGGCGACAAAGGTAAAGCGTAGCTGGAAGAAGCGTTTGCCGGAAGCAACCAGGTCTGCCGGGTCGTCGGACCAATCGGTTGGCTGGTCGACGTTGCCGCAGGCAGTGTTGTCGTAATCACCGTAGGCATCGAAGCCTGAGGATGCATCATCCAACGGCGAAGCGAGATTGGTACAGCCAGAATCTTGGACCAAGGTGGTGGCACGGTAATCCACCAGCACCGAGGTACCTGGGTTGGCCTGGGTAGAGGTAGGCTCTAAGGTCACCGAGGACAGTGATTGGAGGTCACCACCAAAGTCGAACCAGTGGGTGTAAATCTTGCTGACCTTGGTCACAAAGTCGACCTGGCCCCAGTAGAGCTCAGGGCCAAAGCCCTTGGTCACCGAACCTTGGGTCGGACCGGAAGTCACGTAACCACCATAAGGGTTGGTCCCCTTTGGTGGCAGGTCAGGGCTGACTAGCTGCCAGGTAGGAGCTGTGTCCTGACCACCTGCGCTGAACACGCGGAAAGCCGGGATGTTCGACGAGCCAACCATGATCTGCACCTGGAAGCCGTTGAAGCCCCACTCACCACCACGTGGGTAGCAGCGGTAACGCATCAATAACGGCAGGGCGATACTAGGGTAGTAGCCCTTGTTGTAGGTCGGAGGGGCGCCCGAGATGGTGCGTGGTGGCACACCCCATCCATCCAGCGGGTTACCGCCTTCCAAGCTTCCGCCGTTTGGCTTCGGGTAAGAAGTATCACGCCAAGTATAGGTAGAGGTGAAGTCCGGCCATGGGTACATCCACACCCCACCAGAAGTCTGGAAACGGTTAATGGTAGAGATTGAGTAGCTGCTGTCAAAGCAGACCACCTCGTCCAAATCGGCGTAGGTGTTCGGGTTCTGACCATAACCGTAGATGTTCTCATCAAAGTTATTGGAGGTCAGGCGACGCAGACCCGAGTTCTTATGGTCTGGATAACCGGTCATCGGGTTGATGTAGTCATCCGGGAAGCGGCGCGAGTGCGCCAAGGCCACCGAGTAACGAGCAAAAGTGTCATCGAACAAGACGCCTTCGAAAGGCGACCAGTTGAGACCTTCAACATCAAGGTTGAACTCGGAGTTCGAGGTCAGGCCAAAGCCGAGGTGGTGATAAGCCCACACCGTCATCATGACTGCACCAGAAGGAACCAATGGGGTCATGATGCCGCTGGTGAACTTCAGGCGTTGACCGACGTATTGGTTGGTCTGGTCGGCTTGGCACGAAAAGCGCGTCAGGGAACGACCGCGCAATACGCCATCACCGAGTTGGGGGCCCAGCTGGCCAGCGTACTCGGGTGCCTGATCGTTATCCTCATCGGCACCATTGCCGCGCAAGGCAAAGTAGTTGTCAGCAGGTACGCCTGCACCACTGGTGTCGAGGGTCAACTGACCCTCGGTCTGGGTGGAGTGACCAGCGACGAAGCCGCTGAAGTTCATCGGGTTACCCGATAGGTCGAGGATACCGCTGGAACCGTCGCGCAAGGCCAACGAAATCTGCTGCGCTGCACCGAAGCCAAAGGGGTCGCTGACACCGGCGACCGGCGCCATGGTGAAGCCTTGGGCGTCACCGGAGGCCGAGACAGGACCGAACATGATGGCACCCGAACCGGCACCTGGGCTGAAGCCTGGCAGACGGTCGATGTAATCGGCGACCATCTCACCGCCAACTTGGTTCCACTCGTCGTCGAGGATCTCGACGTTGGTGTTGTCGGTACTGGCGAGCACCATCGAATCCAAGGAACGCACAGTACCGACGTCGATTGGTTCACTAAAGCGCACCGAGAAGGTCGCGAAGGGATCAACCTCCGTTGCTGGGAAGGAAGCCGGAGACGGTGTAATCGTCACGAAGCAGAACTGCACCGGAGCATCGGCCACCGTGTACTTGGTGGTCAAGAAGCCGCTCAAGGCCGAGGCGCCCGCCGACAAGGTGCCGGAAAGCAAAGTACCGGTCACCACATAGGCGCTGTCATCGACGGCGCTGACCACGCTGTTGATCTGCACTAGGGCATCGCCCACCTCGTGGACGTCGCCGACCTTCGGGGTAATCGGACGGCAACCGACGGCGTCGATCGCATAGGTCAAGGTACGCAGGTAACCGGCCTCGGTGACGGAAGAGATAGTGACCCCTTGAGTTACGATCAGGTCAGGACGCAGGTTGTCAATCAGAAAGCCGTTGAAGACGTCGTAGTTGTTGCCGGTACGGAAAGAACGCACCGAGACCGGATCGAATCCGGCGAACTCATGCGGCTCAAGAATCGAGGTGCCATTGGAATCGCGAACCACGTCGAAGGTCTGTGTGCCGGACTTGTTGGTCAGCAACATATTCTGGTTCAAGAACGGGTTGCGTGCAGTCGGAATGCGAATTTTGACGTTGGGGTTGACCTGGCCGACCGACGCAGGGAAGCCCACACCGTTCTCAGGAATGCTGTAGGTCTCGGATTCCAGACGCGAGATGGTCGGGTCGAGGATCACCAATCCCTTCGGCTGACCATCCTGGCCGATGCCCTCTTTAACAATGTAACGCAACTCCAAGCTCTGGAGGGTCTCAGCGCTGGTACCCACCAGGACCTGGATGGTCTGGCGGTCAACGGTGGCTGGATCGAGGTACTCGCTAAAGACCAACTGGATGCAGCCATTGCGCGCAACCTTGGTAAATGGCGGAGGTGCATCGAAGCCCTTGGATTGCAGTGAAGCCAAGCCGTTAGTTGCGGCGGTATAGGCGGAATTGAACTGGGCAGTGCCTTCCTCAAGGGCAATGGTCAGAGTCTCACGCTGGGTAATCGGGTTCAGGCTCAGTTCGTAGATGACGCCATCGCTCTGCACGCTCTCGCGAATCAAGACATTGGACTCCACCAACAGACCGGTGCTGTCGAAGACATCGACTAGACGGCCCCACTGCATGTCCTCGAGAGTCAGTGTGGATTTACCACTGCCTGGTCCGGTGCTACCACTGCCGGCAATGCCAAAGTTGTTCTTGGCCCCGCCACAACCCATCAGCAATAGGGCTGGGAGCGCCAGGCTCAGGAGTGAAGTCTTTCTCAGGAAGGTGTTCACGGTGAAATCCATCGGTTAGTTTTTCCAGACGATGCCAAGGCCATCGAGAGCTGGACGCAAGCCCAAGTTCGCGTTGGAGGTGAAGGTCACGCGCACCTGGAAGTACTTGTAGCCAAGTCCTTCGAGGTCTGCGAAGTTGGTGGTCCATGCACTTGGGGTACTGACACCACCAGTTAGACCATCCCAGTCGCCATAGTTATCCAATGGCGCATCGGCGGTGGTCAGCGGGGATGGCTCGCCATCCGGATCGTTGTTCTCGTGGCTGACCGCAGCGGCGCCACGGAACTCGACGA
>JASMKM010000100.1 GCA_030749235.1 Planctomycetota bacterium | reverse complement strand
CAGCAAATGGGCAAGCCGCGCATCGCCGTAATCGGCGATTACATGTTCGATCGTTACATTTGGGGTGAAGCTAATCGCATCAGTCCCGAAGCACCGGTGCCGGTGGTGCATGCCTCGCGTGAGGAAGATCGCCTCGGAGGAGCCGGCAACGTGGTCGCCAACCTGGTCGAACTCGGTGCCGAGGTGTGCTGCTTCGGGCCGCTTGGAAACGATGCCGCCGGCCACGAGATGATCAAGGCCTTCGAGGAGTTGGGTGCCGACGCATCAGGCATGGAGCTCTGCGACGACCGTCCAACCGTTCAGAAGATCCGCGTGATGGCACGCAACCAACAGATGCTTCGCGTCGATCGTGAGGATGTCCAAGTCATCCGGTCCGCCACCCGCGACAGCCTGCTTGCGGCACTGGTCGCTGCAGAATGGGATGCCCTGGTGTTGTCCGATTACGCCAAGGGATGCTTGACTGATAGTCTTGTCGCCGACGTCATCGTCGAAGCACAGCGTCGCGCTGTGCCTTGCCTAGTGGATCCGAAGACCAGCGACCTCAGTCGTTATCGTGGCGCCTCCATGGTTACGCCGAACCGCGCCGAGGCCGAACGTGCCTCTGGCAAGGATCTGCATGACATGAGCATGCTTGCCAGTGAGGGCGAAAGCCTGCGCGACCACTCCGGGCTCCAGGCCTTGCTGATCACCCTCGGTGCCGAGGGAATGTTGCTGCTTGACGCCGATCAAGAACCATTGCATCTGCCCACCGCCGCGCGTCAGGTCTACGATGTCACCGGTGCCGGCGATACCGTCGTTGCTGCCTTGGCCTTGGCACTGGCCGACGGCCTTGAGCACGACGTCGCCGTACGTCTGGCGAACGCCGCAGCTGGCTTGGCCGTCGCCAAGGTTGGCACGACTGCCGTTGGTCGCGAGGAACTCCTGCATGAGTTGCGAGCCAGCACCCCGTCGGGCAAGGTCTACTCGGCCGACGACGTCGAAGGCGTGCAGACTGCCCTCGCCACCTTCCGCCGCGAAGGTCGTCGCATCGTCTTCACCAACGGTTGTTTCGATATCCTGCATGCTGGGCATGTGCGCTACTTGTCTGCCGCCCGCGGCCTAGGTGACGTTCTGGTCCTGGGCCTCAACGACGACGCCTCGGTGAAGCGCCTGAAGGGCGAAGAGCGCCCCTTCAACGCATTGGTTGATCGCGCCGAGGTGCTGGCCGCCTTGGAATGCGTTGACATGGTCGTACCTTTCGCGGCCGATACACCGGAACTGCTGATCCGTGACCTGCAACCTGACATCCTGGTCAAGGGCGCCGATTGGCGCGGCAAGGGGGTGGCGGGGGCGGAGTTTGTTGAGCAATCCGGCGGCGAGGTGCAGTTCATCGACCTGTTGCCTGGTCGCAGCACCACCGGCCTCGCCGACCGCATCCGCAGTCGCGAATCCTGATGGCACGGGCCGAGCCGCGGATTCTCGGCGTTGGCCTTGCGGCTGGCTTGTTGGCTGGCCTGCTCGGTGTCGGCGGCGGCCTGATCATGGGGCCAGCCCTAATCCTGAAGGGCTTGAGCATTCGACGTGCCACCGGCACCGCCTTAGCCGTGGTGCCCGTCGCTGCTGCCGTTGCGGTGATCGCCGAATACCTCACCGTTCCAGCCAACCATGATCCCTTGTTGGCGCTGGCAGTAGCTGTCGGTGGTCCCTTCGGTGTGGCGGTGGGGCGTGCCATCGATCAGCGCCTCGAAGCTACGCACCTGAAGGTATTGTTCCTGGCGGTCTTGTTGCTCGCCGCCGCGCGTAGCCTTGGGATTTTTGGTCAGATCCCGGAGCAGGCGTTGGACGGAATCTCAGCCGGCAGCCGCAGCATCATGTTGTTGGCCAGTGTCGGCCTCGGCATGCTGGCCGGCATTTGTTCAATTCTGTTCGGCGTCGGTGGCGGCATCGTCGTGGTGCCGGGCCTAGTCTTCCTTGTCGGTGGCGTCGGATTCCACCAAGCCACCGCTGTGAGCCTGATGGCGATGGTGCCCACTGCCTTCATCTCGTTACGAGTGGCTTACCGTGACGACCGCGTGGTCGGCCGGTGGTTGCCGGCGCTGTTCATGGGCTCCTTGCCCGCCGTCATCCTCGGCGTCTATCTGCGCAACAGTTGGCTGGACGCGCGACCACTGACGATTGCCTTCGGCATCTTCCTGTTGGTGGTGAGTTGGCGCTTAATGAAACCCGTACCGAAAGCCTGAGGCACGGTCTCAAGTTGCACTTCGGCAGACTGGTCTCGCCGAGAGCTAGACTTTCATCTAGCCATGACGGGTGTTTTCGGTGTCAGCGCTGGCGACGTAGATTTTGACGCGGTTGCGCCCCGAATCCTTGGCCCAATACAAGGCTTTGTCCGCTTGGTTGACCAATTCCAACAGACCCACGCGATCTGCGCCTTCTGCCGACGCCGTGCCGAAACTGGCGGTGACGCTGAGCACCGACCCATCTTCAAGCGGGAAGCGCAGGGCGGCGATGCGAGTTCGGCAACGCTCAGCGACTTCGGCACATTGAATGATGTCAGCACCTGGCAGAGCAATCAGGAACTCCTCGCCACCCCAACGGCCGAGGTAGTCACCACCACGGATGGTCTGGGCGAAGCATTTGGCGGTCTCCTGCAGGACAAGGTCGCCGATGGTGTGACCATAGGTGTCGTTGATGTTCTTGAACTTGTCGATGTCGATCATCACCATGCCCAAGGGGCGGCGTTCACGACGCATGCGATCCTCATCCAGTCGCATCACATCTAACATTGCGCGACGGTTCATCAGCTGAGTGAGGGTGTCGGTGCGTGCCAAGTGCACGGCCTCTTCCTTCTTGCGCAGCAACTCGGCTTGCAGTTGCAGGATGCGGACTCCGTTGCGCAAGCGTGCCTGCAGCTCCAGCTTTTTGAAGGGTTTGGTAATGAAATCGTTGGCTCCCAAATCCAAGCCATGGGCAAGGTCCTCGGAACTGTTCTTGGAGGTCAGCAGAATCACGAAGGCCGGGTTGTCGGATTCTGCTTCGGCCTTACGGATCTCGGCGCAAAGTTGCGGGCCATTGAGGCCCGGCATCATCCAGTCGGTGATGACCATCTTCACTTGATGGTCATGGAAGAGCTGCAAGGCCTCAGCGCCATCCTTGGCCATCAGGACCTCATGGCCCCAATTGCTCAGCTGCTTCTCGAGTACCCGGCGGGGTACGATCTCGTCGTCAACGATCAGGATTTTCATGGTAATTTCTCGGGGTCATGGTGGGGGGGGCCCAGAGTTGGATTGCGTTGATTCGATCAGTCACCAGGTCCGCGTGATACTTGTCGCGAAACTGGGGAAATCGGTCGATGAGGCGTTGTTTAGCCATTGAAGAGGGACGAGGGGGCGGTTCGTGCACCCTTTCAGGGGGGCACAGCTTTCTATCGGCAATGAAGGACCGACTCCTAAAAAGTTCCTGGTAACTCGCTTCGCCGAATGCTCTAAGCTTAGTCAAACACTTCTGGGGCCCTTCAATGCTGTATACCTCACTTGCCATCTGTGCCTTCCTTTCCCCTGGGGCTATCGCCCAGGAACCCGCCCTGCCACATCCCTCCTTGCCGGTCTGCGACCGCGATGGAAAGCTTTTTATCGATGAGGGCGTCGCAGGGTATGGCCGTTGGGTTGCCTTGCAGCCAGGTTGGCTGGAGCGTGGTACAGATACCGCCGATGACAGTCGCTTATCCCTGCTAAGTCGCGTCGTAGCCTCAGAGGGCGTTTCCGAGTCCATCCATAAGCTATGGATGGACGACACCGCGCCACAACCGGTGGTGGTCAACTACCGCATCCTTGCCAGCGGCAAGGAAGTCCTGACCGGTCGCGAATCGGTACCGCTTGGCAAGGCCATCGCCTTGTCCGATTGCAGACGCCTATCTGAGATCCTCGACTTCAACGTGGAGATTGCCTCTGGCTCCGGCATCCTCGACCCAGTCGTCGGTCACCAGTACCGAGGCACCTCCTTGGCGCTGGAGTTCTTGCCCATTCCAGGCTTGGGTTGGCAGGCCGAAGTCGCCTTGGTCCATTCCACGACTGCGCCTAGCGAGCCCTTGGATGATGGTTATGCGCAGATGGATGGCAAGATGCGCTTGATCGAGCATGTCGCCGAATGTGGGCTAACCACGGCCATGAAGCCCAATGAGGTGCGCCAGGTCGAGCTTGCCAATCTTGGTCCCGGCAAGGTGGTGTTGGAGTTCAAAATCGAGTCCGCGGCGCCTGCCGGCAGCATCGTCTTGGGCGACAAGCTCGCGATGATCAGCGTCCCGACCTTGGCGCGTTTGGCATCCTGGTCCAATTACCTGGATTGCTGGGAAGCTTCCACCAGTCTGTGGTCCAACTCGGAAGGATTCGTCATTTTTGATGGTGAGAAAGCCTTGGCTACCGCACAGGCTGCGGTGGCTAGCGCCATGGCCGAAGCCCAACCCTTCTCCTTGTCCTTGTCGGTACAGACCATCGAAGATGGTGTGGAAGGCGAAGTCTCGCAATTGGCATGGAATGCCTTGCAGGGAATGCCAATCACCTTCGCCCAAGGCACGGTGCGCGATGCGTTGACCGATTGGGATGTCGAAGTCGCATCGGTGTCGCGCGTTGCGGATCCATACTTTGAGAACCTGTTCTCCGGAGCTCAGGGTCAGTTCAACGGCCGTCGTCGCGCCGATGGCAAGATCGAGGTTGACCTGGACATCAAGTTCTCGGTCGTCGAACTGCTTGGTTCACGCCAGATTCGCCTAGCTGCTGCGACTAGCGGCGAGGTCGGCTATGACGGCAAGGTGCCGGCGAGTCCCGCCCAAGACTTGGCGATCGAGACGCCTGAAGTTGCCGAGCTGAAGTTCCAGGGCACCTACGTCGCCGACGACAACGGGCGTATCGTGCTGGTCCGTAGCGCGACCTCATTGTTGGGTGAGGCCACGCGCCTGCGCCTAGTCCTGCAGGTGTCGGCGGAATAGACCCGGAGCAGCGCTCCACAGCATTTCCTCGGCTGCGCTGAGGAGATCCAAATTACCTTAAGGGGGCCGGCCAGTAGCGAAGGGAAGGGCTATCCTGCCCCTCATGCCGTTCTCAGCTTTCCCTGCCATCCTCATGTTGCTCGGGGCGTGTGCCAGCCCAGCGACGTCGGCCTCCAACGCCGAGTTTCAACCAGCTGGCGCCATGTCCGTCGCCACCCTTGCGGCGTTGCAAGATCCGGACGGGCCACCACAGCTGCAGCTGCCACGTCACCCAGCGCTTTCGCCCGACGGTCAGCAGCTTGCCTTCGCCCATCAAGGAGACTTGTGGGTGGCCGACGTCGCCACCGGCAAGGCACAGCGCATCACCGCACACGATGCCTTCGACGCCCGTCCCAAGTGGTCGCCCGACGGCAAATGGTTGGCCTTCGCCTCCAACCGTAACGGTGGTTATGACACCTTCCTAGTGCCTGCAGTCGGCGGCATTCCGCAACGCATCACCTGGCATTCTGAGCGTGAGCGCTTATTGGGGTGGATTGATCAGGACCGCCTTTTGATTGGTGCGCAACGTGATCGTCGTTACTCGCGCCGTGACACCGGCTTGTGGGTCGCTTATCGCGACGGCCGCACACCGACCATCCTTGGTGACTGGGCGATTAAGAGCGCTAGCCTTTCGACCGATGGCCAGCACTTGGTTTATGAGCGTGGCCATGGCAATCCATCGCGTCGCGCCTATCGCGGTCCGGCCAACAGTTCCTTATGGACCTACGACTTCGCCTCGAACCAGCATTCCGAACTGACCGTGTTCGACGGTAACGACCTCGGCCCGATGCTTGATGCTTCCGGCGAATGGGTCTACTTCCTGTCCGATCGTGCCTGTGCTGGCAACGAGGCCGGTCGTGATCTTGGCCTGTGGAAGGTCAGGCGCAGTGGTGGCAAGGCCAGCCTGGTCTATCACCCAGGTGGAATGACCTTGCGTAACGCCGCCATCGGGAATGGTGGACGCACCGTGGTCGCCGAGTTGGGTGCGGGCATCGTCAGCATCGACCTAGCCAGCGGCTCACCCACGCAGATACCAGTATTCGGTAGCATCGACCCGTCAGACCCGCCGGTCCATACCCGCACAGTCAGTAGTGGCGCCAGCCAGATTGCCGTGTCACCGGACGGTGAGTCGGTCGCTTTCGTCTCCGCCGGCGATGTCTACGTATTGCGCAAGCATGACGACATCCGTCGTTGCGTACGAGTCACCACCGACCCGGCTCCAGACTACTCGCCAATCTGGGCCGAAGATGGCAACGCGTTAATGTTCATCTCCGAGCGGGATGGCAATGGCGAGATCTACCGCGTGCGCACCGCTGGCACTCCTGCGCCGAAGGCCAAAGAAGATGCCAAGGGCGACGGCGACAAGCAGAGCGAATCCAAGGGGGAAGAGGAAGCCGAAATCACGCCCTTCTGGCTGGCTCGCGAGTTCGACCTTGAGCGCATCACTGAGACCGCTACGGACGAAGGTGGCTTGCACTTGGCACCGGACGGCGAGAGCTTGGCATGGACCATCTCGCCAGGCAGCTTGGTAATAGGAGATCCCAAGGATTGCTCCATTTTGCGCACCATCACCACCGGCTTCGAGGTGCCTGATTTCGATTGGTCACCGGACAGCGCTTGGGTGGTTTACTCGCAACCGGACAACGACTTCAACTACGACATCTTTCTGGCGCGCACCGACGTCACTGGCTTGGATGCCAGTGAGCCGGGCGTGGAGCCCTTGAACCTGACCCGTCATCCCGACGATGACACCTCACCACGATGGTCGCCAGACGGCCGCAAAATCGGCTTCACCTCGCGGCGCATGATGCTTGACGAGACTGACGCATGGGTGGTGTTCCTGCGCTCGGCCGACATGGAGCGCAACAAGCGTGAACGGCTGGAGTCAATCGAGGCCGAAAAGAAAGCTAAGAAGAAGGCCGAGGCGAACAAGAAGACGGCGGCCTAGAAGGAAGCCGAGCTTCCTGAAGCCACTGCTGCCGACGCCGTCCTTTGCGGCACCTGGGAAGGCAAAGTCACCGGCCCTGATCCCTTGCCGCAAGAGGGCATGCCCTTCACCATTCACGTGCTGATACGTGGAGAGAAGGTAGTCGGTGACCTGGAGTCGATGATGTTTAGTGGCCCGCTGGACAACCCTTCCTGGAATGCCGAAACCAAGACCTTGAGCTTCCAGTTGTCGATCCCCGATGCCGGTCCAGTGAGTGGCGAGTTGACCATCGATGGCGACAAGATGACCGGTGTGGTCAGTGCCATTGAAGCCCTGTTCCCATTGACCGCGATGCGTACTAGCAGCATGAGTGGTCTGGAAGATTCTGCCGCCGGCAAGATGCAGGAGGATGGCGGTGTCGATAAGGACAATGACAAGAAGGATGAGGTCGACGAGGTCGTAATCGACTGGGATGACCTCGGTCAGCGCCTGCGCCGCATGACGCGCCGCGAAGGTAATGAGCGCATGGTTGGCTGGAACGCCGATTCCGACAAAATCTACTTCAACGCCAACACCGGCACGCGCTTGACCAGCAACAGCACCGCCGAGAGTGGCTTCTTCAGCGTCGACATCTTCGAACGTAAGGAAGACAAGGTCGAGAGCGTCACGGTGCGTTCCTTCAGCCTAGCCGATAAGACGCCGTTCTACGTTAAGTCCGGTTCGATCGTCGGTGGCAAGAAGAGCTATCCCTTCTCAGTCCAGTACCGCGAGGATCGCACCGAGGTCCGTGATGCCGTCGCACGCGAGACGTGGCGCCTTTTGGATCGCAACTTTTACGACCCGAATTTCCACGGTCACGATTGGTCCGCTTCGTTGGAAAAGTGGTTGCCCTTGGCTAAGGTTGCGTCCACCCAGGAGGACTACGGAGAGATGATGAACTGGATGCTCGGTGAGATGAACGCCAGTCACATGGGCTACTACAACTTCGGTTCAACCAGAGCTAAGGAGACCGATTCACCTGGCATGGGCATGCTCGGGGTGCTTTGGGATGAGAGCTATCCCGGTCCTGGTCGCAAGGTTGCGGAGACCTTGTTGGGTACGCCGGCGACGCGCAGTATCAGTGAACTCTTCGCTGGCGACCTCGTCTTGTCGGTCGATGGGGTGCCGTACATGGAAGGAGATAACTGGGCTCGCCTGATGACCGGCAAGGCCGGCAAGGAAGTCTTCCTGTCGGTGGAGGATGCGGAAGGGGAGAAGCGTGAAGTGGTTATCCGTCCGACGAGCTCGATTAGTGGTGCCCTTTATCGTCGCTCTGAAGACATCGCCCGCGCCCGCGTGGAGGAGGCATCCGGAGGACGCCTCGGCTATGTGCACATTGAATCGATGAGTACCGAGCCTTTGATAGATTTCGAGCGTGCGCTCTTCGATGCGGCACATGACAAGGATGTCTTGCTGATCGACGTACGCGAGAACGGCGGCGGTTGGACCACGGACATGATCCTGGCCATGCTGACGGTGCGCGATCACGCCATCACCATTCCGCGCGAAGGTGGGGAAGGCTATCCTCAAGGACGGCGCGTTTTCGCCACTTGGGATAAGCCGGTCGTGGTGCTGTGCAACGAGAACAGTTACTCCAACGCCGAAATCTTCTCCTGGGCGATCAAAACTTTGGGGCGCGGAAAGTTAGTAGGTAAGCAGACCTACGGGGCGGTGATCTCCACCGGTGGCGCGAGCCTTTCCGACGGTTCCTTTGTGCGTTTGCCGTTCCGCGGTTGGTACGTGAACGATGCCGATATGACCAACATGGAGCTGAATGGTTGCCCACCGGATTTCCCGGTGGAGAACCTGCCAGGCGATTATGTCACTGGGCTCGATCGCCAGCTTGAAAAGGCGATTGAAGTCGGTTTGAGCCAACTTTAAGGCCAATTTCCCCTGCATTCACCCTCTTGCTTGCGTAGAGTAATAGGGCGGAGGCCCCCCAAATGATTCCTTTAACTCTTCTACAAAAAACGGAGTCAGAATCCACGACTTTCTGGCAGGATCTCGCCGAGTTCTTCAGTTCAGCGAGCATCGTCGACATCGTGTCCTGGGAGTTCTGGCTGGTCCTGACCATTATCTTGTTAGCCGGAGAGATCCTGACCGCCGGCTTCCTGCTTGGCGCCCTCACTCCTGGCACCGTACTCGCTGCCATCGTCGCCGCATTCGGCTTGGATATGCGCATCCAAGTCTTCGCGTTCGTAATCGGTACCTTGGTCGGCCTCATCTACTTGCGGCCAATCTTCCTGCGCAGGGTCATGAGCAAAGGTGTGCCATCCAACGTCGATGCTTTGGTCGGGTCCACTGGTCTGGTCACGGAAGAAATTAGCCCTGATGGCGTCGGCCGTGTCAAGGTCCAATCCGAGGAGTGGCGCGCGGAAGCGTCGACACAGTTCGCGGTTGGGGCCAAGGTCTTAGTGGTCTCCATCGATGGCAATACATTGACCGTTTCTTCCATCGCTTGATTTTAATTCCCCTACCTTCATTCCCATGAGTCCAACTGTTGCCGTTCTTCTTGCTCTAGTAGTCCTCGTCGTGCTGCTTGCACTGAAGGGCTTAAAAATCATCCGTCAAGCCGAAGTCATGCTCGTCGAGCGATTGGGTAAGTTCCATCGCACCTTGCAGCCAGGCATCAACATCATCTGGCCCTTCATCGATCGGCCTCGTCAGATTGCATGGCGCAGCCGCATCCAAGGTCCGCGTGGCACTATCGCACGCACCATCAATACAGCCTCGGTCGACTTGCGTGAACAGGTCTTCGACTTCCCTGAACAGAGCGTGATTACACGCGATAACGTGGTCATCGAAGTTAATGGTTTGCTCTACTACCAGGTCACTGACGCACGTCGCGCGGTCTATGAGGTAGCCAACCTGCCAGTTGCGATCGAGAAGCTCGCACAGACCACCTTGCGTAACATCATTGGTGAGATGGAATTGGATACCACCTTGTCCAGTCGTGATGAAATCAACTCCAAGATGCGCACTGTGCTCGACGACGCTACAGATAAGTGGGGCGTCAAGGTCAACCGCGTGGAGCTGCAGGACATCAGCCCTCCTCACTCGGTGCAGGATGCGATGGAAAAGCAGATGAAGGCGGAGCGTGATCGCCGCGCACAGATCCTCGAGGCAGAAGGGGTCAAGAAGTCACAAGTGCTGCGCGCTGAGGGTGAACGTGATGCCCAAATCGCGGTCGCTGAAGGTGACCGTCAAAGTCGCGTGCTGCGCGCATCTGGCGAGGCCGAAGGCCTCAATATGGTGCGCGTTGCCTTGGAGGGCGTCGATGCCAACGCTGCTCAGTATCAGGTGGCTCTGACCTACCTCGATACCCTCGCCGAGATCGGTAAGGTTAGCACTGGCGATAAAACCGTCTTCGTGCCGTTCGAATCTGCGGACTTGCTCGGTGGCATCGGTGGCCTGCGTGAGTTGCTCAGCAGCAATAGCACCGGGACCGGGTCGGGTAGCAGCGGCGGCTCACCACCGCCACTACCTCGCTAATCCAAGAGCTGTTTGGCCAGGTCGATCATGTCCGTGGCCACGTAAGCGAGCGGTACACCTTCGGGTTGCCGCTCGTGATCTCTTTGTATCCACGCCACCGGAAAGCCCAGCTGGTGGGCAGGCTCCAGGTCGTAGGACTTATAGGCGCTCACATGCAGCACTTCCCTGGGCTGGCAGTAGAGCGCATGTACGGCGGCTTCCCAATGGCGTCGGCCTGGCTTGTAGCTCTGTACCTTTTCTGACGAGATCATGAGGGGGTTGCGCAGGTCCAGCATTTCGCGTGCACAGGTCTCCAAGGCGGCGGCATCGCAGTTGCTCAGCAGTCCCAAGCGATAGGGGGCAGCCAAAGCCGCGAGGGCTGGGGCGCTGTCCTCGAAGGCTGGCCAGCTGGCTTGGGATGCGGCAAACTGCTTGCATTCGGCGCGCGGTACAAAGACTTTGTGTACCTTATCGACGGCTTCCTGGATAGATTCGGCCAGGATGTCGGCGTAATGGCGCCAGGAACTGGCCTGCATGCGGACCTCAATTTCAAGGCGGGATTCATTGATTGCCGCGAAGTCCAGGTCCACCGCACCAAGACTAGGCAGCTTCTTCAGGGCAATTTTCTGTCCTTGTCGCCAATCTATCAACGTGCCGAAGCAATCGAACGTAAGCGCCTTGAAGGGGAAGTAGGTCATCTTGGTTGATTCTAGCCCTGCCCCACGCGAAGATTGAGCCCCTCGCTAGCCATCCGGTCGGCGGTTCCTACCCAATAGCATGTATGTCCAATAGCCCCGCCATCGAAGTTCGTGGATTGAAGGTCCGCCTCGGTGGTAAGCCGATCCTCAAAGGCGTCGACCTGGAGGTACGCCCTGGCGATCTCTATGGTCTGCTGGGTCGCAACGGCGCAGGCAAGACCACCGCCATGCGTTGCCTGCTCGGCTACCTGCCTTATCAAGGCGGCCACTGCAAGGTCTTGGGTGTGGACAGTCCACGGATTCACCAGGTCGCCAAGCCGTACGGCGTGGCCTTGGATCCACCTGGCATGGACGACACCCTGACCTTACGCCAGAACCTAGAAGTGGCGTGGATTCGTGGTGGCATCCGTGGCGGACGCACGGTTGCCGAGGCTCTTGACCTGGTCGGCCTTACCCATCGTCAGCACAATCGTGGTGATCGCCTTTCTCATGGCCAAGGCCGGCGTGCTGCTGTGGCGCGCGCCTTGCTCGGCAGTCCGGAGTTGCTGGTTCTGGACGAACCCCTGTCGGGCCTGGACCCGGAAGGCGTGGAGCGCATGCTGTCCTTGTTCTCCGCACTCACTAAGAACGCGGGCGTGACCATCGTCCTGTCGAGCCATCACCTCCGCGAAGTCGAGCATGTCTGTAATCGTGTCGGCTTGATTGAGGATGGCCTCACCTTGCTGGAAGGTCAGGTTCCGGAGTTGCTGGCATCCGCTGGCGACGGTCTGCGCGTTCGTTCCGCCAATCCTGCTGGTGCCGCGAAGGTCCTTCAGGGCCTGCCGGGCGTTTTGCCCGAGGTCCTGACCGATGGTGCCGAGATCAGCGTGCGGGTCGCGTCCCAATTCGACGCTTCAGCGGCCCTCAGCAAACTGGTCGAGGCCGGTCTTGGTGTGGAGGAGTTCGCGCGCGAAGGCGCCAGTTTGGTCGACGTCTTCCACCAGGCCCTGGAAAAGGGCCAACCGAATGCGGAGGAAGCTGCATGATTGGCTTGTGGCGCAGTCTCCGCGGCGAGCTTTATCTGCTGCGTCATCGACGCTCGGTGGTGTGGATGCATGTCGGCGTTTTCCTGTTGGCAGTCCTCTATGTAGCCGGCGCGCGCATCAAGTTGGAAATCGTCAAGGCTGCCGGCGGTGGTGGCATCGGCGAGGTTGCCGTCTGGAACTTCTGGCCTCAGTTTGGCGATGGCACGCGCGCGGGTTTGTTCCTCGTCGAGATTGCAACCTTAATCTTCCTCGCTGGAGGATTGCCGCGCGAGATTTCCTCTGGCGCGGTCCGTGATCCACTGGCTCGACGCATCTCCCGCAGCGCCTTCGCGGTATCGCGTTGTGTGGTCGCAATTATTCTGCCGTTGACACTCTTCGTCTGCGCCATTGCTGGCTCGGCAGGTTGCTCCGCCCTGCTATTCGACGCAGGTGACATCATGTCGGGTGGCGAGGTGCTGCTTGGCATCGAGGAGGAAGGCATCGACCTTCTGCTCTACAAGTCGATGGCTCATGCCATCCTGCCGTTGTTGGCCTTGGCCATGTTCAGCGTGTGGATGTCGACCGCATTTCGCCATGGCGTTGCCGGTGTCGGTGTCGGCCTAGCGGTCATGCTGGCGCCGTCTTTGCTGCATGAGACCATGGGCGAGAAGGCTCCTTGGCTATTCTCCGATGTCCTGCCTGCGATGGGCCAGGATTCCTTCCTGAAGGAAGCCAATGAACGGGCTGCCGGCAATGCCGATGCTTACCCGTACTCTTTCGATGAAATCGTCCAGATCGGTTGGATCAGTCCACTCCCTGCGGTCGCGCTCTCTTTAGTCTTCGCCTTGTTGATGTTCCGTCGTAAACAAGTATGAAATCCACTTCCACCTTCTTTGCCACCATGGCGCTGGCTGCCTGCACCAGTTGTGCATTCCATAGCGAACCGCTGCCGCTGCCGGCCACGTTCTATGCGATGGAAACGGCCGTCGACGACAGTACGCGCCAAGAGGCCTTTCTTGGTCTCGAAGTCGAGCTCAACGCTTCCGACGACATGTTCTCCTTGGACGTTCCTCCCGGGGTGCGTGTGATCGAGGTTGAACCATCCAGCCCGGCCGAGGTCGCGGGCTTGGCGGTCGGTGACATCCTGCTGAAGTTTGATGGTCGTGCCACCGATGACCCACAGCGGTTGACCAAGCTGCTCGAGGGCATCACCGAAGCCGCCGATGTGGAGTTAGAGTTCCAGCGTGGTAGCAAGGTCATGGCGGTCGCCGCGAAGCTGACGATGCGCAGCACCAGCGCCACGCGTTATCTCTATCACGTCGACCGCGGCCTATTGCGCGGCGCCTTCCGTGACAACGCCGAAGGCTTTCCTGAAGTTGTCGCACTGGATGTCGAGAGTCCTTTGCATGAAGCGGGCTTGGGCGAGGGCGACGTCATCCTACAGTTCCAAGGCGAAGACCCCGGTTCTGCTGGTGAATTCCTGCGTCGCGTGCGATTGGGCGTGCGACCAGGCGACGCAATGGCCATGCTGGTGTTGGCCGCAAATGGCAAGAAGCGGTCGATTGAGGTCGATGCCTGGAGCCCTGGCAGCGTGATGACCGAAGCAGGAATCTGGCCGCTGTTCAACTGGAGGCGTGAGATCGGAGAGGATCGCGGCGAGTTCGCGATCGGCACCTTGCTGATCACCGATCTGTTCCGTTATCGTCGCGACGGTAACGAGAGTTACTATTCGATCCTGTCATTGATCACTTGGGAAACTGGTGAGTTGATCCTCGAGGAAACGGCCATGCCGCCGGAGCTCAATCCATGATGCTGACTGCTATGGTATTCCTGGTGGCCCAGCAAGCCGGTCACTTGGCTTCCTACGTGCAGCCTTCCGGCGAGCAGTTGGGGGCAAGGACTTTCGCCGATGCCGATGGCGACGGGGATATCGACTTGTACATGGCCACCCTCCACGACAACGGTAAGCGTTACATCGATATCCACTACCAGCATGAAGGAACGGTGTTCTCTTCGGTGGCCGATGAACACATCGAGATTGCCCCGGCTGTGGTGACCTGGAATGTCGGGGACTTCCTGCAGGGCGAGGACGAGCCTGGCTGTGAAATTCTGTTGTTGGCTTCGCGTGGTGCCTACGTACGCACCTCCGAGGGTCGACCGAAGCTGCTGACGCGCGCGGTCATGCTTTTGGATATGCCCTCCTCCAGTGACTTGCCGCTGTGGAACGGCATGGAGGATATCGATGGTGATGGCTTTCCCGAGTTGGCCCTAGTCACTGCGAGTGGTTACTTGATAGTCGACCATGAGGGTGAGCAACTCGGACGCTTACAACTGAAGGTCGGCAGCGACCAATCGCCGGTGGCCGCCGCCAATTACCTGGGTGGTCTGATTCGCACCACCATCACCAGTCAAGACCTTGCCAACCTGTTCCTGCCAAACGAGGACTTGGGCGTCATCGCGCGACCACCGGCCTTGTTTTCGCACGAGTCGCTGCCGGCGCCAATCTGGGTCGACGCCAACGGCGATGGTCGCCTCGACCTGTCCTACCTGCGTGGTGCGGAACTGTTTCTTCATATGCAGGCCGAAGACGGCAGCTTGCCGGCCGAAGCATCCCAGACCATCGAGCTACCGAACACCGAAGACTCTGACTTCGAACAGGTTGAGTGGGTGAACCTCGGCGGCGGTCCGGCAGCCGACCTGTTGTTGGTGCGTAGTAGCGCTGACATGCTGCGCCAAACGCGCCCGTGGCAAGCCCGCGTCTTCCTCGACTTGGCCCAAAGCGAGATCATCGACGAGTCCGACGTCTTCCTGAAGGTCGATGCCACTTTCCTGTGGGTATATTTTTTCGACCTCGATGGCGACGGTCAACGCGATATCTGCCTGTCCAGTTGGGCGCTCGACCTGGGCTTTATCGGCCGCAACGCCCCGCAGGTCGACCACAAGGTCTCAGCTTTCCTATCGGCAGACGATAGTTGGGGGACGCGCGCGGCCTTCACCTGGAACCGCACCTTCCAGGTCGATGATATCGATCAGTTGATCTCGATGGATACCTTCGTCGACGACCTCACCGGCGATGGCCAACCGAACTTACTTGAGCGTTCGAAGGCTGGCAGCCTCGAGATCCGCCGCTTCGAGCCAAACGGACATAGGGTGAGCGTCGCCGAAGAGGTTTCCGCTGAGATTCCGGTCAGCGCCCTGAGGGCAGCGGTCGAGGTGATCCACCTCAATGATGACGGCATTGGCGACTTCATCGTCAATCGCGACAGCAAACTCGAAATCCACCTTTCCTACCGAAGATGATAGCCAGCCTTATTGTCGCAACCTGCTTGCAGGCACCTGCCTCCGATCCTGTCGCCGTCGACCTGGGTGTGCGGGTGCAGCATCTGGCGGTGGCTGGGCTGGATGACAGTCGACTCGGTCATCTGCTGTCGATTGAACAACGCACCATCAAGCTTTTGGAAGGTGGTGAGGTACCGAGCATCAAGATGGAAGGCAGTGCCACCCTGTGGACTCTGGCCGATCTCAACGGCGACGGCACCGACGAATTCGTGGTGCTGGTCGACGGTCAATCGCTGCACAAGCTGCGAATGGTCGATGGCGCCTTATCCTTTTCCGAGCCAATCGCTTCGGGCTTGGGTGGCTTGCCACCACGTGGCTGTAACCCCAGCGATTTCCTCTACGACCTCAATGGCGATCGCCATCCCGACCTTAGCCTGCCAGTAGGCGATTCCATCCGCCTCTGGCTCGGCGATGGCGAAGGCTTTGTCGAAGGGCCGAACCTCGGTGCTTTGTCCACCCTACGCTTGGATACTGGTAATGGCTTGATGTCTAGCGTTAGCCGCCGGTTGGTGGTGCCGCGCCTGAGTCCCGAGGACGTCAGCGGCGACGGCTATCCCGATCTGGTGGTCAACGATGGCTCCAGCGTGCGTCAATACGTCTCCAACGCGGGTGGCTTTCCGGCTGCACCCACGCGCACCTTGGACCTCGCGCGCTTTCGTGCCGACACCAGCGACTTGAAGTTCGATCTCGGCAACCTGACGAGCTCGGTCAAGTATCTGGTCCAGGACAAGTGGGCCGACCTCGACGGCGATGGAGACCTCGACGTGATGATCCTCGCCGACGGCATGGTGCGCGTCTTCCTCGGCAGCGAGGATGGTGTCGACATCTCCAAAGGAAAGCCGCCACTGAAGGTGCGCGGCAACGTGTTTTATATTTACGCTGCGCGCATCGACAAGGACGACGTCCCCGACCTAGTCTTGGTGCGGGTCGAGGACCTCGGCGTGGGCACGCTATTCAAGGCGGCGCTTTTCTCCTGGGAGATCAACTTCGATTTCTTAGTTTTCCGTGGCCGTGGCGACGGGCGATTCGAGACGCGAGTCTTCCGCGAGCGCAAGGCTACCTTGCAGGGGGACAGCCTTCTGTCGATCTACAAAGAGGAGAGGGACCAGTTCTCGGAGCTGCGTCGCAAGATTGTGCGCATGGCCGATTTCAACGGCGACGGCGAGCGCACCGACCTAGTGACCTTGGATTCCGACGGTACTTTGCAGGTCTGGTTGGATCTCATCTCCGACGAGTCGGTGCTGCATAGTGCGATCGAAAAGTTTCTGCAGCAAACCTTGTCTGGCAACGGCAACCTCGAGGTCGACATCTCGACCTTGACCCAATGGACCTTGGGGCGGACTTCGGCGATGACTTCGGTGGCCGAGGGTGTTAAGCCAGATATCAAGATGAAGCTTCAGGATTGGAGCGAGCCACATGCGATGACGGTGCGTGATCTGGATGGCGATGGACGCGAAGAGATCCTGGCCTTACGCCTGTTCGCTCCTGAGGAGGGGGCGAAGCGCCTAGTAGGATTCAAGATTCGACTCTAGACGGGAAGCTTGGCGTTAGTGGCTAGCAGCTACCAGCCAGTCTCATCTGTTCAGATCTGCGTCCTTGCCAAGTTGCATCCACAAGGCCTTCAGATAACGCCCTTCAGGGAAGTCGATACGCACTGGATGATCTGGGCCGGCACCGGTCTCTCGCAGGATGCGCACTGTGCGTAGGCGCGCGGCGCGGCGCATGGTCTCCTGGAACTCCAACGGGCCGAACAGGCCGCTACAGGAACAGGAGATTAGGAAGCCACCAGGCTTAACCAACGGCATCGCCAACTTATTGATGTCGTGATAGCGCGCTTGGCCCTCGTCGAAATCACGGCGTGTGCGGATGAACTTGGGCGGGTCGACGATGACGATGTCGTACTGGCGACCGTTGCCGGCCAAGGTGCGCAAATAACTGAAGGCGTCCGCGTGGGTGAACTTGACGTTGCGCAGCTGGTTTAGGTTGGCGTTGCGTTTGGCTTGCTCAATCGCCTTTTCATCCAGGTCGACGCCACGCACCTCCAAAGCCCCAGCCTTTGCTGCGTTGAGCGCGAAGCCGCCGGTGTAGCAACAGACGTCCAACACCTGCGGGGCATTCCCCTCAGCCACCAGTCGTTCCACCAAGGCGCCGAGCCGTGCACGGTTCTCTCTTTGGTCGCAGAAGAAGCCTGACTTGTGACCTTCCTGGAGGAAAGCTTCGAAGGTAATGTCACCTTCCCGGAACTGCAGTCGCGGCGGGCAGTCCGCCGAGCTGTGTTCGAAGGCATCCTCACCTTCGGCGCGCGCGGAGGCCTCGTCGAAGCTGATGCGGTATGCCTTGGTACCCAAAATCTCATGGAAGGTGGGCAGCACCATCTTGAAGATGTCAGCCATCGGTTTGCTGTAGACCTCGGCGACCAGCACGTCACCGTAGCGGTCCATCGTCAGGGCCGGGAAATCATCACCTTCGGCATGCAGAATGCGGCAGACATCGTTGGGGATGTCGGGATCTTTCAAGCGGCGCTCGGCAGCCGCCCGTGCGCGATTGTGCCACCAGGACTCATCGGGTTTGTCACGTTCACGCGTGACGATGCGGATGGCGATGCGGGAACGTGGATGCCAGAAACCCCAGCCGCGGAAATCCTCGTAGCGGTCATAGACTGCCACCATGGTTCCGGGCTTGTGACGAGCGGAACAGCGGTCGACATCGCCGTTCCAAACACGTGGGCCTCGCATCGGACCATGCAGGGTGACCCATGGCTCCATTCGTTCGACCTTCTCGCCGCGGTCGTCGCGCTGCTGGCGACGGTAATGGCCACCGCCACGTGGCTGGTTGCGATAGTGGCCTTGTCCTCGGTGGCCGCGCTGGCGGTCGTCGCGATCATCCCATGGACTGCGCCCGCCACCGTCACGCCGGGTGGAGCGGCGGCCGTCATGCGACTCCCAGCTCACTTCAAGCCTCCAAGCTTGCGCATCTTGTCGAATTGCGGCTTGGTTAGCGGCATCACCGACAGACGCGTCTGCTTGACTAGCGCACATTCGGCCAGCACCTTGTCTGCGCGCACCTGGGCCAAACTGACCGGTGGATCGAAGGCTTCGACCACCTGCAAGTCAACTGCGGTCCAATCGCCTTCCTTGGCAGTCGGATCGGGATAGCCCTCCTTGACCACGACCGCCGTTCCCATTGACGACTTGAGCTTACCGGAATGGTAGAAGACCACCTTGTCGCCCTCGGACATCAGGCGCAAGTTGTTCCTGGCTTGATAGTTACGCACTCCGTCCCAGCAGGTGGTGCCATCCTTCAGAAACATCTCAAAGGTGTATTTCGTGGGTTCTTCCTTTACCAACCAGTAGGCCATGCGGCAATTCTACCGGCCCGCTCAGGTAGCGAAAGTAAAGCAGAGATGCGCCGCTAAACTATTCCTACCATGTCTGAACGTCTTGCTGACTATGACCGCCTGAAACTCGAGGAGCTGAACTACAACAGCTACCTCAAGGTCCCTGAGTTGACCTCGCTGCAGCACCTACGCAGTGAGCCGGAACATCACGATGAAATGTTCTTCATCGTGATCCACCAGAGCTTCGAGTTGTGGTTCAAGGAGGCCCTGCACGAGGTCGGCCTGATGATGAAGTTCCTCGCTGCCGACGACGTCGCCCGTTCGCTGAAGGTACTCAAGCGCGTACAGGCCATCATCACCTGCCTGACCCAGCAGATCCAACTGCTCGGCACCCTCACTCCCGAGGAGTTCGCCGGTTTCCGTGAAGCACTAGGCACCGGCAGTGGTTTCCAGTCGGTGCAGTTCCGCGAGATGGAGTTTGCCTGCGGGCAGCGCGATCCGTGGTTCTTTCAGTTCTTCGAGGGGCGTCCTCATGAGAAGGCCAGGCTGCAGGCCCGGTTCGAGAGTCCAAGCGTCTACGATTACTTCCTGCACGCCATGGCGCGGGCTGGCTACAAGGTGCCGAAGGAAGTCCTGGAGCGCAAGCTCACCGAAACCCATCAGATGAGCGATGAACTGGTCGAGGTCTTCCGAGGGCTCTACCAGGATCCTAAGACTGAATACCACTGGGTCTTGGCCTGCGAGGCTCTGCTCGATCTCGACACCATGTGGTCAAACTTCCGCTCAGCGCACATCCTGATGGTGTCACGCACCATCGGCGGCAAGAAGGGCACGGGTGGTTCCAGTGGCGTGCCTTTCCTCGAGTCACGTCTACCTTTGCGTTTCTTCCCAGAGTTGTGGGAAGTGCGGAATTCCGAGTGGGGGAAATAGGCCAGGCCCATGACCTTGTCCACATCCCTGCAAGGGCGCCATGCCTTGGTCTGCGGTGCCAGCAGCGGCATCGGTCGCGAAATCGCCTTGTGTATGGCAGCAGCCGGTGCCAAGTTGAGTCTGCTCGCGCGTAGTGCCGACAAGCTCAATACTTTGACCGAGGACTGTCATCAGGCCGGCGCCGAATCGGCCGATGCCTATGTCGTTGACCTTGAGGACCGTTTGGCCCTAGCCGAGACCGCCGACGC
>JASMKM010000099.1 GCA_030749235.1 Planctomycetota bacterium | reverse complement strand
CGGGTCTAATCCACGAGACCTTGGGCACGCTCGAGGAGGCGCTGACCTTGGAGGTCCTGGTCACCATGGTGGTCATCCTGTTGATGTTGCTGCGTCTGCGCGCGGCGTTGTTAGTGGCCTTGTCGTTGCCGCTGACGGTGCTCGGTGCCTTCGTGTTGATGAAAATCTTCGGCATCGAAGCGAACATCGTGGCCTTATCCGGCATTGCCATTGCCATCGGCACCATCGCCGACATGGGCATCGTGTTGAGCGAGAACATCATCCAACGGCTCAAGAACGCGCCTGAAGGCGAGACGCGCTTGCAGTCGGTGCACTTTGCCGCGAACGAAGTCGGCGGCGCAGTGATGACCGCAGTCACCACCACCATCCTCGGCTTTTTGCCTGTATTCGTGATGACCGGCGCTGAAGGCAAACTGTTTAAGCCGTTGGCTTTCACCAAGACCTTCACCTTGGGGGCGTCGGTCGCGGTGGCGCTGCTGCTGATCCCGGTCCTGTCGCTGCTGCTGTTCCGCAACCGCAACGAGAAGCCAGGCACTTGGCAACGCCTCAGCCAAGGTGCGCAGCAACGTCTCGGCAAGGCAGCTGGAGCCCCACATTGGCTGGCCCTGATTGTCATCGCCATTCTTCTGATCTCGCTACTCAGTTCCCGCTGGCAACCGCTCGGCCTAGAACGGGACTTCACCAATTTCATCTTTGTGGCCACCACCATCGGCGGCTTGCTGTTGGTGTTCTGGTTATTTCATTTGGCCTACGCGCGGATCCTGCGGTGGTGCCTGTGCCATAAGCTGCTGTTCCTAAGCCTGCCCGCGGCTCTGGTGCTGTTTGGCGCCAGTGCATGGCTGGGTTTCGATCGCGTCTTCAGCTTCTTGCCGGCCGGCCTGGAGAAGGTTGGCATGGAACGCAGCAGCGTCTACCGCACTTCCTTCTGGAGCAATGGATCGCAAGCGCTGCCGGGCTTCGGCAAGGAGTTCATGCCGTCCTTGGACGAAGGCAGCTTCCTCTACATGCCCACGACTCCCCCACATGCCTCGATGCAGCAGGCCATCGAGATGGTGAGTCTGTTGGATCAGGCAATCGTAGCAATCCCCGAGGTGGAATCTGCGGTCGGCAAGATCGGGCGCGCCGAGACCGCCTTGGATCCGGCACCGGTGTCGATGGTCGAGACGGTCATCCTCTACAAGCCCGAGTACTCATTCAACGAGGACGGCGAACAGGTGCGTAACTGGCGTCCCGAGATCAATTCGCCCGACGACATCTGGCAGCAGGTCGTGGAGCACGCGAAGTTACTAGGAGTGACGTCGGCGCCGAAACTGCAACCAATCGAGACACGCCTGGTGATGCTGCAGAGTGGCATGCGCGCGCCGATGGGCATCAAGGTGACTGCACCAGATCTGGATTCGCTGGAAGCCGCAGCCCTGATCCTCGAAAAGGAGTTGAAAAAGGTCCCGAGCATCGTGCCGGCAGCCGTCTTCGCTGACCGCGTAATCGGCAAGCCATATCTGGAGGTGGAGGTTCGGCGTGCGGATGCGGCGCGCTACGGCCTGAACGTTGAGGTTGTGCAAGAGCATCTGATGACCGCATTCGGCGGCAAGGTGGTCACGCAGACGGTGGAAGGCCGCGAACGCTTCAACGTGCGCGTGCGCTACCCGCACGAACTTCGCGATGATGCCAAAGACCTCAATGACCTTTGGTTGCCGCTGCCGCAGGGAAGCCATATTCCGTTGGCGCAAGTGGCCGACGTCAACTACCGACGTGGACCGCAGGTCATCAAGACCGAGGACACTTTTCTGACTGCCTATGTGACCTTCGATCGCGTGGCTGACAAGGCTGAAGTGGACGTGGTCAAAGAAGCGCAGCACCATCTGGCCGATCGCATCGCCAATGGCAAGCTCGAACTGCCAAGCGGCGTCAGCTACAAGTTCGCCGGCACCTATGAGAACCAACTGCGTGCGTCGAAGACCTTGTCGATTGTGCTGCCGGTAGCCTTGCTGCTGATCCTGGTGGTGCTGCAACTTAACTTCCGTTCACTGCTAACCACGATGATCGTCTTCAGCGGCGTATTCGTGGCGTGGTCCGGTGGTTTCCTGATGCTATGGCTCTACGGCCAGGATTGGTTCCTCAACTTCCACGTTTTCGACACTTCGATGCGCGAGCTTTTCCAGGTGCAACCATTGAACCTTTCAGTGGCGGTCTGGGTGGGGTTCCTGGCATTGTTCGGCATTGCCACTGACGATGGCGTAATCATGGGCACCTACCTAAGGAACTCCTTTGGGGCCAGCCAGCCGAAGACACGCCAGGAGATCCGCGATGCCGTCGTCGCAGCCGGCAAGCGCAGGGTGGCCCCCTGCCTAATGACCACCGCAACCACTATGCTTGCACTCCTTCCGGTGCTCACCTCCACCGGTCGCGGCGCCGACGTCATGGTGCCGATGGCCATCCCGAGCTTCGGCGGTATGGCAATCGCGCTGCTGACGATGTTCGTGGTTCCGGTACTCTATTGCGCCATGCAGGAGTTCAAGCTGCCAAGGGCAAAACCGGTCAAATCGACCGTAGCGTCGAAATCAGTTCCAACTCCACCCGTTGCCACCAAGCCTGAATCCCATGATGACTAGATTCCTACTGCTCCTGTTCCTTTTCGGAAGCTGTGCCAAACCTCCTGTCTGGGAGGATTCCAACACGACCGTGCGCAGCTGGGGCTCGATGCGCGAGGCACTAAAACTGGGGCAATCGCATGGCCGCGTAGGTATCGACGACGTGCTCGAACCCCATACCTATGGTCTTGGTGCGCTGGCCAATCTCGAAGGAGAGATCACCATCATCGATGGCAAGGTCCACATTGCCGAAGTGAGCTCCGGAGAATTGATCGTTCGCCCCCACACCTCAGAAGATGAAGCAACCCTCCTGGTCACTGCCGACGCAGAGATGTGGGAGCTCTTCTCAGTCAGCGCACCCAGCGACTACAGTCAACTGGAGAAGGACATCGCCAAGCTCTGCGAGGAGCAAGGCTTAGATGTCAGCCAGCCCATTCCGTTCTGGGTAAAAGGTACTGTCTCCGAAATGCACCTCCACGTCATCAATGGCGCATGCCCAATCGCTACCCCGGAAGGTCCCGAACCACTACGCCTTCAGGAGAAGGTCGCGCTGGTGAACCTGTTCGGAATCTATGTCGAAGGTGCTGCAGGTATTTTCACGCACCACGACCGCAACATCCATATGCATGCCATTGCTCCTGCCAGTGGAAACAGTGGACATGTCGACGCCATCACCTTTCATGGTGTCACCTCGATCTGGATTCCGGCGCTTCCCTAAGGCTATCGCCCGACGCTTACCAAGTCTTCCAAGGAGCCTTGCCGGAGTTCCACATCTTCTCGAGGATGTCCCACTCGCGGAAGGTGTCCATCGGCAGCCAGAAGCCATCGTGCTCGTAAGCCATTAGCTCGCCATCGGCGGCGAGTTGTTTCAGCGGCTCCTGCTCGAAAGTTAGGTCCTCGCGATCGTCGAGATAATCGAAGACCTCGCGGTTCAACACGAAGTAGCCGCCGTTGATGGCACCTTGGCCTACCTCGAGCTTCTCCTTGAAGGCGGTAATCTTGGCACCGTCTAAGTCCAAGTCACCGAAGCGGCTAGGCGGGCGCACCGCGGTCAGCGTGGCGATCTTGCCATGCGACTTGTGGAATTCGGTCAGCGCGTGGATATCGATATCGGCGACGCCATCCCCATACGTAAGCATGAAGGTATCGTCGGTGATGTACTTTTGGATGCGCTTGACGCGCGCGCCGGTCAAGGCGTTAAGGCCGGTCTCGGCCAAGTGGATGGTCCAGTCCTTCTCGTCGGCGGAGTCGTGGGCGTGGGTCTCGATGCTGTTCTCGCCCAAGCGCACAGTTACGTCGGCCATCTTGGCCCGATAGTTCATGAAGTAATCCTTGAAGTCCCAGGAGCGGTAGCCAAGGCAAGGGATGAACTCCTTATGGCCGAAATGGCTATAAATCTTCATGATGTGCCAGAGGATCGGGAATCCCCCGATCGGCACCATGGGTTTAGGAACGTTGGCCACTTCACCCTGAATTCGGGTACCGCGACCACCACAAAGGATGGCAACCTGCATGGCTGTATTATATGGTTGCCCCTAATCGCTGAGGCACCTGCCAGAAACATGACATCTTCCGACTTCGACCCCTCCGTCTTCGCGGGTACCCGCGTCCTTGTCGCTGGCGCCGGCGGATATATCGCAGCGCGTATGCTGCCTAAGCTGATCGAAGCGGGCGCCACCGTGGCCGCCCAAGCAAGCACGCTGACCCGCATCGAGAACATGCCGGTAAAACTGATCGTCGGCCCGCTATTCGCGCCGGAGGTCCAGGAAGATATGCGTGCATTTGATCCGCATTATGTGCTGGATCTGGCCGGTCGCACCGACCAGTCGCACAGTCGCGACAACGACGACATCATGGCAATCAACCACTTTGGTGGCGTGCGTGGCCTTGGGCGTGCGGTCATCGGTGGTAAATCGCTGCGCCGCTGGGTACATACCGGCACCAACGAGGAATACGGCATGGGCGCAGTACCTTCCAAGGAGGATCAGCGCGAAATGCCGGTGTCGGCCTATTCGGTGTCAAAGGCTGCCAGCACCCACCACCTGCAGATGATCGCACGTGAAGAGAACGTGCCGGTCTGCATTGTGCGACCCTTCGTGGTGCTCGGCCCGGACATGGGGCGCGGCCTCATCAGCTTTGTAATCGGCAAGGCCTTGGCAGACGAGGCCTTCGACACCACCGCAGGTACCCAGACACGCGACTTCGTGTGGGTCGACGATGTCATCGACGGCATTCTGCGCGCCGCAGTCACCCCCAACATCGAGGGCGAGATCTTCAACCTCGGCTCCGGTGTGGAATCACCAATTCGCAGCGTCGTCGAGCTGATCTGCAAGCATGGTGGCGGTGGCAAGCCGAACTTCGGCGCCATGCCGCTACGCGAGGGAGACATCCTGCGCTGCGTAGCCGACATCTCCAAGGCTGAGCGCGTCCTGGGCTGGAAACCTAGCCGCACTCTCGAGGAGGGCATCCAAGAAGTCGTCGAAAGCGCCAAAGCCGCGGCGGCGCAGGCCTAAGTTAGGAAAGCCATGAGCGAACACCCCCAGTTCTCGGTCGTCATTCCTTCCTACGACGAGGAGCCCAACATCGGCCCCCTCGCTGAGCGTCTAACCGCAACCTTCGCCAAGATGGGCGTGGAGTCCTGGGAAATCATCTGGGTGGAGAACGGTTCCTCTGACAATTCGCTGGCCCTGCTGGAAGGCCTGCATGAGAAGGATCCACGCTACAAGTACTTGTCGCTGTCGCGAAACTTCGGTCATTCCGGCGCCGTCGCTTGCGGCCTGGACCATGCCGACGGCGAGTTCGTCGTGCTGATGGATGGCGACCTGCAGGATCCACCGGAGATGATCGCCGAATTCTTCGAGAAGCTGGAGAAGGAAGATCTCGACGTGGTCTATGGCCAGCGCTTAAAGCGCGCCAAGGAAGGCTTCATCAAGCGATTCTCGATGAAGATCTTCTACCGCCTGTGGCGCCGCACCGCATACATCCATGTGCCGCTGGATGCCGGCAACTTCTGCCTGATGCGTCGCAGCGTGGTCAACGCCCTTTGCTCCATGCGTGAACGCGGCCGATTCGTTCCAGGGCTTCGCGCCTTCGTCGGCTTCAAGCAAGACGGTATCGCCTTCGACCGCCCCGGCCGTGCTGCCGGTGAAGAAAAGACCAACTTCTGGATCCTTTCCGGAATTGCTATCGAAGGCCTGCTGGCTTTCTCGGTCTTCCCACTACGTCTGCTGATGATCCTCGGCATGGGGGCCATGATTCTGGCCGTCGTGGCTGCGCTGCTGCTGCTCATCGGCAACTGGACCAACGTGCTGGATATGGGCAACGACATTTCTTACCTGTCCGCCTTCATGGTGCTGGTGAGTGGTGCAACCATGATGGGACTCGGTGTGATTGGCGAATACGTTGGCCGCATCTATGCCGAAGTGAAGCAACGTCCAATCTACGTTGTGCGCCGCCGCGGGATCTAGGTCGCCAGACTGGCACCCTGATTCCCATGGGAGCACTTCCTACAACCAGGGATCTTCTTGCTCGAGATATTCGAGCACATAATCTTTCACGCCATCCTCCAAGGACGTGAACTCACGGTCATAACCGGCATCGCGTAGCTTCTGCATCTTCGCCTCGGTGAAGTACTGATACTTGTCACGTATCTCGACCGGCGTATCGACGAATTCGAAGCGCGGCTCCTTGCCTAAGGCGCTGAACACCGCACTTGCCAAGTCGGCAAAACTGCGCGCCTTGCCGGTGCCAACGTTGTATAGGCCTTGCACTTTGGGGTTGTCGAACAACCACAGCATGACGTCGACCACATCCTTCACGTAGATGAAATCGCGCAACTGACCACCATCTTTGTAGTCGGGATGATGCGAGCGAAACAGCTTGGCAGGCTCCCCCGCCGCGATCCGGGGATGCAGCTGATGCACCACGCTACGCATGTTGCCCTTGTGGTATTCATTGGGGCCATAGACGTTAAAAAACTTCAGGCCCACGCATTGTGGCGGCGGGCTACCGCCTTCACTCAAGACGCGCGCCAGGCGGCGGTCGATGAAGTGCTTGCTCCAGCCGTATGCATTCAATGGCCGCAACTGGGACAAGGCGGCGACCGAGTCGTCGTCGTCGAAGCCTTGACTGCCGTCGCCATAAGTGGCTGCGGACGACGCATAGATGAATCGCACCTTTTCGCTGGCGCACCAACGGAAGAGGTCGGAGGTCAGGCGGATGTTGTTCTCGACAATCTCATCCACATCAGTCTCGGTGGTCGACGAGATTGCGCCCATATGGAAGATGGCTTGAATCTGGTCGCCGCTGCGCTCCTTCAGCCAATCCCGGAACTCCCAAGGATCGATGATGTCGGCGAGCTCACGCTTGGCGATATTGCGCCACATGTCGCTATCGCCGAGATGATCGACCACGACGAGGTCGCCACGGCCCTCCAGGGCCGCCAACAAGTTGCTACCAATGAATCCTGCACCGCCGGTTACGACAATCATGGCAGTATCCTATCCGCGCGGGCTGCCCTAGAATAAACCCCATGGGTGACGACAATCCCTTCCGTAATCTTTTCGCCGACCTCGGGATCGAGGGTACAGGCAAATACGATGCTGATGGCGTGGAGCTTGATCCGGAGACCGGCAAACCGTTCAAGATGGTGGTCCTTGGCTACGAGCGCCGTAGTGGCAGCAAAGTCGTGACGACCGTCCGGGATATTCCAGAGGCACGTACCGAGGAGTTCCTCGGCTATATCAAGAAGGCATTCGGCACCGGTGGCACGGTCGACGAGAACGGTCTGCTGGTCGTGCAGGGCGATCGTCGTGCGCAACTGACACGCTGGTTCGAGAAGCAAGAGATTAAGGTCCGCGGCGAACGCGAGTAACCCAAGCTGCAATTTATGTCGGCCCCCACCTCCAGCGAGGCGCCACTCGAATGGACCCCGCCACCCACTGGCGGCAGGTTACGAGCGATTATCTGCATTCCACTCGGAGTGCTGTGGTGCATGGTAAACCTGCCGTGGATGATCTTCCTGATGGCCTGCAGGCGCCGGTATTTCGAGGAGCATCGCACGCGCATCACCAGCCTGTGGGGACGTGGTCTGCTGAAAATCTTCGGCATTAAGATGGTTCTGAACGGCGTTGAGAATCGCGATATAGAAGGTGCCAAGATCCTCGCAATCAATCATGTCAGCATCGTCGACCTGTTCATCTACAGTGCTGCATGGACCGACCACGGCACAATGATCTACAAGAAGGAGTTCGACAAGATCCCTTTGATGGGGCGCGTGATGCGCATGATTGGTTTCATCCCGGTTGACCGCAGCGATCATCGTTCATCCTTGAAAAGCATGGCTGAAGCCGCCACACGGATCCGCGAGACCGGCCTTTCGATTTGGATCGCTCCCGAAGGCACGCGCTCCCGTCAGGGTGGCCTGCAGGAATTCAAGATGGGTGCCTTCTACATGGCCATGCAGACGGGTGCACCCATCATTCCGTGCATCATGCGCGGCGCGGCCGAGGTCAACAAAATGGGCAGCAAGATAATTCGCTCTGGCACCATCCGCATTGACTTCCTCGAGCCGGTCGAGACCAAGGATTGGAAGCGACATGAGTTGCGTGAAAAGTCCGAGGAACTACGACGCCTGTTCCTTAAATATTTGCCACCGGCACCGAATACGTCGACGCTCGAGGATTATGAGCGTCGTGATGCCGAAATAGCCGAGAAGGCTACCGCAGAGTCCTCTGCAAAGGCTGCCGAGGCCTAGTGCCAGAGCCGGGACTGCACCCCACCCGGGCCGACGATACGTAGCGGTGATCCACCTTCGACGCAGTTGTACTGCTCGAGGTCGGCGACATCGAGCATGTCCATGACTTCCTCATCAATCAGGCAGCGGCCATGGACCTGCTTGCGCGGCAACTTCAGGATGCCCAGCACGCTATCGGCAAGGATGTCCGCCCGACGCCACTGTGCCAGACCACCCAATCCGTGATTAATGGTGGCCTGCGATTCGATGGCCGTCGCTGGCCACAGCGCGCAGGAACGGATCTCACTGTCCACCACCTCGCCGGCAATACCCATCGCCAGTAGGCTCATGCCGAACTTCGACATGCAATAGCCAGTCTTGCCCGGAACCATGCTTAAGTCCAGCGGTGGTGACATCTGCACAATGCAACCGCTGCCGCGCTCCATCATGTGAGGAAGGACGTGATGCGAGGCGATATGGGCAGCGCGCGCATTGACTTCCATCATCAGGTCGAAACGCTTGGTCGGCGTCTCCGCCACGCCTTTCCAATGCAAGGCGCCAGCGTTGTTGATGAGAATGTCGATACGCCCGAAACGTTGCATGGTAGCTGCGACCATGGCCTCGATCTCTTCGGCAGCCCGCACATTGGTCTTGACGGCGAGTGCCTCACGACCGAGCGCTTCCACCTCGGCGGCAGTGTCGTGGATATTGCCCGGCAACAGGTCGCGCGACTTCTCGCTCTTGGCTGCAATCACGATGTCGGCACCGGCGCGCGCCAAGGACAAGGCGATGTTCTTGCCGATGCCACGGCTAGCACCGGTAATCACCGCCACTTGGCCCTGGAGATCGGGTACCTCGAAGGGCGGCTTATGCATTCGCGGCCTTCTGCTTAGCGATCTCTTCCTCGCGCAAGTCGCGGCGCAGCAACTTCATCATTGCGGTCTTTGGCAGCTCGTCGCGGAACTCCCAATGCTTGGGCACCTTATAGGCCGCCAGCTCCGCCGCGCACCAAGCCTTCAGGTCTTCCTCGTCCATCATCTCGCCGGGCTGCAGCACGATGAAGGACTTGACTGTTTCGCCGCGCTTCTCGTCAGGGATGCCGATGGTGCAGGACTCGAAGATCTTGTCGTGCGACATCAGAACGCGGTCGATTTCGTCAGGGAAAATGTTGTAGCCCGAGGCGATGATCATGTCCTTCTTGCGGCCGACGATCTTAAAGTAACCCTCCTCATCCATCGTCGCTAGGTCGCCGGTGTAGAGCCAACCATTGCGGATCATGTTGGCGGTTTCCTGCTCGCGGTTGAGATAGCCGACCATCACCTGTGGTCCCTTGACAATCAGCTCGCCGACCTCACCGACCTTCGATTCCGGCAAGCCGGATTCTGGATCGACGATGCGCACGTCAGTATCAGGGGCAGGGATGCCGATATGGCCGATCTTGCGCTTACCCATCACCGGATTACAGGTGACCACCGGTGAGGTCTCGGTCAAGCCGAAGCCTTCGACGATAATCGAATTCGTCAACTTCTCAAAGCGGTTCTGCACGTCCTCGGGCAATGGTGCCGACCCGGAGAAGCAACGCTTGACGCTGGACAGGTCCATGGTCTCAATGTTCTCAAAGTTGTTGATCGCGTTGAACAATGCCGGCAATGCAGGGAACAGGGTCACGCGGTGCTTGACGATGTTTTTGACTAAGCCCGGAATGTCGCGTGGATTGGGCTGCAGGATCATTGCTGCCCCTACCGTGACCGGCCAGGTCAGGCAGACCGTCATGCCAAAGATATGGAAGAAGGGCAAACAAGCGAGCAGGACCTCCTTGCCTGGCTCCAGCCCGGTGAACCAGGAACGCACCTGCTGCACGTTGTAGCTAAGGTTGCGGTGCGAGAGCATTGCACCCTTAGACAAGCCAGTGGTGCCACCGGTGTACTGGATGACGGCGATGTCGTCTATGTCTACTGAGACCGATGGAGGTGAAGCGGCCGACGATTTGACTAACTTGCGGAAGAAATGTAGCCCTGGTTCTTGCTTGACCTTGGCGACCATCGGCGGATCCTGGCGCTTCAGCTTCAGTGGAGCCAAAAGGTTCAGTGGAAAACCCAGGTACTCCGGGATTGAAGCGATGATGTATTCACGCACGCCGACCTTATCGCGCAACCCGCGCACCTTCTGGTCCCACAGGAAGTCCATGGTGATGGCGACCTCGACTTCAGCATCGTTCCATTGGTGGATAATCTCGCGTGGCATGTACAGCGGATTGGTCATCACCGCATGCGCACCCAAGCGTTGGGTCGCCAAGTAGGCGATGGCGCATTGCGGGATGTTCGGCGCTTGCACGGCGACCCTGGTTCCCTTGACCACCCCAAGCCCTGAAAGCGCAGTGGCGAAACGATCGACCTCGTCCTTGAGTTGCGCGTAGTTGAACTCGCAATTCATGAATACCAAGGCCTTGGCGTTGCCGAACTCCCGGGCAGAGCGGTCAAGATAATGACCAACCGGGATGTCCTCAAAATCTATCGTGGTTGGGACGCCTTCTTCGTAAGACTTGTGCCAGAGCTTTTCATCCATACCCAAGCATAGCCTATCGCCCTAGGCTTGGCTCCCACTGAATCGCGCCTGAGACCACATCTGCTAGCCAAGCCCCGACTGCAGGTTCTGCAACGAGTCGGGCACGCGAGACTCCTCCGGTAGGCAATCAGCTTTGGCAGTTCGACCTATTGCACGGTGCCGTTGACGATGTTGCTAATCTCACCAGCTTGCAGAGCTTGTACCCAGTAGGCGATGCCTGCGGATCCAGAAGGAGCGACAACGATGAAATCAGTCACACCGGATGCATTGGTGGTCTGCATCGAGCCAATCTGTTGAGGGTTGCTGATGCCCAAGGTGACACCAAGCTGTGGGATACTGTAGCTACCCAGACCAGACAGTGAGTAGGCCAACCAAGTTGCCGAGTTGGCGTTGGCGTTGGTGACCTGGAAGTTAACAGCAGCACCAGCGGTCACCGGAGGCGACGACAAGGTCATCGTGGTTCCACTACCGCTCCCATCGTGACCATAGACGGTCAAGGTAAAGTTCTCCCAGGTACCGGTGGTACCGGAATCGCGGTCGGAAATCTCGACGGTCCAATCCCCCATCGAAGACTCACCGAAGGGTCGCAGCGAAGTGAAGATGAAGTTGTTGTAGTCGTCGGTGCTGTCGTTACGCACGTGGGTCAGTACCGAGCCGGTACCACTCGGGGCGACCAAGCGAATGTAGAGGTCGCCGACGTAGTTGTGGTCGACGTTCATCTTCAGCTCGACCGATTCAATGATGAAATCGTTGGCGATGCTGACGGTGCGGTTCAGGCCGCTGTTGTTGTTGTCTGGGATGGACTGGTTGACGTTAACCTGGCCGGAACTTGCCGACTGCTCGGCACCATAGTTGGTCCAGTTCAATGCGGTCTGCACGGCGTCGTCGGCATCGATAGCGCCAAAACCGTAATCGATGCTGATGTCACGACCAGTGGCGTTGGTCATCCAGTTGGAGTGACCGGGGTTGTTCTTACGCGCGGACTCGATCAGAACGCCAGTGACGTCGCGCCAAGTCAAGGCTGGGTTGGCATCCAGAATCAGAGCCACGACGCCTGCGCCAAGCGGACTCGACGACGAGGTGCCACCGAAGTTGGATGTGTAGCTGCTGCCGGAAGTCGTGGTGTAAATGCCACGGTTATTGCCGCTGGAGTGAGCGACCACGGTCATCGAGGAACCACGCTCATTGTAGTAAGAGCGGGTGTCGGAATCGCCGATCGCACCGATCGCCAAGGTCAGGCGGCTGGATGCGTATGGATCGTATTCGACACGGTCTGCAGTTCCACCGTTACCGGCTGCCCAGCAGAACACGGTGCCGAGGCCACCGCGCCCGTTGAAGACGGCGTTCTCCAATGCACTCCGCTCGGCACTACTCATGTAGGAGATGGTGCCGTTATCCCAAGGACCCCAAGAGTTGGTCTTGATATCGTTAAGGTCGTTGCGGTGACCAAAGTTGGTCGCCGTGGTGGAGCTGCTGCCGTAATAGAGGTTGGACCACTCGGCATCGTAAGCGGCACCCACACCGCCCCTACCGTTGTTAGCTTCGGCCGCCGATACACCTGCACACGAAGTTCCGTGGCTACTCGAACCGCCACTGCGGCTGGCGGCGCTGTTGTAGTTGTCGTTGAGGTCAGGGTGCGAAAGCTGCACACCGCCATCGACGATGCCAATCACTTGGCCTGCACCGGTGATGCCAGCATTCCAAGCGCCTTCGATGTTGACGTCGGCGATAGTGTTCTGGGTGTTCAACAGGTGCCACTGGCTGCCGAAATTGGGATCGGTAGGCAGGGCGCGTGGAGCGATTGGGCGCTGAGCATCCAGGTAAACCGCCTCGTCGCCGAAGTAGGCTTCCAGCGCAATGGTCAGCTCAAGGCCAGCGCGGATTGAATGGGTATGCACCAACTGGAAGCCAGGCACGTTCTCCATCGGCTCGACCCAACATTCAGTGACGCTGCTGGACAGGTCTTGGAGGGTGCCGATGGCATCGGTCTCGACGATTACCGAAGCGGAGAGCGTGTAGCCCGGCGTTGGTGCCGGGATGATACCGCTCTTGGATGCGCGATCATCATTGATGCGAGTCGCAGCACTGCTCTGCGCGTCGACGTCGTCGACTTGGAACAAGGCTCGATCAAAACCAGTGTCCACCCAGTGGTAGGCTGGCACGGCATCGGAGGAACCTTGGAGCTGGACAAGGGAAAGAAGGAGGAACTGGCTAATCATCGTGCTAGGGTCTCGTCATACGAGCCCGTGAAGGGGGCCACAGTTCCATGTTTCGTGGGCAAACTCCTGTGAAATCCTCTTTACGGCCAACGAAGGATAGAATTTGGAAGTGCACCCCGCCCAAAAAACTTCGGAGGACTTCGAAAAAGAAGTCTCCATTCAGGCCACGCGCTCGCGTGGGCCCGGCGGTCAGCACAGAAACCGCGTAGCGACGGCAATTCGGGCCACCCACGAGCCCACCGGCATCCAGGCAATGGCTACCGAAAGGCGCTCTCAGCTGGAAAACAAGGTTGAGGCATTGTTTCGACTGCGGCTCAAGCTTGCGCTCTTGCACCGCACCCCGCTGGAAGATGCCGATTTCATGCCTCCGGGCGCCTATGAGCCTTCTGGGGAATGGGTGGCGCGCTTGCGCAAGGGCAAGATCAAGGTCAATCCCAGCCATGAGGACTTCCCCAGCCTGCTGGCCGAGGTGCTGGACCGCCTCCACCTGGAGGGCGACGACCTAGGCCGCACGGCAACCGCCTTTCGGATCTCGAATTCTCAGCTGATCAAGTTCCTGGCCATCGAGCCAGCCGCCTTGCATGCATTGAATGAACGTCGCAAGGCCAAAGGGCAGCGCCAGCTGAGATAGACAATAACCTCTTCAGCTGCTGCTCAAAAAGATGTTCCGCAGGACAGTTTTGAGGGGTAACTGGCAGGACGCATGCCGACGGGCGGGTCAATCCCGAATTAACTTGAAGTCCAACTCCTCAACTTGGGCGCGCACCTCGCCCGTGGTCTTGTCGGCGTCGATCAAACGCACGCGCCAATAGAGGCTGCGGCTTCCGTCGGCATGATGGTCAACCCCGCAGCTTCCGGTCCACCCGAGGGATTCAGGGACGTCGCTCAGCGGCTTGATGCTGTTGACCTTCCTCCGCGTGTGGACAGTAATGTGAAATAGGAGTTGCTCCTCGTCGCGCTTGTCGGCGGGATGCCAACGGCTCTCCACGCCGATGCCGGAGCCACGCCATGCCCACAATTTCGGGAAGACGCAGCCCCACTCCTCTAGCGGAATGTACTCCATGCGGTGCCACTTCTTCGGGCCGACCACGCGCACCTTGGTGCCATTGACCTGCGCACGCGCTGGCGGATCGGTTTCGGCAAAGCGAAGGCCCAGCCGCAGGGCAGGGTCGCCGAACACCAGCTGATGGTACATCTGGTAGAAGTAAGGTCCCGACTCGGTCTGGCCCTTCTCCATCATTGCTAGCAGGACATAGTTCTGCGCAATGCGTTGCGCTGCGCCAAGACTATTGCCTGCGAACAGGGCGTTCAGGAACTCGGTCCGGAACAGCTCCTGTTGGGCAATGCCGCGTCGCGAGTTGCCGACGAAAGCGACCGCGCCGTTTTTCAACAATCGACTGGCTACCGATCGCCGTTCATCATCTTGATCCAAGGAAGCCGTGCTGCACCCGCCCGAAACAACCATCGCCGGCGCCAGCAGAGTGTTGCTGTCCCAAAGATAGGTCTTGCCCATCTCAGTCCACATGGCGTGCGAGGAGTGGAGAATCAGGCCGGATTGGGCCAATGCAGATCCTTCATCAAATGGTTTTTCACCTTCATGATGCCCAGCAAAATCGAGGCCGGCCTCGGGAAGGGTGGTCTGACTGAGTTCCTCCCACTCGGCGGTGGCGAACTTTTGCGCCCAATGGCGCTGTGGAAAATCGTCACGCGCGAAACCACGGCAAGCCAACAAGGTGGCCGACTCCAGGTCCTCGGCGATAAAGCGCGCATGGGATAGGTCGACGAAGGGATCCTCGTCGGTCTGCGCGAAGGGGAGGTCGGAGACCAGGTCGGCATCGATTCCTTGACCATGGGAAATCACGGCCATCGGCAAGGCGTCGGGCCAGCCGACTAGGCAAAGGTATTCGGCGCCGTGCTTGATGGCCTTATGGAAGTCGGCGAGTTCCCCGTGGATCTCGGATGCCGTCGGCGTAGTCATCCAGATTGCGCCCCCACGTTTCTTCTCATCGGCATCCAAGTCGGCGGTCCAATGGAGGTCGGCCAACGGGAAATTGTCGCCAGTAAAGACCGGCTTCTCCTTCTTGCCGCTGTAACGACCATCGCGATTGCGGTCGAGCTGCATCCACCAACGACCGTCCTCCGAATCGATGCCGGTCACAAATGGCGTGTCCTTGTGATTCTCGAGCTGAATAACACCCTGGCGCCATCCTTGGCTGCTGTCTGCGGCTCCGCTGGGTTTCTTCTCCAAAATTTCCGATGCCACGAAACTGCGTTTCCAATGGGTCTCCAGCTCTATGGGTACTACCACGCCTTGATGAGCGGCCGCCAACAAGGGTGCGGCCAGGGCAAGATTGCGATCACGCCCGGCGCTAGCATCGTCGGGATTCACGACCGCCAAGTACTCCACAGGGTGGCGGTTCTTCGTCAACCAGTGGGCGACGTCCTTCGCCGTCTTGATTCGCTCCACCCTTGCGCCAGGATAAGTTACATCCTTGTCACTTGGCGTGGTCGAAGCCTTGGTGAAAGCGCCGATAACTGGTGCTTCACCTTCGCCAATGAAGTAAGCCTTCTTGACGCCCTGCATTGCGAAGGTCCTATGGGTGTCAAGTGCAAACTTCTTGCCGCTCCACGGGAACAACGGTACGCCGATACGTGCGGCGAAGGCCGCAGCCACCAAGGCATCGGTACGATTGCTCGAGTCATAAAGAACCACTTTGTCGTAGCCACCCGCAAAGGCATATGTAGAGATGGTGGCGGCAGCGATTTCACCACTCGAAACTTGCATCGCTTCCAGCCGTGCGGTTTTACTGACTGGAAACTCCGGTAGCTCGGGCCCCAACCAAATCAGCTTAGTTGGTTCATAGCGACGCAAGAAATCCAGGAGCTCCGGCCGAAATGGCTGTTCAGCCTCGACGGCAAGCACGATTGGATCCTGGGTGCCGGTTCGTTCGCCCAACTGCAAGGCCGCTGGAATCGCACAAAGGAAGGCGTCGTCCAGCCATGTGACTTGATCCTCGACCGGAACAAGAATCATGACCCTCGCGTCGGGGCCGATCCTGTTCATCCCGCTCGCCGGTGGTTCCTGACCTGCAAGCAGCGAGGTGACCAGGCTGACCAGGAAGAGGGACAACACTACGGAGCGATGCATGCCCTCATCCTAGCGACTCGGACCCCTTGCTCTGTGCCGAGCGATTCTGGGCGTGGACTACCGGGCCTAAGAACTCAGAGCTTTCCTAGTTCTTGTTCTTCACGCCGTGCACGGCATTCTCCATGCCAGAACCGCTGTCCTGTAGCATGGGCCTTCCACCGGTCTCGGTCTCGACGATTGGAGGATAAGAACTACGGACTTTTATTTCGCCTTGTTCAGGCATGGTGCAAGAGACTGGAGCCAGAGCAAAGGCGGCAAGGCTGGCGAGGAGAGCGGCTTGGCAGCGGGTCATAGTGCTTCTACGGTGGGAAGGAGTTTTTGTTTGTTAACGAATTCCGGCTCATGCTGGGTTATCCTTTCGCCTCGCTCTTAGCTTACCCTCTACCAGCTCTACAAGACGATGTCGGAAAAGGAATTTCAGTACCAAACCATGTTCCCGCTTGGCCCTTCGGATACGCCGTGGCGCAAGTTAAGCAGCGAGTTCGTCAGCACCTTCGAAGTAGACGGTGAGGAGGTCCTGAAGGTGGAGCCCGCTGGTCTGGAGCTGCTGGCCAAGGAAGCCTTCCACGCAACCGCCCACTTCCTGCGCCCGGGGCACCTGCAGCAGTTGCGCGACATCCTCGATGATTCGGAGGCATCCGACAATGACCGCTTCGTCGCACTTGACCTGTTGAAGAACGCCTGCATTGCTTCGAGTGAGATTCTGCCCATGTGCCAAGACACCGGGTCGGCAATCGTCATGGGCATGAAAGGGCAGCGCGTTTGGACCAATGGTTGCGACGAAGAGGCCTTGTCCCGCGGTGTCTTCCAAACCTACACCGAGACCAACCTGCGCTACAGCATGCTGGCGCCGCTCGGCATGTTCGAGGAAGTCAACACCAAGTGCAACCTGCCTGCGCAGATCGATCTTTACAGCAAGGACGGCAACAGTTACGACTTCCTGTTCATGGCTAAAGGTGGTGGCTCGGCCAACAAATCTTTTCTGATCCAGAGTACGCCATCGATGTTGCGGGAAGACCTGTTGCTCGACATCCTTGCCGATAAGATTAAAAGCTTGGGCACTGCAGCTTGCCCGCCTTATCACCTTGGCGTGGTAATCGGTGGAACCTCTGCCGAACAAAACCTGAAGACTGTGAAGTTGGCATCGGCCCGCTACCTGGATAGCCTGCCAACCACCGGTGGCGAAGGCGGTCATGCCTTCCGCGACATCGAGTTCGAGCGCAAGATCCATGCCTTGACCCGCAACAATGGCTTGGGAGCGCAGTTCGGCGGTAAGTACTTCTGCCACGACGTCCGCGTGATCCGCCTACCGCGTCACGGTGCATCGTTGCCGATTGGCGTGGGTGTCTCCTGCTCCGCTGACCGCCAGGTGCTCGGCCGCATCGATAAGGATGGCATTTGGTTGGAACAGCTCGAGACCGACCCCGCCCGCTTCATGCCCGACACCTCCAGCGAGGAACTCGGTGGTGAAGTGGTCAAGATTGACCTGAATCAGCCAATGGATGCGATCCTCGCCGAGTTGACCAAGCACCCGGTAAAGACGCGGGTGAGCCTGACCGGTCCGATGGTGGTCGCGCGGGACTTGGCACATGCCAAGCTTCGTGAGCGTCTTGAGAAGACCGGCGAGCTGCCGGATTACATCAAGGATTGCCCGGTCTACTACGCCGGCCCGGCCAAGACTCCTGATGGCATGGCGTCGGGAAGCTTCGGCCCCACCACCGCCGGACGCATGGACAGTTTCGTCGACCAGTTCCAGGCACAAGGCGGCTCAATGGTCATGGTGGCCAAGGGCAACCGCTCGGAACAAGTCATGCAAGCTTGCAGAAAACATGGCGGTTTCTATCTTGGCTCGATTGGCGGGGCAGCCGCACGTTTGGCGCAGGATTGCATCCGTAAGGTGGAATGCTTGGAGTTCCCGGAAACCGGCATGGAAGCCATATGGCGCATCGAGGTCGAGGACTTTCCAGCCTTCATCATCACCGACGACAAGGGCAACGACTTCTTCCTGGGTTCGTCGGATCTGCCGGTCCTTTAATCCCGGGCTATTGTCGGTTTCCGATTTGGTCTGGCAGAACCTTTAGGACTACTTCGTATCGACGCCCGGTAGCGGAAACTGCTCGCTGGGTACGTGGGCTTCCTTCATCAAGGCTTCGATCCTCGCGACGACCTCGGGATTCTCGGCGGCGACATCCTTGCTCTCTGCCATGTCGTCCTTGAGGTTGTAGAGCTGGATCGGCGCATCAGGGTTCTTCTTCAGGCCACGGCGCACGGCTTTCCAATCCCCCATCCGCAAGGCCTGCTGACTTCCATAAGCCGGGAACTCCCAATAGAGGTACTCGCGTGCCGGCAAGTCGCCGCTACCGAGTAGTTCCGGCATCAGGCTCAAGCCATCGGTAGTTGCCGATGGATGCGCACCCGCAGCTTCGAGGATGGTCGGCATGAAATCCCAGAAGGCCGCTGGCGTGGAGCTAATCGAACCGGCTGCGATCCTGTTCGGCCAACGCGCGACCAACGGTACGCGCAGGCCGCCTTCATAGACACTGCCTTTAGCGCCGCGCAATCCACCGCCGCTGTTAAAGAAGATCGAGTTGGCACCACCGATGTCGTAAGTCGCACCGTTATCGGAAGTGAACATGATGATGGTGTTCTCATCGATCTCGAGTTGCGCAAGCAGGTCCATTAAGCGCCCGACATCGCGATCCATGCGTGAGACCATGCCGGCATAAGCAGCGCGAGGGGTCGGGTGCGGCAGATAACCCTTCTTGCCGTCGTAGGGTGGGTCGTCCCAAAGGCCGTAGTAGGGCTCCATTGAATCCTCCGGCACCTGCAGCGCCAAATGCGGAATGGCGTAGGTCAGCAGCAGGAAGAACGGCTTCTCGGAATTCTCACCGACCCATTCGAGCGCGTCGTCGGTCATCAAGTCGTGCGAATAATGCTTGCCGGTTAGGTTCTTGAAGACATTGCCTTCATAGTCGACGCGCTCGCCGTCCTCCCAAAGGTGCGTGGGATAGAAGTTGTGCGCCTGGCGTTGGCATAGGTAACCGAAGAAGTGGTCGAAGCCTTGCTTGTTCGGCTCGCCCTCGGTGTCCGGGCCACCCAAGCCCCACTTGCCGACGCAGGCAGTGGCATAACCGGCATCCTGCATCATGCTGCCCAGGGTGGGAGTGCCAGCCGGGAGCGGCAGCTGCCCTTCGCCGTCGTCGTCGCCCCAACCACCAATCTCGTGGTTATCGCGCACATAGGTATGGCCCATATGCTGGCCGGTCATTAACACGGAACGCGACGGCGCGCATACCGGTGCACCGGCGTAGAAATCGGTAAAGCGCATGCCCTCGGCGGCCATCCGATCGATGTTCGGGGTCTTGATCTTCTCCTGCCCATAACAGCCGAGTTCGGCCCAACCAAGATCGTCGGCGACGATCAGGATCACGTTGGGCTGTTTGGTGGTGGGTTGCTCGGAGTTCGGATCATCTTTGCCGTAGGCGGTCACGACCGGATCTCTGTCCGGTGCATCGGAGAAGAAGTAACCACAACTGCCGAGCGCCAAGCTCAGGCTACCGAACGTCAAGATTGCCTTGGAAAGCATGTGCGCATTCTATAGGCGGCGGATGCGGCACGCAGTGATCAACGCTTCGGTGTTGTAGCAGGCAATGCCGAATGGAGTCGATAGCTCGACCTCCATGCGCACTGAGAAGTCCACGCCGTCGCGTGGTTGCTGCACCACAAGCCCGTCTTGCAGCCAAGCCCTGACTCGATGCTCCTCGACGCGGATTCGGATCGTGTAATCCTCCCCCACGTCATAGCGCTGAAAGGTACGTGTGGCGTTTTCCGACGCATCCTTGCCGTCGATGCACGAGAGTCCGGTGATGCTGCCGCCCCATCCGCCGGCGATGAAGGTGCAAGGGTCCTCCCCTACGGCGAAGGTCAGGCCGCAAAAGAAATCATTGCCCATGACCTTGCGTGCGACGATCTCGATTTCGTAGTTCTCCGTCGGCAGCGGCTCCCCGCTCCAAGCGACCCCGGTGAAGGGATTGCCCATGGTCAGACGAATCGCATGAGGCAGGATCTCTTCGCGGCCGGAGATCCCGAAGGCGCTGGGCTGCCAAGATGTGATGTTCTCTTCGGTGAGCAAATCCTGCCAAACGATGGCCTCGTCGTCGGCTGAGTTTGGTGCACTGCATGAAATCATGCAACCCAAGGCAAGGGCGGCCGACAACAAGCGATTCATGCATTCATCATATAGGGTCTTGATTGTGTCCGCGCAGGCCTAGAATCTCTAAGTCCCAGTTTGGTGACCTCTCATGTCTGACTACATTCAAGAAGTACTCACCGCGGTAAAGAACCGCGATACCCATCAGGCCGAGTTCATTCAGGCGGTCGATGAAGTCCTAACTTCGTTGGCGCCGATTCTTGAACGTCACCCGGAATACCGAAGCGCACGCATCCTTGAACGCGTAGTCGAGCCAGAGCGCGTCATTATGTTCCGCGTGCCGTGGATGGATGACTCCGGGAATGTTCACGTCCAGCGCGGCTTCCGTGTCGAGTTCAATAGTGCCATCGGCCCATACAAGGGTGGCTTGCGTTTCCACCCGAGCGTCAACCTCGGCATCCTGAAGTTCCTCGGATTTGAACAGGTCTTCAAGAACAGCCTGACCACACTGCCTATGGGTGGTGGTAAGGGTGGTTCGGACTTCGATCCGAAGGGCAAGTCAGATAATGAAGTGATGCGCTTCTGCCAGAGCTTCATGACCGAGCTGCAGCGCCATATCGGTCCTAATACGGACGTACCTGCTGGCGACATCGGCGTCGGCGGTCGCGAGATTGGCTACATGTTCGGCCAGTACAAGCGCCTGCGCAACGAGTTCACCGGCGTGCTCACCGGGAAAGGCTTGGACTGGGGCGGCAGCTTGATTCGCCCCGAGGCCACCGGCTACGGCACGGTCTACTTCGCAGCCGAGATGCTCCAAACCAAGGGCGATAGCCTCGAAGGCAAGACTTGTCTCGTCTCCGGCTCCGGTAACGTCGCGCAATACACCGTCGAGAAAATCAGCCACCTGGGTGGCAAGGCCATCACGCTTTCTGATTCAGGCGGCTTCATCCACGATCCAGATGGAATCGACGAAGCCAAACTCGCATGGGTTATGGACCTGAAGAACAACCGTCGTGGTCGCATCAGCGAATACGTCGACGAATTCCCAAACAGCACTTACACCTCTCTGGACAAGTCGCTGGATCACAACCCGCTGTGGACCGTGAATGCCGATTGCGCATTCCCATCGGCCACCCAGAACGAGATCAACGAGAAGGACGCCAAGAACCTGATAGCGAACAACGTCGGGGTGGTCGCGGAAGGCGCCAACATGCCTACCGTTGCCGCGGGTGTCGACGTATTCCTTGATGCTGGCATCCTTTATGGTCCAGGTAAGGCCGCCAACGCTGGTGGTGTCTCGGTCTCCGGATTGGAGATGTCTCAAAACAGCATGCGCCTGGCATGGGGTCGCGAAGAGGTCGACGCCAAGCTCAAGGGCATCATGCAGAGCATCCATACAAACTGCTTCACCAAGGCCGAGGAGTACGGCACTCCAGGCAACTACGTCAACGGTGCGAACATCGCTGGCTTCCTGAAGGTCGCCGACACGATGCTGGATCAAGGATTGGTTTAGGCCGCAATTATTTTTTGACCCGCCCTTTTGAGCGGGAAACCGCCGGCAGTTGGTGTACGCTGACTGCTGGTGGTTCTTTTCCCGCCCTTCCAACTGACCGAGCCCGACACGCGTCTTCAACGGTTCCGGGCCTTGATGCCTTATCGCGTCCAGGAAGTCATCCTGGTCTCGAGCATGTATGACGCGTTCATTCTCCAGGAGGACGGCCGCACCACCACCTTCGGCCAGGGCGCCGACGCGCCGGTAGACGACAGCGTCCCCACCATGGTGCGCGTCTCCGATGCCGGCGAGGCCATCGAGCGCATCTCCACCACGCGTGAGAACTCGATGGTCATCATTACTCCGCAGGTGAGTGGCCTGGACCCGGTCGACTTGGCCGAGGAGATCAAGGCCCATGCCGGAGCGGTGCCGGTGGTGCTACTCGGCTACGACAACTCGCATATCAAGGATCTGTTGCGCGGCCGCAACCAATCTGCCTTCGATGGTGTGTTTCTATGGACTGGCGACAGCCGCATCCTCAATGCCATCGTGACGCTGGTCGAAGATCGAGCCAACTGCCTGCATGACTGCAAGCGCGTAGGCATGCGTGCCATCCTCCTGGTCGAGGATTCGCTGAACTTCCTGTCGTCCTACCTGCCGCTGCTCTACACCGAGATCTTAGAGCAGTCACGTAGCGTGTTGTCGGAGGGCATCAACCAATACGACAAAATGTTGCGCCTGCGCGCGCGGCCGAAAGTGCTGCTGGCACGCGACCTGCGCAGCGCCATCGACCGTTTCGAGGAACATCATGAGCACCTGCTCGGCATCATCTCGGATGTGGGCCTGCCATCTGTACAAGGGCGCAAGCCCGACATGAAAGCCGGCCTGGATTTCGTCGAACAGGTGCGCCGCACTGCACCGCATCTGCCGATCCTGCTGCAGTCCTCCAACGCCGATTTCTCTGAGCATGCCAATAAGTTGAACTCCAGCTTCGTGCTCAAGGGAAGCCAAGTGTTGCACCTCGAGATGCGCAACTTCCTGCTCAACAACTTCGGCTTCGGTCCTTTCCGTTTCCGACGCAGCGACCATTCGGTAGAGACGCAGGCACGCACCGTGCGTGAAATGGAAGCGGCGATCAAGCGGGTGTCGGCCGACACCCTCGTGGGCCATGCCAAGCGCAACGATTTCTCCACCTGGTTACGCGCGCGCACCGAGTTCCGTCTAGCCAATCGCCTCGCCGCCAAGGTGGTCAGCGACTTTGACGACGCCGAAGAACTGCGCGCCTTCCTGCTCCAGCATGTACATCGTTCACGCCGACGTGCACAACGTGGTGCCATCGTCGATTTCCACCGCACCACCTTCGACGACACCATCAGCTTCGCCCGCATCGGCACTGGTTCCTTGGGCGGCAAGGCGCGCGGCTTGGCCTTTGCCAACTCGACGCTGGCGAACTTCAGCCCTGCCAACGACCGCGTCAGCGTGCGCGTGGTGATCCCGCCCACTGTGGTGCTGACCACCGTGATCTTTGATCGCTTCATGCGCCGCAATCATCTGCAACGCATGGCGCTGGGTGGCGGACTAGATGAAGACGAGCGCCTCGAGCGTTTTCTGGCCGGGCGCTTCTCAGCCAGCGTGGTCTCTGATCTGCGCGCGTTGCTGCGCGTCATGCAGGGGCCGTTGGCAATACGTTCTTCGAGCCTTCTGGAGGATTCGCATCATCAGCCCTTTGCCGGAATCTACGAGACGGTGATGGTTCGCAACGTCGGCACCGAGGATCAACGCCTAGTCGAGCTCTGCGATGCGATTAAGACCATCTACGCGTCGACCTACTCCGATCGCGCGCGCTCCTACTTACGCGCGACTGCCTATCGCCACGAGGAGGAGAAGATGGCCGTAATCATCCAACCGCTGGTCGGCCGCCAGCGCGGCGAGCGTTTCTACCCGAGTTTCTCCGGTGTGGCGCGATCACACAACTATTATCCGCATGGACAGTATGGCCCCGAAGACGGCGTGTGCGCAGTGGCCTTGGGCTTGGGCACGATGGTAGTCGGTGGCGAAGGTGGCTTACGTTTCTGCCCTCGCTATCCGCAGAGTATCCCTGACTTCTCCTCGGTGGACGACATCCTCGAGAACGCGCAGCGTCATTTCTACGCCTTGCCGATGGCCACCGAATCGATTCACAACCCGGAAGGCCACGAAGTTTCCTCCCCCGACGGCGGCCCCAGTGGCCCGCTGCACCCTTGCCGCTATCCCATTGCCGACGCCGATAAGGACGGCACTTTGGCGGCGGTCGCGTCGACATGGCTACCAAACGACGGCCGCATCACCGATGGTGTCTCGCGGGAAGGAACCCGCCTAGTGACCTTCTCCAACATTCTCAAGCACGGCGGGTTCCCGTTGGCGGAAGTAGTTAATCAGGTTCTGGAAATCGGTCATGCCGCGATGGGCTGTCCAATTGAGGTAGAGTTCGCCGTGGAACTCGACAACGACCACAGCAACATCCGGGAGCTGAACCTGCTGCAGGTGCGTCCGATGGCCGTGGCCGAGACCGAGGTCGATATCGAGCTCGCGCAGATCGACAAGGACTCGATTCTATGCGCCAGCAATCGTGCCTTCGGCAATGGTTTCATCCGCAACATCAAGCATGTGGTCTACATAGACCCCGACCATTTCGATCGCGCACAATCCACTGGTGCCGCCAGCGACATCGCCAAGATCAACGCCAAGCTCGAGAAAGTCGGTGAGCAGTACCTGTTGATTGGTCCTGGCCGTTGGGGTTCGTCCGATCCGTGGCTGGGGCTGCCGGTGGAATGGGCCGACATTAACTGCGCGCGAGTAGTCGTCGAAACCGGCTTCGAAGATGTCCACGTCAAGCCATCAGAAGGTTCGCACTTCTTCCACAACATGACTTCCTTCCGCGTGGGTTACTTCACCGTCAACCCGGAGACCGGCGACGGCATCCTCGACATGCAGTGGTTACGTTCGCTGAACTCGCACAAGGTCGGTGATCATGGCGTGCGCCATGTGCCGCTGGAGCTGCCAATCAACGTAATGCTGGACGGCAAGGCCGCGCATGGCGTGATTCTAAAGCCGCAACCGGGCGCTACTGCGCCTGACGCAGGAGCTTGATTTCGTGCACCAATAACTCCACGCCTTCGTCGGTCTCAACGTCGTAGTAGCCGCGGATATTGCCGTCGCCATCTCCAAGTACGAAGCGCGTGCCATGCATTACCGAGTTGAGGTCGCTACGGTCGATTGGTCCACCCATGCTAATCTTGAAACCCTCCTCGATGGCGCCTTGCATGATCTTGTAGTCGCCAGTCAGGAAGGACCATTGGTCGTGGTCAATTCCATAGGACTCGGCATAGCGGTGCAAGACTTCCGGAGTATCCATCTCGGGATCGACCGAGAAAGACAGCAGGTGCACGTCGTCCCAAGATGCAACCTTGTCGGCGATGATTTTCATGCGCGCCGTAAGCATTGGGCAGATGCTCGGGCAGGTTGTAAACATAAAGTTCGATACCCAGATGCGACCCTTGAGGTTCTCCTTGGTGAACGACTGCCCCGCCTGATTGGTGAGCTCGAACGCCGGCGCGGTGTGGAAAATGGGTGGCAGTACCCCTTTCGGACGGCCGGTGTCAACGCCGCCTGGGCGCAAGTAAATAGCGGCAAACGTGGCGCAGACCAGGACCAGCAGGGCCACCAGGGTGACGTTGATGATAAGGACGCCGGAGCGGGAAGTGGATCGCGAGAGGTGCATGATGTGCGTGGACTTCAGGATTGCAACGGTTGGGGATTAAGCGACATGAGGCGTGAGGCGGTCGGTGACCATCGCCACGAACAGCAATGGAAGGTAGATGATTGAGACGATGAAGCAGCGGCGCATCCCGGCGGGGCGTCGCAACACCGCGGCCTCGAAAATCACCGCCAGGAAAAGTACGCCCAGGAGCACCGCCGAATAGACATAGTGACGGCTAGAGAAACCAAAGGCGGGCAAGGCGGGCATGATGCTCACGCCAACCAGACACAGGCCGTAGGTCATCATGTGCTTGCCGGTGTGCAGGCCGGTACCTTCGACCGAGGGCAACATCATCAAGCCCGCGTTGCGGTATTGATCCTTGTAACGCCAAGCGATGGCAAGGAAGTGCGGAATCTGCCAGAAGAACAGAATCAGGAACAGTACACCTGCATGCATGTCCACCTGTCCGGAGCTGGCGGCGTAACCGACCACCGGCGGCAGGGCGCCCGGGATTGCCCCGACCAGGGTGTTCAAGGTGTTGCGTCGCTTCAGCGGCGTGTACACGCCGACGTACAGCACAAAGATTAACGCGCAAAACAAGGTGGCGGGCAGGTTGGTGGTGAGTGCCAAAACCACCACGCCGCCGATAGCATTCAGGAGACCGAACCAGAAGACGTCGGCGGGGTTGAGGCGACCGGATTGAATTGGCCGACCTTCGGTGCGCTCCATGTGCACGTCGGTGTCGCGTTCCAGCCACATGTTCATGGCATTGCCACCAACGGCGACCATCGCCGTGCCCAGCAAGGAGCCGGCGATTACCCACCAGGATGGCAAGGTTGGCAGGTTCGGCGTGCCAAGCAGCAAGCCGGCAAAGACTGCAAGGATTGCCAGCGAGGACAGGCGCAGCTTGCCGAGCTCCACGAAGGCGGACCAGCGCGAAGCGGAAGCGGAAGTAGTGGGTTGGCTCACTTTCGGGTGAAAGTATAGTCCTTTATCGACAGGCCGCACCCTCCCGGTTCCTACGTCGGCATCCCTCCACTTCTCTCCGACCATGTCCATTTACCCTCCTCTAGCCCGCCGCTGGCACCGAATCGGCAGCATCGTCATTGCCCTCCCCTTCCTGATCGTGATTGTGTCAGGCTTGCTCTTGCAAATGAAGAAGGAGTTCACGTGGATCCAGCCCTCTACCCAGACCGGCGCCCGGACGGTACCGGAGCTGTCCTTCGAACAGATACTCAGCGTCACTGCAGCTAATCCCGAGGCGGAAGTGGCGAGCTGGGAAGACATCGACCGCCTCGACGTAAGACCCAGCGAGGGCATGCTGAAGGTGCAATGCAACAACGGCATCGAGGTCCAGCTCGACGCCAGCAGTGGTGCTGTGCTGCAGGTGGCTAGGCGCCGCTCCGACCTGATCGAAAGCTTACATGAGGGATCCTTCTTCCATGATGGCGCCAAGATGTGGATCTTCCTGCCGAGCGGCCTCGTGGTGTTATTCCTGTGGATTTCCGGCGTCTACCTGTGGTGGCTGCCGCATGGCATGCGACGCCGCAAGAAGAAGCGTCGGCTGACTAAGGGGTCTTGAGTGCGGTGCGGCTTCGATGGGGAGTCGCGCCGCTTGGCCGTGACCACAGCGGGCTACCGAAGTAGCCTTACTGACCTACTACCGCGCGCAAGCCGTGACTCATCGCCCACCCCAATGGCTGGCGCGTATCGCGAGCGGCAAGCTGCAGGAAGTACTCGCTGCCGACCAGGGTCGGATTGTTAGGGATGCTCAGACTCACCGTCGCATTGCCCCAGATGTTGGCGCTGAAGGGCACACGCACCACTTCCTGACTGAGGTCCACCAGAAGGCTGCCGCCGAACATGATGGAATCATCCGAAGCTGTCGACACCGAAAGGAAACCGTTGGCGTAGGATTGCAGACCGGAAATCGAGAAGGTCACCGATGTGCCGATCATGGGGCGGGCATCAGGATCGATTGGCAAGTGGGTCGGCTCGTCGCGCAACTCACCGTAAGGGAAGAAACCGGCCGAGTCGGAGTAGTAATCCCAGATGCCGCGACCATAGGTCCCGAAGCGGATGATGTTCTGCGACGGCACAGCCTCGACCGACCAATAGGTGGTCAGCGGCGCTTCAGCACCAAGGATGCTCGCCCAGGTCTGCGTGCTGGGATCGTATTCGTAAGCACCGCTTTGTCCAGCTGCGTACATGTAACCGCTTTGGTCCGGTGCCTCGCACATGCCGTAGATGAGGGTGCTCGGCAAGCCGGCACTCTTGTCGTAGAAGGACGTGCCGCCATTCCCGGAGTACATCACCGGCGGGTTGCTGTAACCGGAACCGGCCACCCAGACCTCGTTGATGTTGGTGGATGAAGCGATGATGGTGGTGCCGTAGAAGTAATGTGCGCCAGGCCCGTTGCTATTGGACTGAGTCCAGTTCACGCCCTTGTCAGTGCTGTAGTAGATCTTGCCGTTGCTGGTGGTGCACCAAGCGTAGTTCGGATCGAGCGGTGAGAAGGCGATGGCTGTCAGCGGCTGGCTAAAGCTGGTATTGCCGACCTGGCTGTAGTTCCAGGTACCGCTGGTGCCCACACGCTGATAACGCCACAAGCGCGTCCCGCACAAGTAGAAGGCGTTCTTGTTCTCAGGATCGGCCACCATGAAGGGCAACCACTGCCCGCCGAAGCCGCTGGGGAAATCGACCGTGTACAGCGTGTGGTTCGGTTCACCGGCCACCACTAGCACGAAGCCGGGGTAATCAGAATAGACCAGGTCATGGCTGCCGTCGCTGGAAGAAAGGTGACCATAGTCACCAGTAATGTCCTCGATGAACTCCGCCCATGGACCGTTGGTGCCTGGAGTGCCGAGCGCGCCGGATTGATAGCCCTGGTCCTGGGAACCAGCATGGATGTACTTGGGGTCGCGGCGGCTGGTGTGGGTGCTGTAGTACTGGCTCACGCCCAGCCCTTCGCCGGTCAACCAATTCACGGTGCTGAGCTGGTCGGTGGATTCATAGGTACCACCATGGCAATTGATGAACCAACGTTCGCCACTCGGCAGCGAGTTGTCCTCGATCACGCTAACCCCCATCATGTCGGCGTGCAGACGATGCTGACGGTTTCCGGGATGCTCCCACCACCAGTTGAAGGCCGAGAAGCTGGTGCCGCCGTTGTCCGAGACCCACAACTCCACGCCACCGTAGACCAACAAGTTGGCATCGGTTGCCGACGTGCAGAAGGCGCTCCACATCTCGGGCATGTCGTTTGGGTTGCTCCAACTATTGCCGGAGTTGGTCGTGCGATACAGCTGCCAAGTCCCGCTAACCCTAGCGGCCACGCTGAAGGTGCTGGTCCCGGCCGATTCATGACCACCGAAACGTACGTCCGATGGTGTCACGCCAAGGCTGTTGCCGAAGCTCGAGAAAGTCGTACCCAGGTTGGACGAACGCAACAGGCGATTGTTCTCGAACAGGAAGAGGTCGCCCACCGCAGTGCGTGAGGACCAGATGTCGGCTTGACCGTTGAGGGTCTGGATATGGCTGAAGGAAGCGGCACGGTCGGTGGAGCGGAACAACTGCCAGGAGTTCGACTTCCAGACCAAAGCGAAGACTGTCTGCTGGGCATCGTTGATCTTGATCAAACGGCGCACGGTCGAGAAGCCGGTGATGCCGGTGGGATTCTGCCAAGTCAAGCCGCCATCGGTGCTTCGCCAAAGGAAGCCGGAGCTGCCACGCAAGATAATGTCCTGGCCGCCACCCGAAGGTGGGATGGCGAGCAACACATGGGCGCCGCCGTAGACTCCGTCACCGATCGCTTGCCAATCACTGCCATCCGCTGGGCCGCGGAATACGCCACCCAAGGCGGAGCCAATGTAAAGTTCGTTGCCGTCGGTAGAAGGCACGGTCACGAAGGTACTGCCTGCCAAGTTGGTGCTGCCAACCTCGTTCCAGCTGCCAGTGGTAGATGCACCACTCATCAAGGCGGCTTCCCGCTCGCTTTGCGCAGCGCGCAGATTGGATTCCTCGATGGCTCGCCAATCCACGCCCGGCGCGGTGCGATGCATGCCTTCAATCCACTCTTCACGGGCGTGCTGGTTCTCTTCACTCTCCTCCGATTCGGCCGGGCGCGGCATGGCCCCAGTCAGCGACGGTTCGCTGTACTCGGGTTGCACGGAGCATGCTGTGGCCAGAGTGAGCAGGACAAAAGCGCCGAAGCTCCAACGGCGCGTCGAGGTAGTGAGAAGGATGGAAGTCATGGAGAAATGGTGCGGGGAAGCGCCATATTTAATATACCACCCCAACGGGTTCCACTCAGGTGAATACAGAATCGTTCATGCCAGCCACAAGCACCTGGGTATTCAGAGCTTGCACACGCGCTGCGGGTTGGGTTGAAATGTTCACCGCAGATCCAAGACCCCTGTGCATTACCGGCCCTCAAACCAGTACCACTTGAGTTGCTCTTGCTCTCCCTCAACGCGTACGGCGTAATCTCCAGCGCGATAAATCGGTAGGCGCACGCCAGAAGCATCACAGGGCAAGCTGAAGCAGAATTCCTGGCCGTCAGCCTGTAGGAGAAAAACACTGGCCACGCCATTTTCGATGCCAGTCTCAGGAACCTGCAGCCAATCGTGCACCTTGGCCGGGCCGTTGTCGAGCCGCGAGATGGTGCGCGGCCAGCCCCCGTATTGCTGCGCCTTCGGGTCGAGCGGATCCTCCCAGCGTGGCCAACATTCAAAGACGATGCTCTGGCTGGCGGGCTGGAAGCGAATGATGCCGTAACCCGGCGTGCGGTCATAGAGGGCGGTCGGCTTGAAGCCAGCCTGGACCGGATTGGAGACGGCCCATACGGTCATGGCATTGCCAAAGCCGTCACGGAAATCGCCGGTGTAATGCGGCGCGCCAGGTTCGGGATTGCCACCATGGAAGGGTGGCCACCAGCGGCGCGGCCAAGTGTTGGCGATGGCTGGCGAAGTGAAGACGAAGCCACCATCGCGAAATTCATCCGCACCATACTCGACCAGGCTACCAAGGTGCTGGTCGCCGGTGAGGTGGACGGCGAAGCAGGAACGTAAGGTGCGCACGACTCGATTGCGTGGTGTCTGCGGCCATCCACCGGAGTCGGTGTCGGCCGCAAACTTGTAGCCCTCGGGATAGATGCCAGGCTCTGGGATTGGCAGCGACGGTAACACCCCACCACCTTCGGCCTTCTCGGGGATGGTCGCCACGTTCACGAAAGGTGTCTGCGACAAAAGCACTTTCATCCACGCTTGATTGTCCCAATCACGCGCCCAATGGCTGAGGAATTGCTGTTGGCCTTCACCGAGCAAGCGCGCACCATCGACGTCGGCATCGCGTGGGTCGAAGTCGGGGTTTTGAAACCAACCGTTCTTAACCTTGCCCTCCGGCACCACGTCGCTGGCCGAATCCTTGAACTGACGATCGCCGACGATGGCGAAAGAGATGCCGCCGTAATCAAGCTCGGTGAAATAGACCGAGATGCCCTGATCGCAAGGGGTAGGGTCGAAGGGGTCGGGCAAATGCGAAGTCTGGGTGGCATGCACGATGTTCACAAAGGATGCGTCGTAACGATAGCCACCGGAATCCTGGGCAGTCAGACCTCGTTTCTTGTCTGCGACGGCCTTGCGACCACCCGCCCCCCACAGGTTGCCTTGATAGACATCGTGATCATCCGGGATGGTGACGGTGGGCAGCTTGCGCGTGAGCTCGCCGAAGGACCACTGCCAGCGATACCACTTGTAGAGATAATCGAGGGTAAGCTTGCCGACGTTTCGCGCATCCACCGGATCGATGTCTCCCTCATAGAGTTGGTCGCCGGCAAAGTAGAGCAAATGCGGATCGTGCAACGCCACGCGCTCCGCCACCTCGGCATGCGGAAACCAGATGCTGTCGTGGTTCCATGCAAGGTTACCGACGTAGTGCTTGGCACAATTCAGCGAAGCCACCACCATCTCCTCGTTGGCCTCGGGCTCCGCGGCGATGACACCCTCATAGCTACTGTCTTGGTTTTGGCCATGCAGGTCTTGCCATTTGTAGTTCACACGGAAATCGGTGGCAACCTGAGCGTTCCACTCCTCCACCCGGAAGGGTAAGGTCCAGGAGTCGCGCCGCAAGATGGTGGTGGCTACTTCGCGCCACTCCTCATCGGTTCCGCTCGGACGGATTTGCAGGACACCGTGGACACCATCGCTTGGTGCCATTGGCGGCAGCTGCGCGGTGAGCTTCAGGATGTCATGACTGGTGGTGTATTGCACACCATGCACCGGGCCGTGGCTACGTGCTGGCAAGTGCTGGATGAGGTCGCCCGTGCTGTGCATATGCTGGAACCAGTGACCAGCGCTGCCGTCGGCAGGGCCAAGATGAGAGACGAGACCGATTAGACCGTCAATGTTGTCGGCCGTGCGCCTGCGCAGGACTGCACTCGAGATTGGCCTTTCGCGTTGCTGGTCCTGGGCGTCATAAGCCTTGAGTTCCAGGGTGTAGCCATCCGCCTGCGATTGGATTTCGAGCACCAAGAGGCAAGTAAGGTTGTCCTGGATCAAGCCGGTGTTCATGGTCATCGCATCGGGAGTGATGCCTTGCAACTCACCGTCCTTCAAGGCGCCGCCGATCGACCAACGCCCGCCTGCACCGAGTCGCTTGCTGTTGTCGTAGAAGGCGACTTGGCCATGGCTATCGACCGTCGCCAACAGGCCGCCATCGGCTGCCGGACGGTGATGCACCTGCGCGGAAATGCGATAGTCCACATGATCGCCGCCGGCACCGATTAGAAAACCGTGGAAGCCGCGCGGCGTCTGGTCCCCTTGAACCTCATCGATCGCACCAGTGATGACTTCTAGGCTCAGGTCGCCTTGGCCGGCGACGACACTCCTATCTAGCATCATCAAGGTACGCAAAGGATAGTTCGCCGCCTGCTCGACGCATTCGATACGACCATCGGCGAGACGCCAGTCCTGCAGACGGTTGGCCCAGAATTGCGGACCAACCCAGGTACGCTCAGGACTTTCCTGCTGCGGCCCGACAGCAGTACGCGTGCGCAAGGTAGTGGCTGCAGGAACCTCCACGACCGCCTGCGGAAAGGGGATGATGACGAGGAGCAGACTGAGCGGGAACATCGCGCCATCCTACTGCACCGTCATGCCCAAGCAGGCGTGATTCGGTCCTCACATCGGCAGGATCATCCCCTGCTTGGCGATACGAAAACCACGTGCCTCCACTTCCCGCTGCGCCTCACTTCCATCGATTAATAAGGGGTTGGTGTGATTGAAATGGATGAAATGGACCTTGGCCTTCTGCTCCGGATGCAGGTCAGCGAACAAGGCAAAGCTCTCCTCCACATAAGGATGTGGAATCTCGCTCATGTCGCGACCTGGCAATTCATCGGCAGCAAAAAAAGTGGCATCCAAAAAAGCGTAATCCACTTCTGCGATTAACGTACGGATATCGGTCTGCCAACGATGCCACTTGTCGATATCGGGCAGGAAGAGCGCAGTCTTGTGCGGCCCTTCGATGAGGAAGCCAACGGTCTCAGTGAACTCGTCGCGATGAGGAACCTGCAGCGGCGTAACCTGCAGGTCTTCGGTCACTTGCTGCACGCGGCCTGGCGCAAGGCCAACGAGCCGGATGTTGCCGAGCGATACCAACTGACTCCATGGACCGTTGTTCACTAGGTATTCGAACATGCGTGGCATGGCGAAGACGGTGATGCCATCGGCGCCTTGGGCTTCACGTCCAAAATGCATCAGTCCGGTGTAGTGCCCCATATGGCCGTGAGTCAGGAACACACCTTCCAAGGCCACCTGTTCGTCCGGGGCATTGGCTTGCAAGGCTTGTAACTGCGCAGGCAGGTCCGGCGTGGCGTCGAACAGGAACTTCCGTTTGGCAACACCATCCACAAGTGCCAAGCAGGAAACATATCGCTTCAGCTTGTGATCCTGCCAAGCGCGTTGACAATGGTCTTCATAACATCCTGAATGCGGGTAACCGGCATCTTGTGCCACGCCCAGGACCTGCAAGTAGGCTCGTGAGCAGAAGTCACCTGACTCGAGGACGTCGGACTCGAATGGTGCAAGTGATGAATCCGCTGCATCCGATGGATCGGAGAAATCTGTCGAAGGCGAACTTGCGCAACTGACCAGTAAGCACAGGATTAGCATGGCGGCACGAATGGACATGCTCACAGTATGCCCGCGGCGGAGGCTGCTAGGCTCTTGAAATGCGTGCCTCCCTCCTGCTGCTTCTGATTCCGACCGCCCTATGTCTAGGTGCGACCTCCGCCCTAGCGGCCCGACCAGCCCTGGCAATCGCCAGCGCCTTCGCACAATCCCCCGGAACACAGTTGGCTCCGGCCACGACTCAGGAACTGATCGCCCAATACCAAGCCGATCGTGGTTCGCTCGGTCGGCTATGGTCCTTCCCCTTCTCCGAAGTCGGGCTGCAGCGAATGCAACGCCTGCAGCAGGATTGGCTCGACGAGCTCGAGAATATCGACTACGCCGCACTCGATGCACGCTCGCAGATCGATTGGCATCTGCTACGTAACATGATCGAGCATGACCTGGAGTCCTCCAGGATTCAACATCGGCGTGATCAGGAATCCGCCCATTTGGTGCCCTTCGTGCCACCGCTGGTTGCAATCCTAGAGGCGAAGTCACGTCGCGAGGAAGTAGACCCGCGCGAGATGGCCGAGGTGTTGACCGCTGCCATGGAAGCGATCAAGGAGACCCGCAGCGGATTCGAACAGGAGAAGCCGGAGTTGAGTGCACCGGAGGCGCAGCGCGTCAGTCGCCAAGTGAACAGCTTGCGTCGTTCGCTGCAAAGTTGGGCGACCTATCGCGACGGTTACGACCCGGTCTTCACATGGTGGTGCGCCGCCCCATGGAGGGATCTGAACAAGGCTTTGGAATCCTATGCGAAGTACCTCACCAAGGACTTGGGGGGCATCGACCCTAACGATCAGGATCGCCTGATTGGCAATCCCATAGGTCGCGAGGCCTTGTTAGCCGAGTTGGCGTTCGAGCGCATCGCCTATACGCCGGAAGAGCTGCTAGAGATTGCCCAGAGCGAGTTCGAGTGGTGCATGGAGGAACGCAGGAAGGCCGCCGATGAGATGGGCCTCAATGGTGATTGGCGTGAGGCGCAAGAGGTGGTGAAGAAGGTCCACCCATCCCCTGGTAGCCAACCTGCGATGATTCACTTCCTTGCCGAGGAGGCCATCGAATTCCTTGAGGCGCGCAATTTGATGACCATCCCAGAGTTGGCCAAGGAGAGCTGGCGCATGCAAATGATGACACCGGAGCGTCAGAAGTTCTCGCCCTACTTCACCGGCGGCGAGGTCATCTCGATCTCCTACCCCACCGATACGATGTCGCACGAAGCCAAGATGATGACCATGCGTGGCAACAACTATCACTACTCACGCGCCACTGTGCAGCATGAGTTGATTCCGGGGCATCACATGCAAGGCTTTATGGCGGATCGTTGGGCGCCACATCGCCAAGCCTTCTACACGCCTTTCCTAGTCGAGGGATGGGCGCTTTATTGGGAGATGCGCTTGTGGGATCTGGACTTCCCGGCCACGCCCGACGACAAGATTGGCATGCTGTTCTGGCGCACGCACCGCTGCGCACGCATCATGTTCTCGCTGAACTTCCACTTGGGCAATTGGACTCCGGAGGAATGCGTGGACTTCTTGGTCGAGAATGTTGGCCATGAACGCCGTAATGCCACTGCCGAGGTACGTCGGTCAATCCAAGGTGGGTATGGTCCGCTGTATCAAGCGGCCTACATGCTTGGCGGCCTGCAGGTCCTTTCGCTGCATCGTGACCTAGTCGAAGGGGCCAGTTGGAGCGAGCGTGATTTCCACGATGCCATCCTGCGCGAGAATTCGATTCCAGTGGAGTACATCCGTGCGGCCTTGAAGGGAACCAGCCTGCCGAAGGACAATCCTCCGGCTTGGCGTTTCTACCACTAAGGCTTTAGCTTGTCTTGCTCCCAGCTGGTCTAACTTGCCCCAGCTGATGGCCGTGACC
>JASMKM010000098.1 GCA_030749235.1 Planctomycetota bacterium | reverse complement strand
CGGAGCCATGAGCTCCGGCGAGACCGACGCCGCCCTGGCCGACACTGACACCGACGGCCTACCGGACGGCCTTGAACTCGGACTCACCGCCGGCACGCTCGACACCAACGGCGCCACCTTCATCCCCGACGCCGACCCGCTCACCACCACCGACCCCTTGGCTACCGACACCGACGGCGGTGGAGTCGAGGATGGCGTCGAAGACCAAAGCCGTGATGGTGCGGTGGACACCTGGGAAACCGATCCAAATCTGGCTGCGGACGAGGCACTCGCCTTCTACGTGAGTCAGTTTGAATCCGGCATGACCTTGCGGTTTGAAGTCTTCAACGCGACGCCGCGCGTCCTTTTGGTCCCGCTTTACTCGCGATTCGGGCAAGGCCCCACGGCCACGACTCTTGGAGTGACCCTGGATCTCAGCATGCCAATCACGGCACTGCGAACTGCATTCGCCGACGCCGCTGGGCGGGCCGCCTGGAGTGGCCCCAATCTGCCAACGCTCCCGCCGGGTCTTACCGTCTATTGGCAGGCAGTGGAAATCCCATTCAGCCCGATCCTACCGGCAAGGGCCTCCAACCCCATCGCGCTCCCAGTGGGTGCGAACTAAAGCACGGAGTTACCGAACGATCCGCCCTGCTCTGTTTACTGCAGAGCAGGGCGGTTTGTTTTGGTAATTTTTGTGGGCTCGGCACATCCACTGCGTGTGACAATTAATTCCGAAATTGTGCAAGTAATAAAAACTGGTCCGTAACAAAACCTCTCAAAAGACTCGCTACTCTTATTTCGGGATTGAGGATGCGGACCAGCGAGCGCTTGCCTCGAGGGTTCTTGAGCGTCGCCGTACCGAAGTCCCTTGACCCACGCACTCCTTTCGGTGGGGTCAGCAAAAAATTGGAGGTATTCAATAAAGCTGCTCTGCTCTGCTTTCCGTAGAGCAGGGCTATTTTTTTGGTGGCATGTCGCTGCCGTGTCAGGATCGATTCTTCCGGACTCAACCCCATGTCTTGCGATGTCACTGATTTGTGACAGAAAGTTATGAGTTGTCGGAGAGTAAATTCTTAGTCTTCGGCATAGCAATCTGTTTCGCGGGCCTAGGATAAAGAACATCATGAAATTACTGCCCCTTTTTCTCCTCGCCCTCGCTTTCGTCCCCAGCTGCGCAACTCGCCAGCATGAGGTTATGACCACTGGAAATCCCATGGGAGTAGCTGTGCCGGCCCATGACTGGGCTGTAGAAGTGGAAATCGATAACACACGTGTGGTGGGTAGCAGCCAAGGTGGTAGCTTCCTCTTTTGGAACATTGGCGACGATAAGTACAGTCCAGGCACGGTCGGTGAAGCGACCTTCTTGGGCACAGCGCCACCGCTTGACGCAAAGCGGCTAAGAGAGCTTAAAGCCGCGGCTGTTTATGACGCCGTAACCAAGGCGAATTGCGAAGTCCTCGCCTATCCATTGTTTTGGTGGGAAGAGGAGGGCATCCCGTTCCTCTTCACGAACTACACCGTTCACGTGAAGGGTAACCCAGGGTGGCTGCGCAAGTTCACTCCGATTAAGCGAGAAAACCGTCCTGGGATCAACTATCTCCCCAATGCTGTGAAGCCCAAGCTGGTTGTAGAGACGCCAAACCAGAAGCAGTCGTCACGCGCGACGATCTATATCGATGCGGCATCCAGCGAATCTGGCGGAAAACCTGCCGGAACCAACTGGAACAACTGGGACGAGCCTTGGGGCTCACAGTAAGGCCTGTAAACCTAGTGTGAGGCCTCCCGCTGTGCATTTTGATAAAAAACGGCGAGAGGCTAAGATTCTCGAATGACACACTCCCCGAAATGGATTCACTCTGCCCTGCTAGCCTTGTTGGCGATGCTTCCAGCTTGTTCCTCCGAGACTGAGCCTCTTCTTGTGGCGAAGGACTCTGCTTTGAACGAAGCAGTCCAGGCGATGAGCGATCAGTTCCTTGAGCACTGGAACGCTGGAGATGCTGAAGCACTTGCTGGCATGTTCGCGCCCGATGCTGTTCGCATTGTGAGCACTCAAAAAGGCCCTCTGTTAGGACGAGATGCAATCCAGGCATCTTTCCAACAGGGAATGGAAACCTACAGAACTTCGGATGAGGTCAAGATAAAGTCCGAGATCGGCAACGTACAGGAACTCGATGGAGACATCGTTCTTGCCGATGGCACCTTTGCACTGAGTGGAGCTGATGGGGCTTCCATCATGGAGGGCAAGTGGGGAACCGTGTATCGCAACACGGAAGAAGGGCTGGTCATCCTAATGGAGTCTGCTCATGTCGACGGCCAGCCATCTGCGGCTCTGGCGAGCTACGCCACAGACGACCTTCAAAGCATGCACGGAGCAGATGACGCAGAATACGCGGATGCCATGCAAGCCGTTATTGACAGCTACACAGCTGGCTTAAAAGGAAAGGACGCGGGAATGCTTGCCGGTACCTTTACTGAGAATGGCATTCAACTTGTTGCCAGCATGCCGCAAACCAATCGAGGTCGCGCTGCAATCGAGGCTGCTGCTGCGGCATTCTTTGAGCAGGAAGATTTTGGCGGTAGGCACCTTCGCGCAAAGATGCTGAACCATACCAAGATTTCCGATTCGCTCGTGGCCGCGAATGGCGTATGGCGAGAATACGACGAGAACAGATCCCTCATTGCTTTTGGACAGTGGGGCAACTTGTTGGAGATTCAAGAAGACGGAACTCTCTTGATGGTCATGGAGGCTGCGGGGCCCTTCACCGTGTCTGACTGACCGCGCTTGCGGTTGGTTGTTTTATGCCCTGTTTCAGTCGAGACGTTGGCCCACAGAGTGCAAACTCTGTGGGCCCATAGGCTCGCTGAACAGGGCTACCAAGCGAAATAGGAACCCATGAAGCCCACTTTCTTACTGGCGCTGATGGCATTTTTGTTTGCCGGATGGTGTTGTAGCACAGGCGCCAAAATGGATTATGGCCAGCCGGCAGCACAGTTCCTGCAAGCGGATCTAGCTTCCCAGGGGAAAGCCTTCCTTGGAAAAAAAATTACCGTGAAGGGCACGGTGACGAAGGTCGACCTCGGCGACCCCAAATCTGCTTGGGTGCACCTAGAAGGTGGAGTCCGGTGCAGTTTCGGCAAGCTCATTGCCATGGCCGAAAGTTGCGAAGTTGGCGAGGCGGTATTTGTAGATGGCATTCTCAAGCGCTGCGAAGCCGGCGATACCTTGCTTGACCCAGCAATGCTTAGGGATCCAGCTGCGCCCTTTGCGCCGGCAGCGCGCAAAGAGTAAAGGCCTTGCAGTGCCTGAGTATGCGGGCAACACAACTCCACTCTGTTGGGAGAAAAAAATGAAAGAGTTAAAAGCAAATGGTGCCTGTCACTGCGGATCGGTTCAGTACCAGGTCTTTGGTGAAGTCATCGTGAACGGACTTTGCCATTGCCCCAACTGCACGCGCTCCAAAGGCGCATCTCCAGTGCACTTGATTGCACTGAAGGGCGAGGATTCTGTTGAGGTCACAAAAGGAGAGGAGCTCCTCCACACTCGTGCGTTGAGCAAATTCAACCTTGTGACCTGCAAGGTGTGCCACGGACCAGTCATGCAGTATCAAGAGGGAATGGGCTTTCGGGCAGTTTTCCCAGTCTCCCTTGATTTAGGGCGGGGAGACGCTGGCGCCGATCACGGCGCGGATCGCATTCCGGACGCTTGGAAGCCCCAACTGCATCTCAACTATGAAAACCGGCTTTTTGATTGGGACGACGGACTACCGAAGTTCAAAGTCTTCCCACCTGATCATCCCTTGAAGTCCGACGGAACCGCTCTCGGCTAGCGGAGTCATTGGCTCGACCATTGAGGACTGCCTTGATGGAAGTGCAAGAAACGAATGCCTTCTTTATACTAATGTAGTCCAAAGGAGTCTTCTCCGGCGATGAGTATAGGCTTCAGAGGCACACACCGATTAGCAGGTCACTCTGGTGAGAGGGCCGCCTTGATTTCTTGAGAATAAGGCAGAGCTATTACTATGAAGGCAAAACTCTCAGATGATTCCACCTATCCCTCCTTTGGGGACTGCGTTGCTTGGGCACAGGCAAATCTAGGGCCAGCCACTGTGCGTGCTATGGAGGATACAGATCCTGTCGGAATTATGGGGGGCAATTCCCTTGTGAAAGTTAACGATGTGGTCTTGTGTTTTGCATGGAATCAATCTCGCAATTCAGCGGCGATTCGCAATGAGTTTATCGAGTACTTTTTTAACAAAGACCTTTTTAAAGGAATGGTGACAGGAAAGGAGGGCCCGAAAAAGATCGAGGAAACAGTGGACATCGAAGACTCCATTTACGCATCCATGATGGAAGCTGGGCAATCCTCTGACTTTCAAGGAGAAAGGGCCTTTATCCGCATGCTTCGCCAGCGGGCAATGAGGAAAATCAATAAGTTAGTCGCTGTAGCTTTGCGCGGACCTTGGGTGATAGAAGAGTTTTCTGGGCGCAGTCAAGAACCGGAGGGCATGGCAACGCTTATGCACGCGTTGAATCGATTGCCGATAGAGGAACAGGAGTTGCTGGAGTGGTTTTATGACAAGAAACGACCTGTTGCATGGATTGCTTCGAAACTAGGCTTGTCGGAGGCCGCTGTGCGCAAGCGATTGGAGAGGCTTCGTCGTCGTTTGAGGGAGGATCTAGGTGACTGAGAACGGATTTGACGCGGACCATTGGTTCGAGAGGTATCTTGAGCTGCTGTCCAAAGGAAAGGCGCCCTCTATGAAAGAGTTTTTGCGGGAATGCCCCACAGAGATTCGGCCAGAAGTGCAGAGTAGAATCGCCAGATTAGAGCGTACGGCAAGCGCTTTCCTCTCTTCGGAATTGTCGGCCGGAGAGACTCTGGTTGGCCGCTACTTGCTTGATAGAGAGATAGGCCGTGGTGGTTTGGGCAGTGTTTGGGCTGCTTTGGACCAAAGACTTGGGCGAAATGTGGCCGTGAAAGTCTTGCGCGGAAATGCAAAAATCACGGACCCAACTCAGGCAACATTATTAGAAGAGTCTCGCGCTCTCGCTGCCCTTAATCACCCGAACATAACGCAGTTATATGACGTAGTCCAAGCGGGGCACTCGATTGCTGCCATCATGGAATTGGTCGGGGAGGGGGAAACTCTTGCCAGCCAAATATCTGCACCTGGCAGGGGCCGTCTGCGTGCTGATGAGATGCGGCAGGCCGTGCTCTATTTTCTGGAGCCCCTGGAAGGCCTGGCGTTAGCTCACAAGAAAAATATAGTGCACGGTGACATCAAGCCTGCCAATCTTCTTTGGGATGGCGTGCAGCTGAAGTTGACTGATTTTAGCCTTTCCGTGGGGAAAGAGTTGGCAGTTGCTGAATCGACTGCAATGGGCTTGGGCACCTGTTTCTATGCACCCGTCGAGCAAATTCATGGCGAAGCTCTGACGCCAGCGACAGACGTTTTTGCTGTAGGCGCAACTCTTTACGAGACCTTGGTGGGAGTACCTTTATTCCCGGGGGATAGCCGAGCCGAGGTGAGGGATAACATTGCACACAACAAACGAGTTTTCTTTTGGGGCGATGGGGCCAGGGTACCTCGTGATTTAAGAGCAATTCTCATCAAAGCCACGGCAATGGATGCCTCGGAGCGATATTCCTGTGCAGGAAAGCTCATCTCTGATTTAAGAGCATGGCTTGCTGGCCATTCGACGGTTGCGCGGCCCCCAAGCTTGCCGGAAAAAGCTTGGCGATGGACGAAAGCCAACTCATGGCAAGCCGGAGCGATATGCATTTTGTTGGTTTCCATTGCCTTAGTTTCGGTGGCCATGTCGAATACCAAGAAGAAAGCTGTTCAGGTGAGCACTCTGTGGGATTCAGCGCAAACTCTGCTCCGCCTGAGGCATTCTCTTATCCCTCCAAAATCCGATGACTCAGTCTCTGTCCAGCTTGATCGCTTGGCCGTTATGCTCGACCAGGCTGATGACATACCTGTCAACGAACGTATCGAGGCTCTTGAGGTCTTGGCGGGTGGCATGATGTCTTTGGATCGATTCCAGGATGCTGCCGATGTTTTAAAGGAGGCAATTGACCTTGGGGCTGATGTGTCAGCGAAAATTCAATATGGTTGGTGCCTTCGGTACATCGATCCAAGCGACGCATTAAAAGTGCTTGAGCCAATTGCAAACGACGAACTCGTTAGCACCCAAAGTGAGAGAATCGCGCAGCTGTTCGCTAAGAACCGTATTGGAACAATCTACCTGAATAGAGGGGGTCTAGATTTAGCAATTCGCGCACGCAAAATCTTTCGTGAAGTTCGGGTTGCCTTGCAGGGGCTACAAGAAGAACCGACATGGTTGACCGCCTTAAATCTTTTGAACTTAGGGACAGCCCAGTCCATGGTGGTGAGGCTGCAGAGCGAGGAGACGGGGCGTGAGTTGAATATTAGAGATTACTCTGTGGCATTGGACACGCTAGCAGAATCTGAAAAAGTCTTCAGAAGCGTGACGGCTGGGGAACATCCCGAGGTGTTCTATATTTATGTGGCACGACACTACATTTTTGAGAATCTGGAGGGCTACGAGGATGAAGCCATTGCTGCGGGGAAAGGAGCACTTAAGGTTCGCAGGCGATTAGGTCTGGGTCATCAGGCATCAACAATTTACTTCGCTATTGGACAAATAAAAATCTTGGATTTGGCCGGCAGGCAGTCGGAAGCAAAAAGGCTTGCTGAAGAGGTGTTGGAGAGTCTCTTGAAAGTTGATGGTGAACTATTAGGTCAATCGAATCACGTTGCCTTAAGTATGGCAAAAAAACTTGGTTTGGGCGATACAGAGAAATATAGGCAAGTGGAGGAGTTGTTCGGCCATCTTGGTCAGTGATTCCCTTGCGCCCTGTGAGAGTCTATTTCCTGCAGCGACTATGCGGTAATGGCAAAAAGGGCGAAAGCTATAGTGTCTTCGGGTCGATGCCGAGTTTTTTCGCAAGCTTTTTCGGCATGCGTGGCCGGCGTAACTCCGGATCAGGACGAAGAGTCTCTGCTGGCTCCGGCGGACTCTCTAACCACTGTGCATATTCCGATTCCCAACCGGTGCCGCCGAGCTTGGAGTACCACGAAGCGCGGATCGTGTTGCGTTGATCCGCTGTCAAGTTGCCATGAGCCTCAGGGCAGATGTCGAACAAGCGTTGCAGAAGCATGCCGGTGGCCACCGACAGGTTAAAGGACTCCGTGAAGCCGTACATCGGTAGGAAGATACGCTTATCGGCTGCCTGCAGCATCTCCTCGCTGACGCCATCGGATTCACGCCCCATTACGATTGCAACCTTTTCTGGAAGTGGTGCAAGGTTGACGTTGCTGGCGACCACGGCTTCCGCCGATAAGTCTGTCGCCCAGATGCTCCAACCCTCGTCGCGCAAAGCCTCAATGCACTCCGCGGTGTCCTCGAAAGTACGGATCTCCAGCCAACCATGTGCCCCTTTGGTCACAGACTTTTTCAATAGCGGTAGTTGGTCTTGGACCGCGTCATCGACCAGCCAGACATAAACCAAGCCCATCGCCTCGGCGGTGCGCAACACCGCCATCTGGTTGTGCAGGTCGGTGTGGCGCTCCAAAACCAGAAGAATCCGCCCGCTACGTTGACGCAATACCGCTTCGGCACGACGTAACCGCCTAGGCGCTTCCGGCTTAGTCATTGAGCTCGTCTTTGGCTGGCAGCTCGCCGATTGTGCGCTGTTCGGCTGGCAGCACCTCGCGCAACACCTGCTCAATGCGATCGGCAGCAACCAACCCTTCGTCGTAGAGAAACTCCAAGATGGGTGCGGAGCGGATATTGATCTCGCGCGCCACTTCTCGCCTTAGAAATCCCTTGGCATGCTCGAGCATGTGCGACACCTTAGACTTGTGTTGCTCCTCCAATACCGACCAATAGACCTTGGCCTTGGCAAGATCGCGGGAGATGGTGACGTTGGTTACGGTCACGAAAGAGGCACGTGGGTCGCGAATCTCATGGAGCAATAACTCCGAGATCTTCTGCTGGATCCGCCGTGCGACCTGCTGCTGACGCCGTTCGCTTGCCATCGATCAATCAGCGCCTAGCGTCGTGACCTACTAGGACGATTGCCACGAGCTTCAGCATCGGTTTGAGCCTCGGCCTCGGCCTTGGCTTCCGCTTCGCCTTCCTTGACTTCATCCAAGGTGCGCACCACCTCGAGGACCTCGACGGCCTCGATGATGTCACCATTCTTGATGTCCTCGAAGTTCTCAATCTTGATGCCGCAGTCGTTGCCCTCGGCGACTTCACGCACGTCGTCCTTAAAGTGACGCAGCGATGCGAATGGACCCTCGAAGACGATGCGACCATCGCGAATCAGGCGGGCGTTGCATGCACGCTTGACCACGCCATCGACGACCTTACAACCGGCAATGACACCCCAGCGCGACGAGCGGTAGACCTCTTGGACCTCGGCATGACCGACAATCTCCTCGACGGTGTCCGGAGCGAGCATGCCTTCAACAGCCTTCTCCATATCCTCGAGCAGCTCGTAGATCACGTCGTAGCGACGAATCTCGACACGCAGGCGTTCGGCTTCCTTGCGTGCCTTGCCTTCCGGCACCACGCCGAAGCCGAGGATTACCGCGCCAGCGGTATCGGCTAGGACCACGTCGGTCTCGGTAATCCCACCGACACCGGAGTGGATGACATCGACGATGACTTCCTCGGTGCTCAGCTCCCTTAGTGATTGCTTAATCACTTCTAGGGATCCATGGACGTCGGCCTTCAAAACCAGCTTGAAGTGCTGCGCGTTGGACTCGTCGATCTTCTCGAACAGGTTCTGCAGCGTCACGCCGGCCCCCTTCGACATCTCGAGTTCTTTCTTGTGCAGCGCGCGCTTCTCGGCCACGGTCTTCGCCGACTTGAGGTCGGAGATTACGTAGAAAGTCTCGCCCACCGGCGGCAGCTCATCGAGGCCGAGCAGATCCACCGGAGTGGAAGGGCCAGCTTCCTTCAGCGGCTTGCCCATGTGGTCGAACATCAGGCGAATCTTGCCGTAGGTATGACCGGCAAGCACGATGTTCTTGGCCTGCAGGGTGCCATCGGTAATCAGCGCCGAAGCCACCTTGCCCTTGCCCTTTTCGAGCTTGGATTCCAGGACCACGCCGACAGCATCGCCCTTTGCATGAGCCTTCAGGCCCATGACCTCAGCCTCGAGCAGCACGCGTTCGAGCAGCTCATCCATGCCTTGCTTCTTCAGCGCGGAGATCTCGACCATGCCGATGTCGCCGCCCCAATCCTCACACTGCAGGCCGATACCGGCGAGCTGCGAACGGACCTGATCAGGGTTGGCATTGGGGGAGTCGCACTTGTTGATGGCGACTACGATTGGCGTGCCGGCCTCACTAGCGTGGGCGGCGGCCTCTTCGGTCTGTGGCATCACGCCGTCGTCGGCCGCGACCACCAGCACCGCGATATCGGTTGCCTGGGCGCCACGCTGACGCATCGAAGTGAAGGCCGCGTGACCTGGAGTATCCAGGATAGTGACCGTCTTGCCACTATCCAGGGTGGCGACATAGGCACCCACATGCTGGGTGATGCCACCGGCTTCCTTGACGGCGACGCGGGTCTCGCGGATTGCATCGATACATGAGGTCTTGCCGTGGTCGACGTGGCCCATGAAGGCGATCACTGGAGGACGCTCCTGCATGGACTCCTCATCCACCGAATGGCGCGCGGCCATGATGTCTTCCATCAGCTCGCGCTCAATGTCGGTCTCTGCGCGGATTGTCACCGGGATATCCAACTCGTCGGCGATCAGCTCTACGGTTTCCTCGTCGAGGACCGAGTTGATGGTGGTCATGACGCCCATCTTCATAAGGCGGCGGATCACATGGCTAACGCCAATACCGGTGGCAGCCGAGAAGGACTTCACCGTAATCGGCAGCTGCAGAATCACATCGCCCTTACGGTCGATGGTCGAACTCATTTTCGGCTTGAGCTTGCCGTGGCGGCGATCACGCAGGCGCTCGCGTTGCTTCTGACGCATCTCACGACGGCGTGCGCTCTCGCGGTCACGCATGTCGGTGAAGGTGGAGCCGCGCTTACGCTGTTCCTGCTGTGACTTAATCAGGCCAAGCGCGGCCAGGTCGATGCGACCGACACGAGTGGCGGCACGCTTCGGCTTAGGCACCGGTGGGCTCTCAGCCTTCTTGGCTGTGACCTTGTCCTTCGAGGCTGCCGGCGTAGCTGGATTGACTTCGGCGACCGGCTCCTTTGGAGCTTCCTCTTCGGCAGCAGGCTGCTGCTCGGTGGCAGCTTCTAGGTCGGCAGTGGGCTGTTCGCTAGCGGGTGGCTTGTCTTCTGCGTCTGGTTCCTCGACCGCCTCCGCCTCCTCGGTAGCGACTTCCTCGATCACCTCAGGGGCAGCAGCTTCGGCTTCTGGCTTGGCTGCACCGTCGGGTGTCGAGTTTGCAGCACTGACTAGGGCATCCCAGCTGGTGCCACCACCAGCTTTCTTCTTGGCGTCGGCACTCTTGGCCTTTTCGCTGCCTTCTTCACTGCCATCCTTGAGCAGGCCGCCCTTACGTAGACGCTCTTCGATAATCGGGACATCCCACTCCTCAACGGAAGCCTGATAGGAGCTGACTGGGAACCCGATGTTCCGCATAATGTCTACGAATTCAGCCGACTTATAGCCGAACTGCTTGGCAAGCTTGAAGACTTTTACCTTAGTCAAAACCTATGCATCCTCCTGGTTGCGGGCCGGTTCCTCGGCGGGGGAGTCTGTCGGCACGCGTGCCGCTTCCTCTGGCATCACCTCGAGCTGATTTAGTTCACCAGGATCTCCGCCTTCGGCGAGAATCTCAGCTTCGTATTCAGAAGGTGTCTTGAGTTCAATATCCCAACCGACGATTTGTGCAGCGAGACGTACATTGCGCCCACCCATGCCAATGGCGAGCGGTTTCTGTTCCTCACTGACCAATACAAACACCGACTGGTTATCCTCGTCGGGGAAAATGTGCTCAATAGGGATGTCCTTGGCCGGTTTCAGTGCGTTCTGCACGAGCTCCTCGAGCGAGTCGCTCCAGCCGATGATATCGATCTTCTCCATGCGGAGTTCATCGTTGATGTTGCGGATGCGGGTACCGCGTACGCCGAGGCAAGCGCCGATGCAATCGACACGCTCATCCATCGAGTAGACCGCAACCTTCGAGCGATAACCAGGATCACGGGCGACCTTCATCACGCGAATGATGCCTTCAGCAATCTCAGGGATCTCGACCTCGAACAGCTTCTGCACGAACAACGGATCCTTGCGCGACATGATGATGACCACGCGTGAACCTTCCTTGCGCACTTCCTTGACCAACACGCGGATGCGATCGCCGACGTGCAGGCGCTCCGACTGGATGCGCTCCGACCGTGGCAGCAGGGCTTCGGTCTTGCCGGTCAGGGTAACGATGACGTTCGGGCCTTCCAGTTTGTGGACTTTGGCCGAGACGACGGTGCCGACCATGTCCTCGAACTCGACGAAGACGCGATCGCGCTCCGCCTCGCGGATCTTCTGCATGAAGACCTGCTTGGTGGTCTGTGCGGCGATGCGGCCGAGTTCCTCCGCCGACGGCAAGGAGACCGAACCATCGGGTGCTTGCAGCATGATGGAGCCATCCTTACGGTCGATCTTGACCTCGAAGCCCTCTTCCACGCCGACCTTCTTACGCACGGCCATGCTGAGAGCTTCCTCGAGTGCGCAGAACAGGATTTCCCGCTCAATGCCGCGTTCGCGGTGGATCGCATCGATCATCCGAAGTACATCGTCTTTACGCATGGTTATGTGCTGGTTGTAGTGCCGTTACAGGTGGGTTAGAGGACCGCTGAGCTATCAGTAGTCGGAAAAAAACGGGTGCGGAGCCGAAACTCCACACCCGAAATCGATCGCGGGACGGACCCGCGAAGGCTTCCGAGACCGAAAGACCAAGGGTCATTTGTTCCTTGGCAGCCCGAGGACCACCAAAGAGCCGCATATCTTATCAGCATCTGGTCAACCTGGATATGGCAACAGGGTGAATTCCACTCCCTGCGCCAGCCACACGAACGAGGCGGAGCTTCCCGCTAAAATGCCCCCTGTGGAAGAATCCCATCCCGCATCCGGCGAATCCGTGCGTATCAACGGCAAAAATCAGCCGTGGCGCCCGGACTGGACCGTCACAGACCTCCTTAAGGAGCTTGATGCCGCTGGCCCTGGAGTGGCCGTGGAGCGCAATCTCGAGGTCGTGAGGCGACAGAAATTCGCCAGCACCGTAATACAGCCAGGCGATACCCTCGAGGTGGTGCGCTTGGTAGGCGGTGGCTAGGGTGAATCCACTCCCGAAGCCATGAGCGAGCACATCCCCGCAGACAATCCCTTGGTCCTAGGCGCTTTTCAGTTCGATTCGCGCCTTTTCCTTGGCACCGGTAAATACGCCACCTATCCGCAGATGCGCGATGCCCTGGACCTCAGTGGCTGTGAATGCGTGACCGTAGCAGTACGGCGTATCCCACAGGATGAGCCGCCTGGCGAGCGATTCCTCGATTACCTGGACATGGATCGCTACACCATCCTGCCCAACACCGCCGGTTGCTTTGACGCCGAGAGTGCGTTGCGTACCGCACGGCTTGCGCGCGAGATGCTGGATACCAACTTGATCAAGTTGGAGGTCCTCGGCGACCAGAAGACTCTGTTGCCGGAACCGGTCGATACGCTCCATGCCACCGAGGTTCTGGTCAAGGAGGGGTTCACCGTGCTGGTCTACACCTCCGATGACGTCATGCAAGCCAAGCGTCTGCAGGAGGCCGGCGCTACCGCGGTCATGCCGGCAGGCTCGCCAATCGGTAGTGGCCAAGGCATCCTGAACCCGTTGAATTTGCGCTTGATCATCGAACAAGCCATCGTGCCGATCATCGTCGACGCCGGAGTCGGCCAAGCCAGCGACGTCGCCATCGCCATGGAACTCGGTGCTGACGGCGTTTTGATGAACACCGCAGTGGCCGCGGCACAGGATCCATTGCGCATGGCACGCGCAGTGAACCTTGCCTGTAAGGCCGGGCGCGATAGTTTCTTGGCCGGCCGTATGGATAAGCGCATGTGTGCGATGCCGTCGTCGCCGGAGAAAGGCGTGATTGGGGCGGGGGCTTAGGCGCCTTTGATCGAGCTCAGTCTAGAGTTCGTGTGGCTGCTGTTCAGCGGCGGCTTGTTGCTACTCGTGACGAGTATCGGTCTGTCGAGCCTCGGCCAACAAGGTCGCGACGTCGCGGCCGGATGTGACATCCCGATGCGGCATCTGCTCGGCGCCTTGGCTTCCGCCTTGCTGGTCAGTTGGGCGGTAGAAGGGCGCTTACCGTTGGCCTTGCACTTGGTCGCGCAAGCCCTAGCGGCCATCGCCTATCTGCGCGCTGTCGGTGGCCGTGTCGGCTGGTTCCTGCCGGGTGTCTTTCGGAAGCGTTGGAGTTGGGCAATCAAGGTCTGGATCGCATCGCTGCCTGGGCTGTTTGGCCTAATCCGCATCAACGGCTTCCTGTTCAAGCATGTCTTCGAAGGTAAGGCCGGCAATCCGCTCGCCGAGCAGTTTTCGCAGCTTCCAGCTTTCGAGATGCTATGGCTCGTGCCAATGATTGTGTTGGTCATGCCGGTACTGGAGGAGGCGATCTTTCGTGGTTACCTGTTCCGGATGATGATTGCCAGCAAGCCGCAGACCGAGACCAAACGCCGATTCAGCACGCTTGGTGCCCTTTTAGGCTCTTCCGTTGTGTTCGCCCTGGCGCATGACCCCGGCATGTGGATTGTCGCCTTCTACCTGGGTGTGATGCTTGCCTGGTTGGATTGGCGTGGCGGCGACTTGCGCCTGTGCATGTTGGTGCACGGCATCCACAATGCCGCCTTCCTTGCTATGGCATAATCAGTCAATGACCGAAACGGAACCTCCCTTTCCGACGCCGCGCCGCGGTTTGATGAAGCGCGTACCTGGTGGCGCAATGGTCGCCGAAGGCAGCATCGTCACCGGCGATGTCGAACTCGGTGAAGACGTCACCGTGTGGTTCGGCACGATTATCCGTGGCGATGATGCACCGATCAAGATTGGCCCACGCACCAACGTCCAGGATGGTTGCATCATTCATTGCGATACCGGCGCAGCCCAGACCATCGGCAGTGACTGCACCATCGGACATGGTGCCATCCTGCATTGCGTGGAAGTGGGCAATGGCGTTTTAATCGGTATGGGCGCTACCGTTTTGGGTGGCGCGAAGATTGGCGACCATGCCGTGGTCGCTGCAGGATCGCTGGTGAAGGAGAATTTCGAGGTGCCGGCGCGAATGCTGGTCGCCGGTGTGCCTGCCCGCGTAGTCCGTGAGATCACCGACAAGGAAGTCGCCTTCATGGCGCACTCGGTACCTCACTACATCGAGACCGGGGAGAGTTATCTTGCCTGAGTTGCAGTTTTGCGGTGTGGAAAGCAAGTCATGAGCTCCGCCTATGACTTCGCGGCATTGCAGCAGCAGTTGCAGCGGGCGCCAGGGCTGGTGGTCACCATCTCCGGTGGGGTGGATTCCGCCGTGTTGCTGGCCGCAGCCGTGCGCACTTTAGGCGCCGATGCTGTCTTGGCTGCCATCGCCGTCAGTCCATCCCTGGCGGCTGCCGAGTTGCAGGACGCCCGTGACATCGCCGACTCCCAAGGAGTGGACCTAGTCGAGCTGCAAACTTGCGAAGCCGACGACCATCACTACATGGCGAATCGCGGCGATCGATGCTTCTGGTGCAAGGAGCAGCTGTTCACTCATGCCCAGGTCTATGCCGAGCGCAAGGGGTGGAAGGTGGCTTATGGCGAGAACGCCAGCGACGTCGGTGATCATCGTCCTGGGGCGAAGAGTGCCGCAAATCGTGGCGTATTGGCGCCCTTACGCGAAGCCGGCTGGGATAAGGAGGCGGTGCGCGCCTATGCCCGCGACATCGGGCTCAGTGTGGCAGAGAAACCTGCTGCCCCTTGCCTAGCTTCGCGCGTGAAGACCGGCGTTCCAGTCGACGTGGCCGATCTGGAACGGATCGAGAGGATCGAGGCTTCGTTAAAGGAGCGTGGTTATCGGATCCTGCGCGCGCGGCATGTGGGCAATGGCAAGATGATCCTCGAATTTGCCGAGGAGGAACTGGAGCGGGCTTTCGCAGAAGAGGAAGCACTGGTGGAGTT
>JASMKM010000097.1 GCA_030749235.1 Planctomycetota bacterium | reverse complement strand
GAGGAAATCCTCACGGCCAACGACTACATGATGGAGTTTCTTACCGGGTTGGAGGCGCAGTACCAGCAAGCCGGCCGCGGTGAGCTGTTGGACAACGCGGGGGTGGTGGTGATGAGTGACCATGGCGAGGAGCTGGCTTTTCATGAGGGTTACTTCATGCATGCCAAGAGCCTTTATGCCGGTGTGACCCAGGTGCCGTTGATGGTGCTTGGAGGTGGCTGGAAGAAGGGCGTGCGCCTCTCGCGGGGGATCTCCTTGCAGGAGGTCATGCCGATGTTGCTACGTGGTACTCAACCGCAAGCTAGCGTGCATTTCTCCACTTGGGCGGAGGGCTATTTCGCCGCACGCGATGAACGCTGGACCCTGATTCATAACCCTAGCGGTGACCCACAGGGGCCGAAGGAGCCTCCCAAGCAGGTCAACTTCCGCTATTCCAATGTGGCCCTGTTCGATCGCCACGCTGATCCGCTCGAGTTGAAGGACGTCGCCAGCGCCCATCCTGAGCAGGTGCGCAGGCTGCTGGATGCCCTGCATGATTGGTACTACGGATTGGATACCGAGGCGAATCGCAACAGCCGCCTGCTGACGCCCGAGGAGATCGCCAATCTGGAGGGGCTGGGTTATGCCGTCGGCGATGATGGCCGACCGGTCGACTTGAACGCGCCGTGGCCCGGCTCGCAATGGAATCCATGAGGCAAGCGGTGGTGGCGTCGATGGCACTGGCGGGCTTGATAGCTTGCTCGGGCGACAGCAATCACAATGGCAGTGCCCAAACGGGTGCCGCCTTGGGCGATAGCGGGCCGGTCTTCTCCGCCGCGGTCACAATGCCAGCCTATGGATTGCTCGATGCACCCAAGGACCTGGATCTGGTGATTGTCTCCATTGATACGCTACGTGCCGACCGCTTGCCCTTCTATGGCGCCAAACATGCCACCGGTGGCAGCGCCGATACGCCATGGTCGCTGAGCTGGTTGGCGCAGCAGGGTACGGTGCTGGAGCAGGTGTGGGCGCCGGCAGGATTGACCTTACCGGCATTTGGTAGCTTCTGGACCGGACTGGCGCCGCTGGAACATGGCACCACGACCAACCATGGCAAGGTGCGCGCCAAAAATTTCGCCTTGCAGTTAGCTGAACAGGGTTGGGTCAACCATGCAGTGGTCTCGAATGGCGTACTGAACCCAAGCTGCGGCCTGCGGCGTGGATTTCAGAGTTACCAGTTGAGTACCAATGAACAGGAGGACCAAGCATCGGCCAAGCTGTTGGCCTACACCGGAAAGACGGTCAAGCGCGGTCAGCGCCGGTCGTTGATGTGGGCGCACTACATGGCACCGCATCAACCCTATACGCCGAAGGCGGAGTTCGTCGGCACCTTCTCCAAGGCTTTGGACGTGGCCGGCGACCGGGAGACCTTGGAGCGCCTGTTCGCCGATCCGCAAGCCTTCGACGCGGCCGCGCGCGAGCATCTACGTGGCCTGTACGACGAGGAAATCCTGACTGCGAACGATTACGTGGTGGAGTTCCTCAGCGGCCTGGATCGCCAGTATCAGGATGCCGGACGCGGTGGCTTGCTGGACAATGCCATCGTGGTGGTAATGAGCGATCACGGCGAGGAACTGGCTGACCATCAATCCTACTTTATGCATGCCAAGAGTCTTTATCGCGGCGTGACCCAAGTGCCGCTGATTGTGCTTGGTGGCGGCTGGCCGCAAGGGCAAAGGCAGGCAGTCTCTCTAGCCTTAGCCGACATCTTGCCGATGGTGGTTTTTGGAGAACGACCGCAGCCGGGTTATTCTTTTTCCTCATGGGGCAGTCGCTTCTTCGTCGCCCGTGATGCGCGATGGACCTTAGTGCATAACCCCAGTGGCGATCCGCTCGGTCCCGAAGCGCCGCCGTTGGACGTGCCCTTTCGCTACCCACAGGTCGCCCTCTACGATCGCCAACAGGATCCCTTGGAACAACACGACGTCGCCACCGTACATCCCGAAGTTACGCGCCGGATGCTGGACGCTATGAAGGCCTGGTATGACGACCTCGCTATCGATGGTGAAGCACCGGTGGTGGAGTTGAGTGAGGATCAGCGGGAACAACTCGAAGCCTTGGGCTATGCCACTGGTAGTAGCGACGGCGCCACCGACCTGGACCGACCATGGAGCGGCCAACGATGGAAGCCCTGAGTAGCCAAACTTCAATGCGTGATCGCATCACACCATGGGTCGAAGGTGGCGCATTGGCGATGATTGTGATGGTGGTGGTTACCCTCGGTGGTGAGGCCGTGCGCACCTCCTATCACGGTTATCTGCACAGCGCCATCGGTGAAGCGGTGCTGCGCGACGGTCTGTTGCCTGAGAACCCATATCACGCTGGCTCGGACCTACGCTATTACCTGCTCTATCCGCTGTTGGGTGTGCTTCTCGGACGCTTCGGCGTTGGCCCCTTGTGGGGTTTTGCGATCCTCAATATTTTCGCAGCGGCCTTGATGGGACCGGCTCTGGATTCACTCGGCAAACGCTTTGGCCTCGATTACCGCGCCCGACGCTTCGCCTTTGCCGCGATGGTGGTCGGCTTCAATGGGCTCGGTTGGATCCTGTTGAAGATGTCAGATGCGCCGGAGCTGCCGGAGGGTGCCATGCCATTGGCGGCCTTGATGGACTCCACGCGCTTGGACAGTTTCCGTTGGGATGGACGCCTGCAGTCCTTCCTGCCGAAGTTCTTCAACGTTTCCTCCTTCGCCCTAGCCTTGCCTTTTGCCTTGTTCACCTTGTCGGAGAACCTGCAGCTTGGTCGCAAATCCTTGTGGCGATGCGCTGCCTTGCTGGGCGTGACCACGGCCATCAACCCACTGGTCGGTCTGCTCGTCGGCTTGCTGGTGGTGGTGCAGAAGTTCCTGGAATGCAAAGGTGGGGAAGTGAAGTTCCTGCAGTTGCTGCCGGTGGGGGCTTTGTCGTTGCTGCTGGCACTTCCCTTCCTGCTGCCGGTGTTGTTTGCCCAAACCGAACGCAATCCCCACGCAGTCAGTCCGCAGCTTCCCTTCGAAGGTACGCCATGGGCCAACCTGCTCGGCCCGCTCCTGTTGCTGTTGCTGCTCGGCCTCCCTGGCTTTTGGGCGATCAAGCAGAAGCGCTCGCATCTCTTGCTTGCCATCGGCATCGCTGCGGCCTTCTCCTTTGCCAGCCTGCCATGGGGCAATGAATATAAGTTTCCGCGCATGGCGGGCATCCTGTTGGCAATCCCGGCCGGACACTTCCTCGGTCAATGGTCGAAGCGCCTTCCTGGTGCGATCGCCGCGGTGGCTGTGTTGCTGATCTGCCTGCCGATGTCGTGGCAGACCGTGAAGGTCTATGCGGCCTGGGGTGATGGCAATGCCTACCTGCTCGACCATGTCGATGCTGGGCGCTTGATGGTGCGAGAGGAAGCGCGCCTCACCACTTGGCCCAAGTCGGTAGAAGATGCGGAACGGGAGCTACCAGTCGATGCGGTGTTGATGATTCACCCGCGCCACCCCAAGGTCGGTGGTGGCCAGACCGGGGCACAGGGCAACCAATTGGCGCCCACATTGACCCACCCGTTATTGGTGGATTCCCCACAGATCCACAACAACGACCTGCTCGATCGCCAGGAGCGCTTGGATGCTTGTGTTGGATTCTGGGAAGGGCGACGTTGGGCAATGAAGTCCACGGCGCCGACGCCAGCTTTCGATCACGACGAGGCCTTGTTGGCCGCGCGAAGTTTCCTGCCTGAGCGTCCGTTGGCGGTCATCAGCCGCCCGATTGTGGTGGAGACCGGCCAACGTCTCCAGGCTTCCGGCGCGACCATGCTTGCCCAGGAGAACGGGGTGGAGCTGTGGCTGTTTCCTGCACTTCAGGCAGAGGTCGCAGACTAAGTGCCTTGCGCATGTCGCAGGCCTGGATGTGTTTGCTGCAGCGCAAGTCTGCGGCGGTGCGCGCCACGCGTAAGCAACGCAACATGCCGCGACCGCTGATAGGGATCACCGTAGCTGCTTGACGCAGCAAGGTGGCTGCTGAGGCATCCAGACCACTGGCGCGGAGTTGATCCACTTCAGCAATCGAAGCATGGAGGAAACCACGGCGTGCTTGTTGCTCCAACTGGAAGGCATGCGCCCGTGTCAATTGTTTGTGAATGTCCTCGTCATGGGGCGGGCTGGCATCCTTCTGCAGTTCCTCGGCATTCACCGGCCCCATCTCGACGAACAGGTCGAAGCGATCCTGCAGCGGCCCGCTGATGCGGTTGCGATAGTTCTGCAGACGATTCGGCGTGCACCTACAGGGGATCTTCGGATGAGTGACGAAACCGCAGGCACAGGGATTGCTGGTGGCGACCAGCATGACATCGGCCGGGTAGGTGGCCCATTCGCGTGCGCGTTGCAGTCGAACTTCTTTCTCCTCCAAGGGTTGGCGCAGGCCTTCCAGCACTGGGCGGCTGAACTCCGGCAGTTCATCCATAAACAGAATGCCACCATGGGCGCGTGCAATCTCACCAGGGCGTAAGGGCATGCCACCACCGAGCAGGGCCTGCGCGGAGACGCTGGTATGCGGTGCACGGAAGGGGGCTTTGCTAGGGATTTCTGGTACCGGTCCCAGCAAGGCTTCGACCTTGGCCAGTTGCAAGGCCACCGGCTTGGCGAGGAGCGGTAGCAAGCCTGGCAAGCGACGCGCGAGCATCGATTTGCCCGTGCCCGGTGGCCCCTGCAGGAGCATGGAATGAAGTCCGGCAACAGCGAGCACGGCGGCCTCTCTGGCTATTGCTTGGCCGCGCAGGTCATCTAGGCGTAGCGGAGGATTTTGGCGGTCCGGCTGGCAGCCAGGAGCTTCTGCGGCGACCACTGGGGTAAAGGCTTGAGAGTTTTGCAGGTATTGTTGGACTTCCTGCAGATCAGCCAAGCCATAAGCCTGCATTCCAGGTGCAATCGCCGCTTCTTGCGCGCTTTCCGGTGCTGTGATCACGACATGGCACTGATTCTCTAAGGCAGCTAGGCTGGCCAAAAGAGTGCCCCTAGCCGGTGGCCGCAGGCGACCTTGTAGGTCTAACTCGGCCAAGAAAAGGATCGACTGTTTCAGCCTGGGTAGTTGACGATCTTGAATCAGCAAGGAGACCGATAAGGCTAAGTCGAAGGGTAAGCCACGTTTGGGCAATTGCGCAGGCACGAGGTTGAACAATACCTTGCCTTTCGGAAACCGGAAATCGTGGCGCGCCATGGCTGCCGGCAGACGCTCGCGTGCTTCCCGCGTGGCGGTGTCGGGCATGCCGACCATGATGACCCGCGACAGACCACGCCCCATGCGCGTCTCCACCCGCACCAGGTGAGCGCTGTCGCCGAACAAGGTTGCACCATAAACCGCCGCCGTCATGCCTTGATGACGGGCAGGCGGAAGATTGACTCGCCCTTTTCGTGCCGTGTTTGTCTCAGCGCAGATCCTGCATTCGCCACTCCAGCCCATGGTCCAAGGTCGATACCAAGGGCACACCGAAGTAATCCAACAGGGGAGCCACTGGCAGTGGATAGTTGCGTGGGCCAGAGGAAGTCCAGGCCAGGCGGGGGCGCAGATGGATTAGCAACTCCGCCAGCCCATCGGTAGTCAAGCCATGATGCGGCACCAACAGAATGTCAATCGGCCCTGGCGCGATGCGATTCCGCAGTTGGCGCAGGCTATAACCGGATTGGTCGCCGAGTAGCACCATGCGGAAGCCATGCTCGGTTTTGACCTCGAGCACATGGCCACCGTCATTGCTGACATCATTGCGTGCCCCACGGCAACCGATGACCTCGATCAGGAAGGGATCGAAACCAGACAGTGTACGCCTTTGCTCCGGCGCGACGCGAATCTCTTCAACGTCGGCGCGTTGCAGCAAATAAGGCAAGGCGTTGACATGATCAAAGTCGCCATGGGATCGAACGAATAGCTCCGGCAGAGGCCAATGGCGTCGGCCCAACTGCGGCATGAAGCTGCGTTCGAATAGTCGTTCCGGATGCACGTCGCCACTGCCGAGATCGAAGCTCAAGCTGCGATGCTGGCCATGGATGATTACCGCCAGGCCATGGCCGGTAGGCAGGGCGACGATGCCGGGGTGACTGGGCATCGGGACGGCAAAGCCAGCCCACATTAAGAGCAGAGTCAGTAATCGATACCGGCAGCTCAGCCTCTGCCAATGACGACAGGTCCATAGGCCAAGGCCAGCACTCAGCGCCAATCCCAACGAGGACATTTGCGGTGTCGACCAGGGACTCAATGGTACGCGATCAAGCGCATGGAACAGCATGGATTCCAGGCTTGCGACTCCACGCAGCAAGGAGTCCATGGCGAGTGCGCAGCCGGGCAGCAAGGCCAACAGGCTGGCGAACAAGCGGATTGGCAGCAGCATGGCCAGAAAAGGGCTGAGCAAAATAGTCCAGGGTTCGATGGTGGCTTGGGCGGCATGCAGGATCGGCATTGAGCCGAGGAAGGCGACCCAGGAGGCCGTCAGCGTCTTGCGCCACCAGCTCCCGTGGACCTGTGTCGCGCCAAGGATTAAGAATGCGGTGGCGGTGTAGGACAGGGCGAAGCCGAGTCCATCGACGCGTGGTTGCAGCACTGCGACCTCGACCGCCCAAGCAGCAGCCCAAAGATGCAGGCCGCGCACCGGCATCGCCATCGCCGCGCTGGCGTCGCGCAACAACACCACACTGCATGCGCGCACCACTGGCGTCGCACCGTCGGCCAAGGCTGCCGCCAACAGCAACAACGGCCAACGCGCGATTGCCAAGGGTCCACGCAAGAGGCGACGCAACAACTGGTCCCAGAGCCAGAAATGCAAGCCGGAGACGGCGAGCAAGTGGATTAAACCGAAGCGTCGGTAGTCGTCCTGCATATTCTCGGGTAGGTCACGACGCTCACCGAGCAATAGGGCGAGGGCCAGGCCTGCGGTCTCGGCCGACAAACATGCTTGCAGACGTTCCCGCACCCGATTACGCAGCATGGTGATGGGTGGTGCGCGACCGTATTCGAGTAACTCCCAGCGGAACCGTTCAAGGTGGAAACGGTGGCCGTCATGCCGCAGCTGGCCTTCCAACAGCAGCTTCGCACCGGCCGGTGGCCGCCCTTGATGACCTGACGCCACTCCAAGCAGGCGGACTTCGGCAGGCGCCAGGGCTGGTGCTTGGGCGGTAGCTTGCGCCAAGGGGGATGGTGGGGCCATAGAGCACAAACTAGGTGTTGGATGACCCGCTTCCTGCAATCGATCGAACAGCGCCCAGGCTCCCTGCTCCTGGGGATGCCACTCCAGCAACCTAGCCTGCAGGATCACCGGCCGGCTCTCGACGAAACGCAGCGCTGGCGCTTGCGGGCTGCGTTGCAAGGCCAGGCAAGCACAAGCGAGGACCAGCAAGTAGCGCGTCGGAAGCATGAGCAGACGCTGCGCCAAGGCCAATAAAGCCAACAGCAAGGCGGCCACCCCGGCAATCGCCGCCAATTGTGGTGTCGGGCTGCCGAAGAACAACACCGCTACTGCGACCACAAGGTGGCTGGCGGCACAGCAGACGGCGGTGGGGAGTCTTGACCAGGGGACGGACATCGTTGCAGCGGGGCCAAGCGCGTAGCGGGTTCGATGCGGCGTCGCGATAGCCTCAGCAGGAAGACGTCCCTAGCCGGCCTCGGCACCCTACAATCGCCGACATGAGTGACCCTACCCCGCGTGCCTTGTATGCAGGTACCTTCGATCCCATGACCTTGGGCCACCTGGACCTAATCCGTCGAGGGGTGAAGTTGTTCGGCTCCCTACTGGTGGCGGTGGCTGAGAACCGCTCCAAGGAGCCGTTGTTCACGCCCGAGGAACGCGTGCAGATGATCCGCGATGAGGTCCGCGACTTGCCGGTGGAAGTGGTGCGCTTCGATGGCCTGGTGGTCGACGAGGCGCGTAATCGCGGCATCTCAATTCTGTTACGCGGCGTGCGCACCTTTACCGACTTCGAGTACGAGTATCCGATGGCAATGACCAACCGGCGCCTCAACGAGGAAATCGAGTCGGTGTTTGTGATGCCGAGCGAACTCTACGCCTATGTCTCGAGCCGCTTAATCAAGGAGGTCTATGCCGGCGGTGGCGAGATCCAGCAGTTCCTGCCTCCAGCGATCCACACGGCCTTGAAGAAGCGCCTCAACCCCGAATCCGAATCCTGAGCCATGCAGATCATCCACACTGAGAATTCCTCGCAGGCCATCGGCCCCTACAGCCAAGCCATCAAGGTCGACGGTTGGGTCTACACCAGCGGCGTGGTGGGCATGTGTCCTGACAACAGCATCGCCGGTCCCGACATCGTCGCGCAGACGCGTCAGGTCTTCGCCAACCTGATCGCCGTGCTCGGTGCCGCCGACTGCACGCTGAAGGACGTAGTCAAGGCCACTGTCTACCTGGCCGACATGGATGAGTTCGCCACCATGAACGAGATTTACTCGGACTTCATGGATGGGCATAAGCCGGCGCGTTCCTGCGTGGAAGTGCAGCGATTGCCGCGCGACCTGCGGGTCGAGATCGACGTCGTCGCACGTCCACAAGCCTAGGCGGCTCGCTTGCCGTCGCTGGTTGCGGGGCGCTCCCGGAGTCTCGCCCAGGATTCAATCCTTAGCGCTGGCGCCGACTCGTTGCAGCGCCAACAAGGTCAAGGCCAGGGCGCCGCTGGGCAATAGCATTAACCAGGCGGAACCCACCAATGGGTTCATCGCCGCAAGGCCGTCGCTAGCCAAACCGCCCCAAGACACCGCCGGTGGTTCCACACCGAGGCCCAGGAAGCTCAAGAAGGCTTCCATTAGGATGACGCGTGGCAAGGTCAACAACAGCATCACTTGCAAGGCCGGCATCATGTTGGGCAGGATGTGGCGGCGCAACAGAGGCCAACCGCGCATGCCTGCCGAGCGCGCCGCCATCACGTAGGGGAGTTGACGGATGCGCAAGGCTTCGGCCCGTGCGACGCGCGCGGTCGGCAGCCAGAACAACAAGCCGATCGCGACCAAAAACAGTTGCAGCCGTCCGAATCCAACCTGCGCAAGTTCGGCACGATACTCCTGCAGGATTGACATCAGGAATAACACGAAGACCACCATCGGGATGCTTTCCATGGCGTCGGCTAGGCGCATCATGGTGCGATCCCAACGGCCACCGCGATAACCAGCAAGCGCTCCATAAGGCACACCGACCAACATCGCCACCAGCGTGCCGAACAGGCCGACGAACAGCGAGATGCGTGCACCCCAAAGTAGGCGCGCCAACATGTCACGACCTTGGGCATCGGTGCCGAGCATCGGTGCGCTGGTCCATTGCGGTGCCTGCAGGCGTGCGTCGGGATCCATGGCGCGATAATCGGCGATCGGCAACCACGGTGCGACCAATGACAACAGCGCCAACAAGGCCAGGAAGATCCACGCCGCACGCGTCAACCACTGCAGCTTCATGACAGTGCCTCCACGCGTGGGTCGAGCTTGGCCATCAGCAAGTCGGCGATCAGGGTGCAGCTGCCGAGCAAGGCGGTGTAGACCACGGTCACGCCCAGCGCCAAGGTGTAGTCGCGCGCCAAGGCGGCCTGCACGAAGAAGGTGCCCAGGCCAGGCAAGGCGAAGACCTGTTCGATCACCAGCGAACCGGTCAACAAGGCGGCGGTGGCCGGACCGAGGAAGGCCAGTACTGGGGTCAAGCTAGGGCGCAAGACGTAACGCTTCAGCAGTACCGCGGGCGCCAAACCCTGGGCTATGGCACTACGTACCGCAGCGCTCTGTAGGGTCTCGGTGGTGCGGGCGCGCACCAACAAGGCGATCTGCGCAGCCAACGGTAGGGCCAGGCATAACCATGGCAACAGCAGGTGGCGCAACTGGCCGAAACCGGCGGGCGGCAGCCAGCCGAGTTCGAAGCTGAACAAGGCCACGACCACGCCGGCGATGACGAAGTTCGGAATCGCCAGCAACAAGGTGGAGCAGGTGGCGGCCACGCCGGCACCTAACGGATGGCGTTTGCTGGCGGCGAGCAAGCCGACGGGAATGCCTATCCATAAGGCCAGCAGCAAGGCACCGCCACCAAGGGCTAGGCTGATCGGTAGGGCGTCGGCAAGCAGCTCTGAGACCTGGGTGTCGCGGTAACGCAGGGATGGGCCGAAGTCGCCGCGCAATAGGCCGCCGACGGCGCGCAGGTATTGCAATGGCAAGGGGTCGTCCAACCCATAACGCTGTTCGAGTGCCAAACGTACCTGCGGCGACAAGGCGCGTTCCTCATCGAAGGGGCCGCCGCGGGTGCTGCGCACCATCAAGAAGGCGACGGCATGCACCAGCAGGATGCTGATCAACAGGCTAATGATGCGCTTGGCGAAACGCTTAGTCATGCTTGTCTTCCTCCGTCGACCTCACGCGCAGCGCCGCCCAATCGATCACGCCGGCGGCGTTGCGATGGAATCCGTGTAGGCGCGGACTGGCCAACTCCTGACTGATGTCGACCAATAGCGGCAGCACCACCGCCTGCTCCAGCAACATGGTCTCGGCTTGCGCCAACAGCTCGAAGCGTTCGCTGGCGATGGGGCGTGCGGTGGCCTCATCCAGTAGCGAGTCGTAGCTGCTGTCGGAGTAGCCGGTGCGGTTGTTGCTGCTGTAGCTGTGGAACAGCTCCAGGAAGGTCAATGGATCGAGGTAGTCGCCGATCCAACTGGAATGCGAGACTTGATACTCCAGCCCGCGTTGCAGCGGGCGGAAACTCTGGTTCTCGAGGTTGACCAGTGCGACTTCCACTCCGAGTACCTCGCGCCATTGCTGTTGCAGCACCTCGGCGACCGCGCGGTTCAATTCCGAAGAGGGGTAGATGTACTCCAAGCGGCCGATGGCACCGCCCATGGCCAGGCGGGCTCGTTCGAGATGTTCACGTGCCTTGTCGGCATCGAAACTGGGGGCGTCCACCCGCTGGTATCCTTCGACCAGCTGCGGCACCAAGGTCGTCGCCGCCGGACGCCCGCCACCGGCTTGCTTGGCCAACGCTTCGCGATCTACGGCAAGGCTTAAGGCCAAGCGCAGGTCCTGATTGTTGAAAGGCGGTTGACTGATGTTGAAGCGCAGGAAGTAGGTGGCGAACTGCGGTGCCGGACGGTAAATCTGCGGAAACTTGGCGAGGAGCTTCGGCACCGCCAGCGACGGCACGTTGGGCGTGTACAGCACCTCGTCGGTGAGGAATAGGTTCAGCGCCGTGAACTGCGAATCGATGGTGCGGAAGTCGATGCTCTGCAGGCCGACGGAATCGGCACGCCAACTGTAGGGATTGGCCTCCACGCGGATGCGATCGCGGATACGTCGTTCGACTAGGCGATAGGGGCCGCTACTGGGCAGCGGATCGGGCAAGCTGCCAGGGCCCGCCAAGCGCAGCGCCTTTGGGATTGGTGCCAAGGCGTGGTAGGCGCACATGCGGTCGAACAGCGGCATCGGGCGCGGGAAGTAGACCACCAGCCAACCGTCATCCGGGAACAGGTCGATGCGGGTATCACGCATCCAATCGGCATAGCTTGCGCCGGTGGCGGGAGCGGCCAAACGAAACCAGGATTCCTGCACGTCCTCGAGGGTCAGCGGGGTACCGTCCGACCACTTGAGCTCGTCGCGCAGATGAAAGCGCCATTGGGTGGCCGATTCGTTGGAATGCCATTCATCCGCCAAGCCTGGCAGTACCTCTAAGCTGAGCGGGTCGAGGCGGGTCAGCCCTTCGAACAGTGCCTGGAAGATCCGCGCAGCGGCGGTGGTGTTGGCCAGCTGAGGATCCAGCACCTCCACATCGGGGCCGTTGGCGATGGTCAGCTCAGCACGGCTGGGCGAGCATGCCGCGAACAGCAGCAGCAAGGTCAACCAACTTGGATTTGCCATCACCCGCAAAGGATAACGATTCTTGGGGGGCAGTTTCACGCCTGCTGTGGTCGTACAATCGCCACGTGCCCGATTCCTCGTTACTCACCGTGTCGCAGCTTCGTCTCGAGGTCGAGACCGGCGGCAGCATGCGCACCTTAGTCGACGACGTCGATTTCCGCATTGAAGCCGGGCAGGCGGTGGGTTTAGTCGGTGAGTCCGGCAGTGGTAAGAGCTTGACGGCCTTAGCCTTGTTAGACCTAATGCCGCCGCAGATTCAGCGGACGAGTGGCAAGATCCTCTTCGATGGCACCGACCTTGCTCGCTTGCCGGAGCGTCAGCTGCGCAAGTACCGAGGTGCACGCGTGGCCTATATTTTCCAGGACCCGTCCGCTGCCTTGAACCCAGTGATGCGCGTCGGCGCCCAAGTCGAGGAAGTCTTGCGCGCTCATCAGCCCGAACTCGACCGCAGCCAACGTCGCAAACGCCTGATCGAGCTGCTCCAGGAAGTGGAGCTACCCGATCCACAGCAGATGGCCTTGCGCTATCCGCATGAGATTAGTGGTGGCCAACGTCAGCGCGTATTGATCGCCGCAGCCTTGGCAGGGGAACCCGAGCTGTTGATCGCTGACGAGCCCACTACCGCGTTGGACGTCACGGTACAGGAGCAAATCCTGAAGCTGTTGGATCGCCTGCGTCTGGAGCGCGGCTTGGCCATGTTGTGGATTAGCCATGATCTTCAGTTGGTGCGCGCCTTCTGCCAGCAGGCGGTGGTGCTCTACCGCGGCAAGGTGGTCGAAAGCGGCACGCCCCAGCAATTGTTCGAGGCACCGCAACATGAGCACACCAAGGAACTGGTGGCGGCGGCCTTGGCTGGTGGTTGTGCCCAAGCGCAGGAACAGGGCGATGGCACCGAACCGGCACCGGTCTGCCAGGTCCATGACCTGAGCGTCCGCTACGTCTCTGCCGGCGGCTGGCTCGGCCGCAAGAAGGTTGCCACCGAGGCGGTGAAGAAGGTTAACTTCCGCATCCAGCCCGGTGAGACCCTTGCCTTGGTTGGTGAATCCGGTAGTGGCAAGACCTCGGTGGGGCGGGCCATCCTGCGCCTGCTGCCCGAGGTCCAGGGCAAGGTCGACCTACATTTGGCCGATGGCCGAAAAATTGATTGGTTGGCGCTACCAGAAGCCCAGGCGCGGCCCCTGCGTCGCCATGTCTCGATGGTCTTTCAGGACCCAGTTGCTGCTCTCGACCCGCGCATGCGTATCTGGCGCAGCGTTACCGAGCCGCTCACCATCCATGGAGAGGCACAGAGTGGCGCCCTACGCGCCCGGGCAGAAGAACTTCTGGCCGATGTCGGCCTTGGACCGGAGTTCGCTGACCGCCTTCCTGGCGCTCTTAGCGGCGGCCAATGCCAACGTGTGGCCATCGCCCGCGCCATCTCCTTACAGCCACGGCTGATTGTTTGTGATGAGGCCATCTCAGCCCTTGACAGCAGCATTCAGGAACAAGTGCTGGAGCTGCTGACCAAGCTGCAGCAGCGCTACGGTATGGCTTACTTGTTCATCACTCATGACTTGGAAGCGGTTCGCCGCTTCGCCCATCGGGTGGCGGTGATGTGCCAAGGCGAGATCCTCGAAATTGGCAGTACCACCCAAGTGCTCGACGATCCTCAGCATGCCTACACTCGCAGTCTTCTGGCGGCCTCTGCTGCGGTACACTCAGCCTCGTGACTGACCCCTCCGACCTCAAGGTCCTTTTTCTTGATATCGATGACACGTTGTTTGGCACCACCGATTTTGTGCAGAAGGCACGTTCGGCGGCGGTCGACGCCATGATTGAGCGCGGCCTGCGCGCAGACAAGGAGCGTGTGCTGAAGTCGCTTGCGGCGGTAGTCGCGGAGTTCGGCTCCAACGATGATCATCACTACAACCGCTTGCTGCAACGCATGCCGGCTTCCTGCACCGCCGGTGCCAACCACGACCTTTTGGTTGGCGCTGGGGTAATCGCCTACCACAACACCAAGTGGGAGGAACTGCGCATTAAGCCCGAAGCCGAGCAGCTGCTGCGCGATCTTGCGGCTACGCCGCTGCGCCTTGGAGTGATCAGTGCCGGTCTGGTCCACAAGCAAGTGGAGAAGGTCCTACGCCTAGGTATCGACCGCTATCTGGATAAGGACCTCCTGTTCATCACCCATGCCGTCGGCATCGCCAAGTCCAATCCACGGCTCTA
>JASMKM010000096.1 GCA_030749235.1 Planctomycetota bacterium | reverse complement strand
TAACCTTATTTGACAGGAAGTTGCCGTGGATCGTGATTGTGGATGCCTTCTCTTCCTTGTAAAGACTGCCGTCGAAGATGGCGACCACAGCACCCTTGGCACCAGCCGGAATCGGCTTCTCCAAAGGCCAGAACTCGCCTTCGAAATCAGGAGCCCAATCGGGGCGAATGCGCGCGGATGTGCAACCACAGGAAGTATCAATCTCCTCGATGGTGATCGGATCAGGACCGTTCACGTCGAAAGGAAATTCCAAGTCGTAACTTATCCGTTGAAAAACCGTGCCAAGGTTGATTTCCAACTTCTGCATGCGCATATCGCTGCGCGAGCGCCCTTCGGCAATCTCGCCGATGCCATTCGATCCAGGGGATTTCGGGTCATCGGAGCAGCCACCCACTGTGGCCGCCAAGCCCAGCAGGAGCAGAGTCAAATGATTGCATTTCATCTTCGCTTTATGGTTTTCGAACCACGCCGAACACTTGGATGCGTCGCTCGACGACCTGTTTCTTGTCCTCCACCGTGTAGGGCAGCGACAACAACAACTCTCCACTAATTTTCGTGGATTCAGGCAGCAATCCTAAATGTACCCGATATCTACCTTCCGACCCGAGTTTTTCCACCTTAAGGGAGGCTCCCGGGAGGCCCTCTGCACGCACCTCCGGCATCTCCAGCGTGCCCTTGCGAGCGCCTACCTCGATCACCGAGAAATGCTCCACCCCTGCCGCTAACTCCCCTAGCAACAAGCGTTTATCAGGCATGGTCCAAAGTGCACCAGCAACCTGGTAGGCGGCCCCCAGGCGAAAGCTATAGCCCTGATGGTCGGTTGCGAAGTTGAAGAAGCCGACGTGGCGGCCCTCGGCGGTGGTCTTGGGCACCACGATCTCGATGACCTGTTCCTTGCTGGAGGTGGCTGAGGGCACCCCACGCACTTCCATCGGTGGCGCCTGGCTAAGAATCTCGGTGATTTTGAATGGCGCCTGCCCGCGTACCGTAATCTTCCTCAACTGCTCCATTTCGCCGTCGATCTGGCCGAAGTCGACCGTCTTCGGACTCAACTCGAACCAGGAACGCAACCAGCTGCGCACCTCGATCTTCTGCTTCAAACCCTTGCCAACACCCTTGAACAAGACATCCGTGAACTTGCGGCCATGGAAACCGGTGGAATCGTAGGTCACCTTCAGCACCCCCTTCTGGCCCACAGCAATCTCCTTGCCATAGACATAGGTCTGCCCCTCCACTTCCATCTGCAGCTTAAGACAGGCGCAGGTCGGCAGGGCAGAAGCGATCTGCACGGGGCTGTCGACCACTTGGAAGGGGAACTCCAGCTCGCGGACCTCTCCCGACCACAACTCGCCGACGTCGGCAATGGTCTCGTAGAAGACCAGGCCTTCGCCTTCGGGTAAATCCGCCCCGCTGCAGCTCAAAGCTAGGCAGCCGAGCAGCGCAAAGTTCAGGAATAGTCGAATCATGGTTTGCCCTGTCATGGTGGACTTCCCAATATACGCGTATGCGCTGTCGGTTGCCGCTCCTCCTTGCCCTCGCCTGCCCCTTGTCTGCTTGCCAGGTGCCACCCGAAGTTCATGCTCGGGTGTTCGCCCCAGACTTCCATAGTGCCACCGCCGGCGGTCACAGTTTCTTCGCGGCGATGGCCTTGGACGATGCCGTCGCCGAGTACCGTTGCTTCGGTGACCCCTTGAAGGAACGCTACGGTGCCGACTTGAGTCTCTACCTGTTGGCGCGTCCACAGATGCGCGAGGAGCTCGGACTAGCCAGCCGCTTGGCGTGGAAGCTCGAACCGATGCGAGTGTTGCGCGGCGAGCCCGGCCAAGTCGTCTGGTGGGGTCATGATGGTGAGGAGCTCATCGGCCTTGTCATGATGCCGCAGAACTACTTCGACATCTATGAGCAGGACAGTGCTGAACCACGCGGCAACCTGCTCAGCCAGCATCCCAGCGAGTTAATCCAGATTGAACGTCGTGACCTGAGGGTGGAATTGAGCGACCCGCTCTTGCGCGGGGTGCAACAAGACCGGGTCATCGGTTTGGAAATCGGCGTGGAATGGAAGATTGCCGATTTCATGTTGGCAGAGCATTGATTGACTGGCTTGCCGCGATTATGTCTTCACGCAATCGCTCCGCATTCCCTTAAGCACTGGTCGTACTACCCTGAGGCAAGACCGAGGCCAGGAAGGCGCGTGAGTTGGCGATGCCGGAGTCCGGGGCGACCGCCACCGAATACTCCATATCCAAAGGCTCCCCAAGCAGGTCGCGCAGGCCACGGGCCTTCATCGCGGTCCAGACGCGCTCAGCAAATTGGCGCGTGCCTTCCGGACCAGTATGGGGCAACATAGCGACCAAGGTGCGGGCGCCGATGTGGGTGGCGACGTCGACGTCGCGGGTGTCAAGCAACAAGATTCCTGCCAGATCCAGCAGGACGTCGTCATCGATTTCCCCATCCCAGCTGAAAGAAGCCAAGCCCAGTGGGAAGCGGAAGCGACCAGAACGCTTGAACTCCTCCTCGAGGCGATGCTCCCAGAACTCGGGCGTGTGCAAGCCAGTCTCGCTGTCGGCGACAGCCTGAAGGAAACGCTCGCGCGCTTCCGGCTCGCGGCCCTTCAGAATCTCGCCAATGGATTGACTCAAGGCTGCAGAATCCGGAACCGGCAAGGCATCGGGACGTACGCCAGTAGGCGCGCCGAATGGCGAGGCGAGGCGCTCTGCCAGGACCTCGCTGTTGACGGGCATGGCCAAAGCTCCTTGTGCGCCCACAAAGCGGGCAAGGCCGTCGGCGTCGGCAACATCGCCGCTGGTCAGCAGGAACAGCAGTACGCGATGCTCGCGCAAGAAGCCCAGCGCCCATTCCTGCACGCTCAATGGCGCCATGAAGGCGGGGTCCACAACGACGAGGCCCTCGATGGTGCCAGCAGCGGCAAGCTCACTGAGACTGGTAATGGTGGTGACACTGCTGACTGCCGAAGCGGCACTAGCAGCAGCGGCCTCGCAGGCCTTGTGAACGTCGGCATCAGCCGACAGAATGGTCAGGGAACGAGCAGGCATTTCTTATTCAGGGAACTCGGCGTTGTGATGTACGGCTTGGACATCGTCGTCGTCCTCGAGCAGGTCGACGAGCTTTTGCAGCTTCTCCACGGCATCGGCATCGACCGGCACATAGTTGTCCGGCACGTAGCGCAAGCCAGCATCAAGCGGCACCCATCCTTTATCGGCAAAAGCCTTGGTCAAGGACATGAAGTTTTCTGAATCCCCTTCAACGCTGAAAATCTCGGGGTCATCGGTATCGATGTCCTCGGCTCCTGCGTCCAGGGAGACGTCCATCAACTCCTCCTCATCGAGGCCTTCGCGCCCGAAGACGAAAGTCGACTTGCGCTTGAACATAAAGGCCACCGAACCGCTGTTGGCCATCTGGCCGGCACGTTTGGTGAGTGCGGTGCGCACATTTGAGGCAGTGCGGTTACGGTTGTCGGTCAGCGCCTCGATAATCATGGCGATGCCACCGGAAGCATAGGCCTCGTAGACGACCTCCTCCAGAACCTGACCCTCCAACTCGCCGGCACCCTTCTTGATGGCGCGTTCGATCGAATCCTTGGGCATGTTGTCGGCCTTGGCACGATCCACCGCATAACGCAGCGCGAGGTTCATGCTCATGTCGCTGCCGCCGGTGCGTGCCGCTGCCATGATGAGCTTCGCCCATCGGCTGAAGATCTTGCCGCGCTTGGCGTCCATCTTGGACTTGGTACGCTGAATGTTTGCCCAGTGAGAGTGGCCTGCCATGTTTCGTCCCTAAGGGTTCGGACTATCAGATTAGCGCGGCGACGCCGGCATCCAAACCGGGAACCGCAAAAAAAAGAAGACCGTCGGGGTAAACCGACGGTCTTGTAAGGAGGAAGGGCTGGGTTTAGCGCTTGCCCCACTGATGGCCGCGACGTGCGCCATGACGACCGTACTTCTTGCGCTCGACCATTCGTGGGTCACGCGTGAAGTGGCCTGCTTCCGCTAAGGTGCGGTGCGCATCCGGGTACAGGGCCAACAGTGCACGGCCGAGGCCCATGCGGACTGCGCCAGCCTGACCGGTGTTACCGCCACCATGGGTGTTGACGAAGACGTCGACCTTGTTGTCGGTTTCCAAGGTCACCAGTGGCGACTTACACATGGTCTGGTCCAGACCACGTGGGAAGTAATCGTTAAGCACCTTGCCGTTAACGATGAACTCGCCGGAGCCTGGGCGGACACGCACGCGGGCGACGGCATTTTTACGACGGCCAGTGCCCCAGTGGAAACCACCAGACTTCGAGGACTCGACCAGACGACCGGTCGGGTCGATTTCGACAACGGTCTCTTCGCCTTCGCCTTCGACTGCTTCCGTTGCGACTCCAGAACCGTCCATGGTGAGGACCGGTTCAGCTTCGTTTTCAGTTTTGTTTTCTTCCATCAGGCTGCGCTACTTAGACGAGCGGCTTGGGCTGTTGGGCGACGTGTGGATGCTCCGGGCCACCGTAGACGTGGAGCTTCTTGATGAGTTGACGGCCCAACTTGTTCTTCGGCAACATGCGCTTGACCGCTTTCTGGATGACGCGATGAGGGTGTTCCTCGATCATATCGGAGTAAGAGTCTTCTCGACGGCCACCTGGGTAACCGGTGACCCGTGCGTAGGTCTTCTCTTCTGCCTTACGACCGCTGACGCGGACCTTCTCGGCGTTGACCACCACGATGTTGTCGCCGCAATCGAAGTGATCCGAGTGCGTCGGCTTGTGTTTGCCCATAAGGATCATGGCAATCCGTGTTGCCATGTGGCCGAGAGTTTGGTTCTCGGCATCGACCAGGTGCCACTCACGGGCATAGGTCATCGAATTCAAATGAGAGGTCTTTGGACGCATCTTCCTTTCCAGGGCGGTTCTCCGCCGAAATGGCCGAGCATTCTAGACCACCTTGGCGGTCTCGGCAAGTAGGAAGCCCAATTAGCTGGCCTGACGCACAGCCAAAATTCGAGCCGCTTTCTAACCCCTTTTCTAGCGGATATCGCCGGTCAAAGGCAGACGAAGCCCGCGGGGGTCCAAAACCTTCGCCTCCGGCTCGTCCAGCAACACTTTACCCACCCCTGTCAAGGCCGGATATTGTTTCAGCACTGCAATGAGCCGTAGTGCCTTTTGCTCCATCGTCAGCGGCTCGTTGTCGGCATTGATCGCGAAGGGATCCGGCGTATCCCGAGCCCGGCCCCAGCTAATTTCAACCCCGGAGTCGAGAATAAAGGACATCGCAGGTGCGATGCCGGGAGAATCCTTGGGATAGGTGCTCTTGCGCTGGATGGCGACCACCGCCAAGCCTGTGTTCTGGGCAATGGTGTCGACCTCCGGCCACAATCGATAGGCCTCCTGGACTACCGGATCGGAGAAAGTGCGACCTGGTTGAGGCAGCTCCACGCCTTCATCCAGCGGCACGCGGATGAACTGCCGCATGGTGGCTTCGGAAATGCCGTCAGGTAACACAGTGGCTCGTTTCTCTGACAGCAGGGCAATCGGACGGTCCCCCCTGGAGACCGCCAAAACCGGCAGGTGTGGTCGATAGACCAAGCGCAAGCCCTGCGGCAAGGCCGGCATGACCTTCACTGATTCGGGATCCACCCACGGCATCTGCAGCATCAGATCGCGCACCACGGCGGTAGCGGACGGGTCGGCGATCCACAGCTTTGGGGCGTTGGTCATGGTCAGATGGAACTGGGCAGCCCACGCAGATGGAAAGCCACCAGGGTAGGCCGGCAGCTGGTGGTTCTGGTACTCCCCCAGCGCCCGTGAATCCTGGTTATCGAGGGCCTCGCCACAACTTGCGGTCAGTGCCATCCAGCTGAGAAGGACCGCAATAGCCATCAACGGGGTGCGGGTGAAAATTGGCATGTGCTTGTTCTACCTTGACCGCGCCTCACCATCCACCCATGCTAGGGTCATGATGGTTCACGGGCCGACGGAGTTCAAAGGCTTCACCTTGTCGACGTTCCAGCGTCAGGCAGCCGCCGCCCTGGACACTGACCATAACGTCTTAGTCGCCGCACCCACCGGTGCCGGCAAGACCTTGGTGGCCGAATACGCGATCCACCTGGCGCAGAAGCAAGGTACTCGTGCCCTCTACACCGCACCGATCAAGGCATTGAGCAACCAGAAGTTCCGCGACTTTACCGCGGATCCGGACATCCATAGCGTCGGCCTGTCGACCGGCGACATCACGCTGAACTCCAGTGGTCAGGTACTCGTGATGACCACCGAGATTCTGCGCAACACCTTGGTTGAGGATGCCTCGCTGCTCAGCGACGTCGGCGTGGTGGTGTTCGACGAAGTGCATTTCATGGACGACCCCGATCGCGGTTCAGTCTGGGAGGAGACGTTGATGTTCCTGCCCAAGAATGTGATCATCGTCGCGCTGTCTGCCACCATCGACAATCTGGGTCAATTCGCCGCCTGGTTGGAGCGCGTGCGTGAGCGTCCGGTGACGGTCGTCGAGGAGACCAATAGGCCGGTGCCCTTGAAGCATTTCCTCTATCACCCGAAGGCCGGGGTATTCCCACCTAGCCGATTGAAGCCGGTGCGTGCCCGTTTCAAGGCACACAAGAAGAATCGCGCCTACAAGATGCGCGATGACAACCCGCTGCTCGATGAACTGATCCAGGACGAACGCCTACCGATTCTGTACTTCTGCTTCTCGCGTCGGCTCTGCGAGACCAAGGCGCGCAAGGTATCGCGCAAACGTCGCCTAACCTCCAAGGCCGAGGCCGCCGAGTTCACCAAGCAATGGGAAGCCGGCCGCGCCGAGTTCGGTTTCGACGATAGCGGTGGGCCGATGGGTGAATTGCGCGGCATGCTCGCGCGCGGCGTCGGCTTCCACCATGCCGGCATGCTGCCCCTGCAGAAGGAGATGGTCGAGCGGCTGTTTGCCACCGGACTGGTCAAGCTGCTTTACACCACCGAGACCTTCGCGCTTGGCATCAACATGCCGGCGCGTGCGGTGGTCTTCGACAGCCTGACCAAGTTTGACGGTGTCGATTTCGACTACATGCGCACCCGAGACTACATGCAGATGGCCGGGCGCGCCGGACGCCTAGGCATGGACAGCGAAGGCCTAGTCTATTCGGTCCTGGAGATGGAGGATGTCATGGAGGCACCGATTCATCGCATCCAAGCCGGACGGGTCGAGCCGATCACTTCGCGCTTCAACCTCGATTACGCCACCTTGGTGCACCTGCACGGCCTGGCTGGGCGCGACTACGCTGCCCAAGTCTGGGAAAACAGCTTCGCGGCATTCCAGGCGCGCGAACATTCCAGCAAGCGAGAGGAACGCAACCGCCGCCGCATGCGTGCCATCCTCGACAAGCGATTCCGCTTTCTCGAGGAAATGGGCTATATCCGCGGCGAGCGCGAAATCCTGGCTCGCGGCCGTACCTGTCTACACCTGTTCGGCTACGAAATCCAACTCACCGAGTTGCTTTATGAAGGTGTTTTCGAGGACATCGACCCGCCCGCCTTATGCGGACTGATCGCCGCTGTCATCCACGAAGGCCGACGTCGCGACGAGTATTGGCGCAACGCCTTGCGTCCCATGCGCGGCACCCTGCGACATGCAAAACGCGTGATCGACTACGCCATAGACCGCGAGGTCGACTGTGCCTTGTCGGCCTCGATTAAGCAGATCGACGAGGCCATGAGCCCAGCGATCTACGAATACGCCATGGGCCGCCCCTTCCCCGAGTTGGCGCGCTTCACCAACGCTGCGCCGGGCGACTTCGTGCGTGTCGCGCGCATGACGGTCCAGTACCTGCGGCATATGCAGAAACTCGTTGGGGATTCGCATCCGGATCTTGCCGAAACCACCGGCACAGCAATCGAATGCCTCTATCGAGGTCCGATCGACGTGCGTGCCGAGTTGGGACTGGAGGATGAACCAATGGCAGGCGACAGCGAAGTGGCCTCGGAGGCCGGACAAGAAGAAAGCGCTGCAGCTCCTGAAGGAACTGCAGCGCCTGACCAACGTCCGAAGCGGCGTCGGCGAAAAAACCCGAGATCTTAGTCCTCGAGTTCCTTGGCAAGCTTGTCCAGTTCGGCGTTGGCGGATTCGGTATCTGCCATGGCCTTCTCGGCTGCGGTATCGGCGTCTTCTGCAGTCACCACGTCGACATTGGGAGTGTTGGTGTCGGCGTCATCCTTAGAATCACCTGAGCATGCCAACATCAGGGATCCGGCCAGGATTAGGGTAAGAGTGTTCTTCATTTTTCTGAGACTAGAGGTAGATTGATTCAGGAACGTTTGTGTTGAGCATCGAGGCTGAGGCCAGATTAACCTTCGCCCTCGCCACCTTCACCACCACTGTTGTTTTTAGCGTTGTTGCGCTGGTTCTGGTTCTTCTTCTTCTTGGTACCGACGCGGTTGACTTTGCCGGACTTACCACGCTTACGCTCGTTCTCGAGCACCTCAATGGCGGCATTGACTTCCTTCTCACCGTACTTCTTATGGAGCTTGGCCATTTCTTCCCGGTGCTTGGCCTCGACCTTTGGCTCTAGATCCTTAATCTTTTTGGCCAAAGCCTCGTCGTTCTTCTTGGCAGCGACGGCACGTCCGCGCTTTAGGCGAGCCTGGTTGTTGGTGTAAGCGTTCATCTCCTGGGCAAGTTCCTTCAGGAGCTCCTTGTTGTGGGCAACGACCTTGCCGGCCTTGCTGCTCGGCCTCTTCTTTTTCTTGCCTTCTGCCTGTTTGGTGTTGGACTCGTGAGTCTTTTCAATCGAGCCGACTTCCGCTTCCTGACGCTCGGTTGCTTCGGCTTTGCCATCCTTTTCAGTCTGTGCGAAGGAAGTGCTTGGCAGGCCAACGAAAGCGACGAGGCCAATTACGGCGAGGGAAAATTGAGTGCTGATCTTCATGATTTCGTAATGTGAGGGACCGGCGAAACCGGCGTACAGTTAACTTAGCATACGAAGAAACCCGGAAATGTTCGTGGTTTTCTTGCCTTGATTTTTGCGGTTTCCTTGCAACATGGGTGGGCTGGACCGCTATCTCGACGCCGAGATACGCTGCAAGAACGTGATTTGATTCACAGACCCTGCAGGAGGAGCTTGCTGGAGCTACTGGGAGATTAGGATTGCACGCACTGGAGAGGCATCGGCAGCCTCGATCTTCAGCGGCAAGGCACACAGGGTGTAGTTGCCTGGCGGCACTTGCTCCAAAATCAAGCCTTCGAGGATGGCCATGTCATGGGCAGCGACGGCCTGATGGGACTCGAGCTGCTTGTCCTCCTGCAGGTCGATCGACGGCGTATCGATGCCGACCAGTTGCACCCCTTGGCTTGCGAGCATGGCGACCATTTCGGCACTCAGCGCGTTGAAGTCACTGTTCCAACTCTCCGGGTCAGGGAAGCTACCAGTGTGGAACAGCACTCGACTCGAGGTAATCGCCTCCGACAAGTGCACTGGGCGAATTCGTTCGCCGCGCGGCAGCTCGACCCGCACGACTTGGCATGGACCGTAATAACGCTCGAGCGCACGCTCACCAATACCCGGAGACTGTGGACAATAATGGTTCGGTGCGTCGGCATGCGCGCCGAGGTGAACCGTGGAGTTTATGGAGCTCAAGGTCATGTAGTCACCGGAGTCGGTATCCACGCAGACTTCACGCGTGAAGCGCACATCACCCGGCCACACCGCGATGCGCGGGCTGATGGTCGGCGAGATGTCGATCAGCTTCATTCTGGCGCCTTGGCAGTCACCTTGAACTCGACCGCAATCGGGGTTGGCAAGGCACGAATCGCAATGGTGGTGCGGGCCGCCTGGATCGAGGTGAAATGCTTCGCATAGACCTCATTGTAGCCTTGAAAATCACGGTCCATGTCGACCAAGAAGGCGGTGACGTCGAGCACATCCTCAAGGCTGGCTCCGCAAGCCTCGAGCACCGACTTTACATTTTGGATGACCGCCTCGGTCTGCGCCTTGATGTCATAGTCCTGTGGTACGCCGTCGCCATCGACGATTGGCCCACCGGGAATGGAATTATCAGCTGCTTGGCGCGGGCCGACTCCCGAAAGAAACAGCAAGTCGCCATGGCGCCGTGCGTGTGGATAGGCACCGACGGGTTCCGGCGCCTTCGAGGTACGGATGGGATCGCTCATGATGAATCGTCGACCTTGTTGGTGTTCGCTGCAGTGGCGATGACATTGCGATCGCCATGGAAGTAATTGCTGTCATCCTCGTCGTATTCGAGGCCGCCCCCAGCACCAGGACTGGGGACCAGGCCGACCAGGGCAGCACCGGTGCCCCACACGGCCTGATAGTCAAAGACAGTGCCTTGATAGTCGTTGTCCTGCCCCATCGCCGCAGCCATCCACCAGATTGCCTTGAGCTTGGAATCGCCGTTGGCCTGCCGCGAGAACTCGCGCGAAAGTTGCGACACGTCCTCAAGCCGCCCGGCCTCCAAAAGTTCCAAGAGCTTGCGATTCCACTCGTCGTCCTTCAACGAATGGATGTGGTCCTCGGCGGGATCGATAAATTCGGTGAACATGCGGTTCGAAAGGGCGCTGACCCCGACGACAATTGCCTTACGCCCACTCTTTTTGACCGCATCCAATGCGGCCTTGCCGAGCACTAGGGTCTCGGCGCGATCGGAATATACATTGCAGGACACAATGCAAGCAGGGATGCGGTTGTCCGGATTTAACAACTGCAAGGCAGCGACGCTGCCAACGTCAATCGGAAAGCCGTGATAAGCCACCGTGCGTGCGTGCAACCCCCGCACGCTGGCGCATTGCCGATAGGTCTCGGCGAACTCCGCATCCATGCGTAGCTTGTAGTGCATGGTGCCGAGTTCATGGAAGTCTTCGTCCACTACCCAGTACTCGGGCGCCGGGTCGGCCTGGATCTGATGACCGATGATGCTCACCCAGCGAGTACTAAACAGGATCAACAAATCGGCATCGCTGGCCTCGATCTGCTCGCGCACCTTGTCGTAGGAATCACGCAGGGAGCGCCAGCCTGGGGACTTGTCCGGCGCCAGAAGCGCATGCGGCTTGTTCGGCACCAGGTAACCACCAAGGATTTGGCCTTCTTGCTTGGCAGCATCGCTCATGCCTGCACCGCCTGCTCGTCCAAGCGCCATTCGACCACTGCGTTGCCGGTGCCGATTACGGTCCCATAACCATGCACCTTACCTGGCAATTCCGGCACGCCCATCGCGCCGAGCAACCAAGTGAGACTGCCGTCCTTACATTCCGACACCGCCTGCTCAATGAAGTCCGGCATCTCGTCGAGGATCTGACGGTTGCGGCCGCCTTCGATTAGGTCGAGGATGTGGCGATCCCACTTCGCCTGATTGGCATTGTAGATGTACTCAAACTTGGGGTCTTCCGGGTCGGCCGGTTCCTCCGTGAAATGACGATGGCTCAACGAGCAGCTGGCCAACAACAAGGCGCGCCGCCCTGTTTTCTCCACCGCGATGCGCGTGGCCTCGCCGAGCGCCAACATCTCACGCTCACCAACCTCATTGCTATAGTCGAAGTAGCTCCGCGCTGAGGAAATGGAGACGATTGGCAACTTGGAATCGGGGCGCGCCAGATAGCAGGAAGTAATCGTGCCGTAATCGACGCGGAACTCCGGGTTTCGCATCATGCCCATGACCAGACCTTGCTTCTCGCCCTCGGCGTGGATGGCTTCCGCCAACTCCACGTCGACATCCAGATCGAACTGAAAGCGGAACAGGTTTGGGAAGATCGGATCCACCGACAATCCCTCAAAATGCTCCACGCCCAACAGGTGATGACCGCGGTGTGTCTTCCAGTGTGGCGTATGCACGATAATGACGTCGTACTCGCCCTGGTCGAGGCTCTTGCGCAAGGATTTATATCCATCCAACAATTCAGTCCATGCACCGGCCCCAGAGGACTTGGGTTCGTTCTGTGGAGGGTTTGAGGCGTAGGCCAAATGCGGCGGGTGCGGGGCTAGGCAACCACGCACGACACATCCTTTGGGTTTTGATTCTTGCTTGCTCACAGTTGAATGCACACGTTGCGGTCCTGAGAGAAAAATTCCATCGAGTAGCGGCCGCCTTCACGACCGACACCACTCTGTTTCATGCCGCCGAAAGGCACACGGAAATCACGCTTGTTCCAGGTGTTGATCCACACCATGCCAGACTCAATCCCAGCAGCCATGCGATGGGCGCGATTGAGGTCGCGGGTCCATACCGAAGAGCCCAGGCCGTATTCAACGAAGTTCGCCATTTCTAAGGCCTGTTCCTCGTCGTCGAAGGGATGCACGCTGACGACCGGACCGAAAATCTCCTCGGTGGCTACGCGGCTGTCAATCGGCAGGCCGGTGATCACGGTCGGTTCGAAGAAGGCTGCCTTGTCCGGACCGATACGATTGCCGCCACAAACGATTCTGCCCCCCTCCTGCTTGGCCAGTTCCACATAGGAAGCCACCTTCTCACGATGTTCGAAGGAGATCAATGAGCCCATGCTGTCGCCCGGTGTCCAATCACCCGCCGCGACCTCCTCGACCAGGCGCGCGACGAAGTCATCGTGGATGGAACGTTCGACTAACAGCCGCGAACCGCACAGACAAACCTGGCCGGTGTTGAAGAAGGCCGCACGGGCCACTCCGGCGACGGCTTCATCCAGGTCGCAATCGGAGAAAACCAGACTAGGATTCTTACCACCTAACTCCAGGCTAAGCTTCTTCAGCAAGGGGGCCGCTTGTCCGGCGATATGCTTGCCGGTGACGGTGCCACCGGTGAAGCTCACCGCCTTGATGTCGGGATGGACCACCAAGGCGTGACCGGCCTCATGGCCAAGGCCATGGACTACATTCAACAAGCCATCTGGCGCACCCACTTCGCTGAAGACTTGCGCACACAGGCTGGCGGTGGTCGGCGTCAATTCCGACGGTTTAGCGACCACCGCATTGCCCATCGCGATTGCAGGTGCGACCTTCCATGTGAACAAGTGGAATGGGAAATTCCAAGGTGTAATCAGGGCCACATTGCCGAGCGGTTGTCGCAGAGTGTAGTTCAGGCCATCCTCCATCTGATGGCATGCTGTGGCGTCGGCACGCACTGCGGCTGCATAAAAACGCAGGTTGTCCAAGGCGCGCGGAATGTCTCCATTGGTGGTAGATGCCAAGGTCTTGCCGCTATCCATGGATTCGGCTTCGGCGAACTCGGTAATGCGCTCCTGGATGGCATCTGCCACGGCCACCAGTAGCTCACTGCGCTCCAGAGCCGTCAGGCGATTGGCGGCCTTGGCGGCGGCGACTGCAGCATCCACGTCGGCGCTGTCGCTGCGCGGGACTGCGCCGCATTTCTCGCCGGTCTGCGGATTGATGTTGTCGAGGTAATCGCCGCCAGCAGGTGCTGCCGCTTGGCCGCCGATCCAGTTGAACAGTTTCACAGGTAGTCCTCCCAATCGAAGTCGTAGCGTTCGGTATCCGGATCCCACTCATCCCAGGTTGGGACCTGTTCCAGTTCGCCGAGATATTCCTCCGGCACCACGCCCGGCACCAGGAAGGCCTTCTGCCGGTGCAAGGCATAGGGGTTGCGCAACTCAATACCGAGTACACCCAGCACCGCGCGCGCCAGATACCAAGTGGCTTGCGAATTCCAGCCGTGGGCAATCTTGATGACCACGCCAAGACCCTTAGGATAATCAGGGTGATCAATGGCCATGCCGAGTAGGCCGTCGGCGCCTTCCTTGGCCATGACGCGGCCGTCAGAAGACTTAAGGATAGTCGAATCCAAACGGTTGAAGCCACCGACTAGGTCGGGGTGCTTAAACATCGCCGGCCAAATCCAATCTTCATTCTTGTCTCGCACCAACCCGGCGTAGATCTTGGCGAGCTCGCCGACGGTATTGGACATGGTGGGCAGGCCGCAGCCATCACGCGCAATGCGCAAAGGACGCCAGTCATTACCGAGGTAACGTTGCGCCTGTTTCAAGTAAGCCTTGAAGAAAGGATGCTGCGGCAGCAGATAACCCACTTCTTCCCAGCCCTTTAATTGGCTACCCCGCAACAAGGCAGCATGTTCGCCGCTGCAAGTATGGAACCAACGACGAGGCCGACGTACTTGGCGGCCGAACTGCACCAGCGGCACATCCAGCGGCGTCTGCATCAGGCCCCAATCCTCTGCGGCTAAGATCGACTGGGCGGCCGAGACATGGGCGGCATCGCCATTGTGCGAGGCCACTGCGATGGCGCGCTGTTCCCAATCAAGTTCCTTGCCCAGCTCATCGGTGAAGACCTTCATCATCAGCGGCTTCATCATGCTACGCCCGTAACACAACACGTTGCCGCCGAAGCTGTGGAAGATCTCGTTGCCATGTGCCCAGGCGACTGCACCGTGGATGGTGGTCTCGGAGACTCCGTTACGCCGGAAGTCGATCAGCGGCTCCCATTCGACGTCACGTCCGGTGGGGATGCCTTCGACACGTTCACCCAATGGCGAGCGCGGATACATGGCGTCGCGCGGGCGTTCACCTGAAGTACTCTGGTCGCAGGATGTCATACCCGCTGCTTGAGGGGTTGTTTCTTCGCTCATACGGATGCCTCCTGCACCAACGGGATGACTTGCCTGCAGAAGGCTTCCATATTTCGTTTCACGCGATCGTTATCGTGATTGTAGAAATCAAACCATAGCATTAGGCGATCGTCGGGGTGGAAACGCTCAACCACCTGGGCGGCGATCTCTTCGGTATTCCCGACCAAGGCGTTCTCGGTGGCGCCGGCGACCTTATGCGGATCGATGGTGCCTTCCAATGCGTGCCAATATTCCGACAAGGCTGCCTTTGCCTCGTCATGAGCGGCGGCGGATTGCTGCTCCGGAGTCAGTCCCTGCTCGGCATTCAGGAAGACCATTACCGTGCGCGGCATGTAGGATCGTTGCCATGCGCCCCCGTCGACGTGATAGGCCTTGGCCATGCGTTCGTGGGTCTGGTTAATGATCTCATCCGAGGTAATCGAGAGATTGAAAACCTGCACCGGTTGGATGCGGTTCAAATCCTCCTGCAACATTGGATCGTGTGAGCCCACCACCAGTTGCAGCAAGTCGCGACGCCATTCCTGCGGCACAATTTTGACCTGCTCGAAAGCCCAGCGCTTGACGAAGGGAACTCTCTGTGGAACATCTCCCCCGTGCAGCTTCACCCAAGCATTCTGCACCCGCTGCCAATCCTCATCGCTGCGGAAGTTGCTGCGCTCCAGTGCGATGTCGGGCGTTTGACTGCTATCGAGTACGTCGCCACGCAGCAGCTTCAGGAAAATATGGCAAGCCTCGCGGAACATCTGTCCCTTGTAGACCGGCCAAGCAGCCTCCTCGACGGCATCACGATGATCCACCCCATAGGCGCGGTTCATGAAGTCAAAGCGCCCGGCGGCGAAGCCGATGTGGATGCGCCGTTTCTCTGAGGGGTCTAAACCATGCAGGGCACAGAAGCTAGCGATACGTTCGGCCGCGGCAATCGGTCCGCCATTACAGATGATGTTCATCACCGCCGCGCCGGTCTCGATGCGCTTGGTGCAGGCGAAAACCTTATGCGATAGCTGGCAGAAGTCGACGTTGAGGCCAACCTCGCCTTGGAAGTGCGGGACCACAGGGCGACGATTGCTCTTCTGCACTTCCGTGGAAAGGTGCGATTCAGCCACCCAAGCACAACCGTAACCGAGTTCGTCGGCGAGCTGCACCTGATCGAAAAAGTTGCGGAACATGGTGGCCTCGTCGGGTAGGAAACCCGCCACAGGCGTCTGGCAGATGGAGAAGAAGACGTCGAAATCCATCCTTAGATCGAGTTCAGGCGACCGCCATCGACAGCAATCGATTGGCCGCGCACAAAGGCACCGGCCGGACTTGCGAGGAAGGCGGCCAAGGCTGCCAATTCGCGTGGATCACCTAGACGCCCTTCCGGCACCGTGGCCAACCAGTTGGCCTCGACGTTCTCCTCAGAAATGCCTTGTCGACCGGCAACAGTGCTCTTCAAGGAATCGAGACGATCGGTGGCAGTGAACCCCGGCAACAGGTTGTTGATGGTGATGCCCGGCGGCAGTTCCTTGGCCAAGGTCTTAGCCCATGAGGCCATCGCGCCGCGCACGGTGTTAGAAACGCCCAAGCCCGCGATCGGTTCCTTCACCGAAGTGCTGATGACGTTGAGGATGCGGCCATAACCGGCCTTCTTCATGCCACCAACCAGCCGCTGCACCAGATAATGTGAAGCGAACAGGTGGCGAGTCAACGGCTTCAGAAAATCTGCTTCTGACGCTTCCAACAAAGGACCGCCGGGAGGGCCGCCGCTATTGTTGATCAAAATATGGACCGCACCACCTTCGGCCACGATAGCGTCGGCGGTCTCGGCTAG
>JASMKM010000095.1 GCA_030749235.1 Planctomycetota bacterium | reverse complement strand
TGTGAATAGCTTGTATCTGGACAGCTCTAGCCACGAGCTATACCAGACCACGATTCAGGGCATGAAGAATCGCTTCAAGTTGCGCATTCGCGGCTATGACAGCAATCCGGAGTCACCCTTGTTCGCCGAAGTGAAGCGCCGCTCCGACCGCGTGATCATGAAAAAGCGCGCCATGGTGAACCGCCCAATTGCCGAAGCCTTTCTGCGCGGCGAGCCGCTGCCGGAATCGAATCTGGCGCAAAACCCGGAGTTCGTAGAGTTTCGCAATTTGAATGCGCGTTTGGCGGCCACCCCTGCGGTCTACGTTTCCTATATGCGCGAGGCTTACGAGGTCAACGGTCCTGAACCGGTACGCATGACTTTCGATACCGGTTTAGAGAATGCAGCTGTAGACTTGCAGACACCCTTCGCATTCGAGGACCGCAACTGGCACGTCACCCCCTGCGACAAGGTAATCCTGGAACTGAAGTTCACCGATGCCTGCCCGCATTGGATCGAGGTGCTGGTGGAAACTTTCCAGTTGGCGCGTTGCTCGGTGGCGAAGTACATCATGTGTCTCGAGGATTCACTCGAGCGCAAACACCAGTCCCCATCATTTTTCCGCTAGGTGGACAGTTTCCTCCGACTTCTTTCCGACTCCGGATCGATGACCGCCGTGTACACGCCGGAGTCGATGTTGTTGTCGTTGTTGCTGGCCTTTGTCATCGGCCAGGTCCTGGCGTGGGTCTACTTGCGCATCCATAGCGGGCTGTCCTATTCACGCACCTTTACCCAATCCTTGGTGCTACTGACGATGGTGGTCGCCTTGGTGATGTTTGTGATTGGCAACTCGATTGTCACCGCCTTCGGCCTGATCGGTGCATTGGCGATCATCCGCTTCCGCAATGTGTTGAAGGACACGCGCGATACCGCCTTCGTGTTCTTCGCTTTGGTACTCGGCATGGCAGTCGGTTCGCAGCGTCATCTCGCAGCGGTCATCGGCACGGTCGCCTTGTGCACTGTGGCCTTTTACCTGCACTACACGCGCTTTGGTTCACTATCGCCTTACGACGGCCACCTGAACTGCCGCCTGTCCGGCGAGGACCGGAATGACGCCGACAAGTCCCTTGATAAGGTGCTCAACGCCCACTGCCATAACGCCCGTCGTGCATCCGTACGCGAGGCTGGCGGTGGCGCCGAATACGTCTACCAAGTCCGATTGCGCGACCCGAACCGCAGCGGCGAATTGGTCGCGGCGATGGAGAACATTAGCGGGGTCGGCGAGGTTGGGCTGGTCCTCCGAGACGAGTACGCAGAGATCTAAGCATGGCAATCAAGAAGATTCCTGTCCCACTGAATCGACGCGTCGATTCCTTCCGACGCAAGGCCTTGCCCTTTGCGGTGTGGGTCGCTGCCCTGATTGCCGTGGTCCAGCTAATGGAGATGCGGAGCGTCGGCACCGAGTACGTCGGCATCACCCACGCCGAGGACTTCGTAGTTTCAGCCCCGATCGATGGCCGCTTGCTGGAAGTTTCGGTCGGACTCTATGAACAAGTAGCCGCTGGCCAGGTGCTGGCGACTATGGATCCCGCCGCAGTGATGGCGCAGATCAACACCGCCAGTGCCGAGGTCGAGCGCCTTGCTGCCGAACGCCTGGCTTTGGCGGCCGAGTTGGAGTCTGCGGTGGCTGAGCTTGGTCGCGATTGGGAGAAGGATGCACGTCGTTTTGCGATGGACGCCGTCGAGCTGCGCGTCGACCTGATGCGCCGCGACGTCGAACTGTCTTTCAGTCGTGTCGAAGCAGAACGCTTGCGCATCGCCTTCGAGAGGGCGAGTGCCCTGTTGGAGTCTTCGGCCGGTTCCGAAGCCAAGGCCGAAGACCTGGACTTGGCATACCAGGCCGAGTTGCAACGCATCGAGACCACCGAGCTACTAGTCGCCCAGTTGGAGGGAGAATACGCCGCGGCACTCAAGCGTTCCCAGGACTTCCAGAAGTCCGCGCCCGAAAACCTGGCAGCCGCGCCGAAGCTGGCAGCCTTACAGCAGGCTGTGGAGGTGCAGTCCCTGCGCCTTGCCGAGATCGAGTTGGCTCGCGAAGCCCTGGTCGTGCGTGCGCCGGTTTATGGTCAGGTGCGCTCGGTATTGGCCACGACCGGACGCTCGGTCGTGATTGGTCAAGACCTGGTGGTGCTGACGCCATCGGGCCATGGAGCAGTCGTCTTCTACCAGCCGATCGGTCTGGAATCGGAGGTGACTGTTGGCAGCAAGGTGGCTGTGCGACGCATGAGCAACGGTGATGTGGCCAATGCCATCGTCACGGTGATGTCGCCGACCATCGAGGAATTGCCGCGCCCATTGTGGAGGGATTCGGCGGTGCCGGAATATGGTCGTGCTGCGGGCTTGAGTGCCGTGCAAGGCCTGCACCTGGTTCCAGGTGAACCGGTGCGCGTCTCGATGGAGTAATCGCGCGCACCAGGGTTCCATCCTTAATCGTGTTCAGTGGGTGGCAATCATCTTCACACCCTTCTTCAGGCCACGGCTTACTGGAACAAACGGAATCGCTGGCCGTTCGTGAAGTTGAAGCCAGTGTTGAGCGCGGCAGCGTCCTGATAGGCGCACTGGGCATAAAGGGTGGCGCCCGCCAAGAAGGGCGCGGAGGCCAAGTTCAAATCTATGGTAGCTTCACCATTCCAATCGACCTGCACTGTTTGGGTGGCGCGGGCAATCGGGTTCTCGATGCACAGCAGGCCATCGCCGTAGGGCAGCCGCTGAGGGCTGAACCCGATGAAGAAGGCCGCCATTTCACCTGGCGGAAGGTGGCTCGCTTCCAGCGCGAGATCATCCTGGCTCAGGCTGGCGCTGCCAGAAAGATCCAGCTCACCGGGCACGCCAGTGCTGTTCGCGACATTTCTGCAATAAGGAACACCTGGGTTATCGATCGTCGGGGTTACGGTCAGGACCAAGCGCGGGCCACAGCCGCCTTCCTTACTGCACAGGACCTTGGTACTCAGGGCGCCTGGACCGCCGACCAGTGCTAAGGTAAGGCGGCCAGCTGTGGCGTTCATTACTTGACTGGTGACGTCCAGGGACACTGCCGAACCACGGCTCAACTCAGGGTAGGTCGCCAACGGTGCAAAGTGCAGGTAGGGAGCATTGTTGAAGGTGATCAGGCCTTCGCTCCAGTTGGAATCAGTTGCGACGCGGACCTGGATTCCGACGGAGCTGCTCACGTCGGGGTGGGTGCTGAACACCAGTTCGGCGTGCTTGACCGTGCCGCGTAGGCCACTCAGGTCAAATTTCATGTAGACATGCCGGCGCCCTCCTTCTACCAGAAGATGCTCTTGGTCGCCGAAGTTTTGCGCTGGGTACTGCGCATCGACCGAAGCATCGTCAGTGGCATCAAGATAGACGAGGCGCTCGGCGGACGGTTGACCATACCAAGGAACAGCGGATGGCGAGTTGTTGAAGAAGTCGTTGAGCATCAAGGCGACCTTTTCTTCGCCAGTCGGCGACGGATGGACGGCATCGGCTTCGACGTCGGTGCGTTTCCAGATCAAGCCATCGCTGCGTGGGTTGAGGCCATTGGTCCAGAGGTATGGTCCCCACATGATTACCGGCGCCACGACGGTGCCGTTGGCCGGGTTGTAGTTCAAACTCGGGTCGCCAGCGATCTGGTCCTCAATCAACCACTTGGTGGCAAACCCGGTTTCGTAACTGAGGGGTTCACTGCGGTTTGGCGCCGAGGCGTATCCGCCATAGGAGCGGCTCGAGAAATAGGCGAGCGAAAGATTCGGATAAGTGCTCTTGAGGATGTGGATGACCGCGCGCGCATTCACCTTCAAGTTCAAAGCATGAGTTGGGAAATGAAGCGTGGTCGGTTCGGCGTCGGCCATCTTCAGCCACACAACTTGCACCTGCTCTGGGGCCAGGCCTGCGGCATCAATCTTGGCGGCAAGGTCCGACCAATACGGTGCATTGGGGTCGCGAATCACGTCCAGCGATTGTCCACCTGCAGCACCGGCAATCAGGCGCACGCGAGAGTTGCGGTGGTCATCGGCGTCAGCCATCTGCTTGAATGCGGACCACTCCTGGTTGGCATTCGACATGGTGATCGAGGCGAACCCGATCAATCCGTTTGCCGACGGCACCCCATTGGCATCGCGGGGCACAACGGCGTTGGCTGCCCACATGATCGCTTGATTATGCGATGCGGGAGGCTGATTGATTCCACCGCTATACAGGCCGCCCTCGTACTGCCCCAAATAGAGCCCCGAACCCAAATCCGTAAGCGGAGTTTGGCCTTGCACGACTGCTGTCCCGGCCGTGCAGGCAAGAAGGAGGCAAGCGGTTCGGATCATGTTGGTTAAGCGGAGGAGGCGGAGGATGTGCAATTAAGCCACCCCAGTCTTTTAAGGATAATCTACAGGTGGGTATTTCGGGGCCAAAGTTTGATATCCCTGGCCAGCTGGTTGGCAGGATGTGGGTTTCACGGATAGTAACTATGGCCAAGGCTTCATCCACGCTCGTATTCATTACCCAGCTTTGAGCGCTGGGCAAGGGGCGACCGCTGCCAATAACAGTGGCCCATTCCCGGTCGTGGCCTTGATGCATGGTTGGCTGGGATCCGCGGATGGGCTCGACATGATCGGCAATCACATGGCATCGCATGGGTACCTGGTCGCTTCAATCGATACGCACTCGGGCTTGTTCCCCGACACCATGGACTACGCCAGGAACACGCGCGCGATGTTGCAGTGGGCCGAGGATCAGAGCAACACTCCCGGCTCTTGGCTGGACAACATGGCGCGCCTAGGTGATTGGGCGGCTGTCGGCCATTCGATGGGTGGCGGCACGCTTTCATTGTTAATTGGCATAGAGCCGCGAGTGCGCGTAATCGTTGGCATGCAGGCCGCCGACGCCGATCCACTTGGCACCACCAACATGAATAACTACACCGGCGCGGGCATGTGGATTGCGGGCTCGGTCGACAACATCGTGCCGCCCTTGACCGTGCGCCGCTGGTACGACCGCGCCACCTTGGGGTCACGTCGTTCCTATTTCAACGTCATTGGCATGGGCCATGTCGGCCCGACCGATACCGTCGGCAACGGCGATCCGATGCCCGGCGCGGAACAACAGGCGGTGCATCGTCGCTTGATCACACCCTTCCTCGATGCGGAGTTGCGCGGCGATGAAGGTGCCTATGAGTTTATCTATGGTTCCTCCGTCGACGACCCCTGGACGATGAGCCAGTCCAGTCTGCAGCCAATTCTTTGGGGTGGGCGTGCTGCCACTTCGACCAGCGCCGAGTTTGGCCTGCATGGCATGCCTTTCGCCAGTGCCGTGTTCGCATGGTCGACGGCCTTGGGCAGCACAGTCACTCCCTTCGGTCTTGCCGATCTCGATTTGGTCGCCGGTGGGCAAACACCAGTGTTCGGCCTTGGCCCGCTCGGTTGGGGGCGTGATGATTTCACCTTCCCACCACTGAGCTCCGGCACCACCTTCTACTTCCAAGCTGCCGCCTTCCAGGGGTCGAATGGCGCGCTCACGCGTTCCTTCGGCGTTACCGTTCCTTGATGCGCGGCGCGTTCGGAGAACCGTGGAGTGATGTCTTTCAAATAAAGTAAATGTTGCGCCAGGGTATCCTATGTACCCATGGACATCTCACGGCGCAAGTTTCTGGGCCGCACTAGCCTCGCCGGTGCGGGCATGCTGCTTCCTTCCCAGCTTGGAGCCTGGCAGCTCATCGAAGGGAGTGAAGACCCCACGCCCGGGTTTACGCCTCAAGACCCTGACTCCACGCCTACCCCATCGGCACGGGTCAAGGCATTCGAGCAGATGGCCTATGGAATGTTCGTTCATTGGGGTCTGTACTCGCAACGAGGTCGCGGCGAATGGACCATGAACATGCATGGCGTGGCGAAGGCGGAATACGCCAAGTTGATGAAGAGCTTCACGGCCAAGGATTTCGATGGTCGCGAGCTGGCACGTTTGGCTAGGCGTGCGGGCATGAAGTACATCACTTTGACTAGTCGGCATCACGATGGCTTCAGCCTCTATGACACGCGTGGGCTGTCCGACTGGGATGTCACGCATACGCCAGCCGGTCGCGATTTGATCAAGGACTTCACCGATGGTTGTCGTGCCGAAGGCATCGTCCCAATGCTCTATTGCACGACTTTGGACTGGACTGACGATCGTTTCAAGAGTGACTGGAGGGCCTATCAGGAATACCTGCGAGCATCGGTCAAAATACTGTGCACCGAGTATGGACCGATTGGAGGTTTTTGGTTCGACGGCAACTGGAGCAAGCCCGATGCCGATTGGGAATCGGACGCGCTCTATGGAGTGGTCCGCAAGCATCAACCTGAAGCCTTAATCATTAACAACACCGGCATCGGCGCCGGCGGCGTGGTCGGCAACCCCGAGATTGACAGCACCACCTTCGAGCGCGGTCGCCCCGAGCCGATCGACCGTCGAGGGCATCCGAAGTATGTCGCCGGGGAAATGTGTCACACTTTGAATTTCCATTGGGGCATCGCTACGCAGGACTTCAATTACCTTTCACCCGCGCATGTCATCGAGGAGTTGTGCGGCTGCCGACGTGCAGGCGCCAACCTCTTGATGAACATCGGCCCTACCGCCACCGGCGCAGTGCCTGAATACGAGACGGCGCTGCTGAAGCGGGTCGGCGATTGGATTGGGATTCACGGCGGCGACGAAGGGCCGGTTTACCAAGGCGTGTCGTGCGGCATCCAGGGTGACGAACGTGACTTCGGTCTTCGCCTTGGCGATACCGTCTACCTATTCGTCTTCGATCTGACTCCGACCGCTGATACCCGTGCGCATGGCAAGTCACGCGGCGGTGGCCAGCGTCCATTCAGTGGAGTGAATGGTGACTGGAAGTCTGCAGTGTGGTTGGACAACGACGAGGAGTTGAAGGTCGAACGTGGTGCCGATGGTCGGTTGGTCCTGCATGCCACTCGTTATCCTTACGGCACGAACATGGTCGTGCGGGTGGCGAAGCTCCGAAGCTGAGGGCGAGAGGATGGCTCGATCCTGGCGACATGCTGCAGGCATCCTGGTTAACCTTGCTACACTAGCCGCATGAGCAGCGCGGTTTGTTTGCGATTGACGGTCCGGGCTACAGCTGCGCGGAGTGGTCTAGAATCCCGGCAGACAGCTAGGCCCCAGCGGCTCGAAACTTTTATAGGTCAGGATGAACTCCTGATGGCAAAGACCTTCGCTGCGTGTGGGCGTGCCGTTTACAGTTTCATGGGCCAAGGCGAGTAACTGTTTGCCCACCTCAGGCAAAGTGAGGTTGTCGGTCAGGATGGCACCAGCATTCAAGTCCATATCGTCGCTGAGCTTCTCATAGGTCTGCGGGTTGCCGCAGATTTTAATCACCGGCGAGACCGCGCTGCCGACCACCGAACCGCGGCCCGTGGAGAACAGAATCAAATGACAACCGCATGCGATTAACTCGCCAATCTCGGCGTTGTCGACAATATTCGGAAACCCGAAACGCACTTCGCCATCGGGCACCACATCGAGCAGGTAGAGGCCGCCTCCGGGTGGTAAGTCACCGGGCTTGATTAAGCCATGCAAGGGGCCGAAGCCGCTCTTGGCATAGGCACCCATCGACTTTTCCTCCTGAGTGGTCAGCTCACCTTCGGCATTGCCATTGGCGAAACTGCCATGACCCAAGGTCTCGTAACACTTACGTGCTTTGTCGATGCTAGCGACCACTTCGTCGCCGAGTTCCGGGGTGACGCAACGACGCGCCAAGTGCTGTTCACAACCGATTAGTTCGCCGGTCTCTTCGAAGATGCAGGTAGCGCCCTGTTCGACCAGGATGTCAAAGACATTGCCGATTGCCGGGTTGGCGGTCAATCCGCTGGTAGCGTCGGAACCGCCACAGATGGCGCCGAAGACTAATTCCTCGACACCCATTGGCACGCGCTCCTGGGTGTCCAACTGCGCGCGCACATCTTTCACCCAAGAACGTCCATTCTCGATGGTGCTACGGGTGCCGCCGTTTTCCTGTATGACCAGCGTTTCGACTGGACGTCCGCTGGCGGCGATGGTCTCTGCCAACTCTTGACGCGCGAAGCTTTCGCAACCAAGGCTCACCAACAACACCGCCCCGACGTTTGGGTGCGTACTGATGTTCTCCATCATGCGATGCGCATAGGCGTTGGGATAGCAGCCTGGAAAACCGACTAGGTGCACGCCGTTCTCGCGCAGGGGCAAGGTAATCTCGGCGGCGACATGGTGCGCACACTCCACCAGATAGGCCACGACAACGATGTTTCGGATGCCTTTGCGACCGTCTTGTCGAAGATAACCGGAGAGCTCAGGCATGGTGCACGTACTCGCTCTTGAGGTTATGTGTGTGGACGTAACCGCCCAACTCGACGTCTTCAGTCAGCGTACCGATTGGCTCACCGAACTTCAGGATGGTAGCCCCGGCACTCATGGGCATCAGCGCGAGCTTGGCACCGAGTCGGATGTCCTGCGTTAGCACGAATTGGATGGAGCCACAGTCGATTTCGGTACCGGCCTCCATAGGATGGAGAGCGACACAGATGTTGTCGCTCGGGTGAATGCGCAAGACAGCGAGATGACTTGTCATTGGATCACTGGGTGGGAATTAACGGAGTCCATAGATACGTGCGGCGTTGCCGGAGAAGAAAGCCCGTTGGCGTTCTTCAGGTTGGTCAGAAAGAAGTGCGCGGACAGAATCAGCCCAACACGAAATAGAAGTATCCGCCAATAGACAGACAGGCCAGTCACCGCCGAACATTAGACGGTCCCAGCCGAAGCGGGTCGAAATCTGCTCAAGTATAGGACCAAGCCCCGTGTCAAGGTGACCACCGAGCCCTGAGAGCTTGCACGAGACATTGGCGAAGTCCGCGCAGCGGGCGATGCCCTCGCACCATGCTTGCCAGCCTTCCGCGTCGATCGCCGGCGGGTTGGCGCAATGGTCGAGGATAAACGTGGTCTGCGGTGCGGCGGCGATCACCTCCAGGGCGAGCGGCAGTTGGTCGGCACGCACGCAGAGGTCGAAAGTCAGATCGTGGTCGGCCAGGCTGGCGACGTTGTGTCGGAACTGTTCCGACTGGCTGATAGAGTCGGGCACCACATGCAAGATCCGGCGCAGTCCGACGAGCTTGTCATGACGGATGCGCTCTAGGTGTTCGGCGAAACCATCGGCTTCAGGGCGGCAACCGGCGACCACCGCTGCAATCCCAGTGGCCGAGTCTTCGGCCAGGCCACAGAAGAATTGCGCTTCAGCAGCTTGATCCTGTTCAGCCACATCCACCTCGATGAAGATGCTCGCATCGATGTCGGTCCCCGTGCTATCGGAACGATAGCGCGCCAAGTCGAAGTTGCCGCGAAGCTCAGGCACATCCGCCAACCACGGGTAGCGAAAACGCCCCGCTTCGATCAAATGCTGATGGGTGTCGATCATGTAGGTTGGTAACGGGTTGCCACTTGGCGCTGACGTCCGAGGCCTTCGATGCCGAGTTCAACTACATCGCCCTCCTTCAGGTAACGCGGTGGCTTCAAGCCAAGACCGACACCCGCCGGCGTGCCGGTGCTGATAATGTCGCCGGGTTCCAAGGTCATAAAGGCGGACAGGTGTGCGATGACCCGTTGAACGTTAAAGATGAAGTCGCTGGTCGAACTGCTCTGCAGCTTCTCGCCGTTGACCGTCAACCACAGCTCGAGGTTATTGGGGTCGTCGATCTCGCTGCCGGTGGCGATGAATGGACCGAGCGGGGCGAAGGTATCGGCGCTCTTGCCCTTCACCCATTGACCGCAGCGATGCAGTTGCCACTCGCGCTCGGACCAGTCGTTATGTATGCAATATCCGAGTACATGATTGAGAGCATTCTCTTCAGCAACATGGCGGCAGGTCTTGCCGATCACCACGGCGAGTTCCACTTCCCAATCGGTTTGTTCGCTGTCCTTCGGGATAACGATGCCGTCGTTGGGGCCAGTGATCGCACTGGTGGCCTTGAAGAACACCACCGGTTCGGCAGGCACCTCCATGCCACCTTCCGCTGCATGCGCTGCATAGTTCAGGCCGATGCAGATGATCTTGCCGGGCCGCTTGATGACCGCACCGACACGCTCGTTTGCCTCGAGGCGCGGCAAGGCGTTTAAGTCTGCGGCCTGCAGTTTCTCGAAGGCGCCACCCTCCAAAGTGCATGGCGTGTAGTCCGACACAATCGAGGATACGTCGACGCGGCTGCCATCTTCGAGGATGACGGCGGGCTTCTCCTGACTTGGTTGGCCGATGCGGGCGAGTTTCATGATGGGCTGGAAGTTCTCGGACTGTCTAGAAGCCAGGCATGGAGCATACGCCACCATCGATGGGGTAGGCGGCGCCGGTGATGAAGGAGGCTTCGTCGCTGCAAAGGAAATGCGCGAGGGCGGCCACTTCGGCAGGTTCACCCATGCGGCCGATTGGCTGATACTCACTGAGTTCCTGAAACACCTCCGCCTTTTTATCAGGATAGTTCTGTTCCAGATAACCATCCACGAAGGGCGTGTGGATGCGTGCTGGGCACACGCAGTTGCAACGCACCCCCTGCTTGGCGTAATCGATCGCCACTGAATAGGTCATCGTGAGGACCGCGCCCTTGCTGGTGGAGTAGGCGAAACGATCTGCCACGCCGATGAGGCTGGCGATCGAAGCCAGGTTCAGGATGGCACCACCACCCTGCTCGGCCATGCGCGGGGCCACGGCGCGCAAACCATTGGCGACGCCGGCGATATTCACCTTGAAGACTCTTTCCAACTCCTCGGGACTGGTTTGTTCCACCGTGCCAACGCTGGCGACTCCTGCATTGTTGACCAAAATATCGATCCGCGAGCGAGCTCCCTGCAATGCGGACGCGGCGGCTTCGACGGCATCGGCATCGGCCACGTCGACTGCCGCAGCTTCACCACTGCCTCCGGCTTCCTCTACCAACTGCAAGGTCTTGCGTGCCGACTCGAGGGTCAGGTCCCAGATAGCCACATGTGCACCTGCCTGTGCGAAACGCAATGCGATGGCCTGGCCGATGCCGCTGCCAGAACCGGTGACAATGGCGGTCTTGCCGCTAAGGTCGAAGAAGGAAGTCATTTTCGGGGGAAGCGTGTCTAACTATGTTCGCGCGACAGGGTGCAGGCGCGATCGAGGTGGGTGTAGCCGCCATCGACGTAGATGATCTGGCCAGTGGTGTGACTACTGCGTGGGCTAGCCAGGAAGGCAACCATGTCGGCGACCTCCTGGCAGGTGGTCATGCGTTGACCAAGAGGTATGGAATTTTCAATCTCCTTACGCGCGGCTGCTGGGTCGGAAGCGATTCGCCCCAACCAACGCTCATAAAGCGGCGTCCAAGTCTCGGCGGGAACCACGGTGTTCACGCGTACCTGCGATTCGGCCAACTCCACCGCCCATTCGCGGGTGAGCGCGTTCATACCACCTTTGCTCGCGGCATAACCGTTGGTGCCGCCCTGGCCGGTGTCGGCGACCTTCGAGCCGATGTTGACGATTGCGCCTTGACGGGACCTCAGGTGCGGCAAAGCGAAGTGCGTAGAGGCGTAGACCTGCGTGAGGTTGTTCTCTAGCGAGGCGCGGAAGGCATCGACACCATCCTCTAAGGCCACGCCATCATTCACGCCGGCGTTGTTGATCAACAAGTCGAGTTGGCCATGACCTTGGATGACCTCGGCAATCGCGGCCTCGACCTGCGCTGCGTCTGTCAGTTCCACATGGACAAAGCTCGCAGCGAAGCCTGCATCCGTCAGGTCATTGAGGATTGGCTGCGCCTTCTCCGCGCTGTGGTCAGCGATTACGACCACGGCCCCTTCCGCAGCCAAGGTCCGCACGATGCTCTCACCAATGCCGCTGGCACCGCCGGTGATTAAGGCAATCTTGTCTCTGAGTTGAAGATCCATGTTTCTACGGGAGTCGCATCAGTTGCTCGAGGCCCATCCACTGCTCACCATCAGGCGTGCCAGGGATTCGCTGCTGGCAAGCGTCGGTAATCGGCCACCAGCGATCGCGCGTCGTAGGGTCAGTGCCAATCGAAGCCATGTCAGTCTCAAAATCATTGCCGACATAGGCGAAAGTACTGAAGAGATAGGTCTTGCCATCGAGCGAGGCGCGGTAGATGCGGTAGTCGCGGATGTTAGCCTTCTCGATCGCCGCCACCACTTCCGGCCATACGTCGGCATGCAATTCGCGGTAGAGCCCCTCTTTCTCCGGAATGAGTTCGATTACCGAGGCGTAGTAGGCCACACCGTCAACGGTAGTCCGTTGCGGGTTGCTGGGACCGAAGGCCGCCTTCTTGGGAGGGGGCGCACTTTGGCAGCTGAACATCGAGATGCACAGCAAGGCGGGGACAGCAAGGGACTTCATGATGGTTTAGCGGAAGATGATGTAAAGGCAGGTCATGACCGAGAGGAGCAGACCAGCCAATAGGCGTGGGTCGCCTAGGCGCGAGCGACCAGGGATTGTCAGCGGCGACCATGGGCGTTCCCAGACCAGCTCGCGACGCTCATCATGCGGATCCGGCAACAGCAAGCTAGTCATCACTTGAATCGTGACACAAATCATCAGCAGGATGAAGGCCATCATCATGAAGCCTCCGGGCACCTGGTTGACGAAAGAATTCGGGTCGATGGTCTTGGCCGCGAAGACACCTGCACCGAGTAGCGATCCGCTGACCAAGGTGATGGTGGCGCCGCGCGAACTGGCTCCTCGCCAGAACACGCCGAGCACGAATACGCAGGTGATTGGTGGTGCGATGTGCGCGATGATGTCGTTCAGCGCCTCGAACAGGCTCTGGTAGGAGTTGATTGCCGGCACCAACAACACCGCGACCACCAAGGCGATGCCAGCAGCGAAGCGTCCGGTGCTCACTAGGTTGTGGTCGCTGAGGTCCGGCTTGAAACGCTTGACCAAGTCATAGCTGACCAGCGTCGAAATCGAATTCAAGGCTCCGGAGACCGTGCTCATCAACGCGGCCATCAAGGCGGCGACAATCACACCGCGTACGCCGCTCGGCAGCAGTTCAGTAATCATGGCGCCGTAGATGCCTTTAGAATCGAAACCATCTTCGGTGGCTGGCAGGCTGGACAAGTCGAGGCGGCCGTCATGGTAGAGCGCGAAGGCCATCAGGCCGGGCATCACGAACAGGAATACCGGCAGAATTTTGACTAAGCCGGCGAAGATCGGGCCTTGGCGGGCGTGGTGTTCATCCTTAGCACCTAACACGCGTTGCACGATGGTTTGGTCGGCGCACCAATACCAGATGCCGAGCACCGGATAACCGAGGAACAGCGCGTACCAAGGCATGCCGTCGGGGTCGCCGTGGGGGCGCAACATCGAAAGATGGGTATCGGCACCTTCACGATCGAGAATAGCCTTCATATTGGTCCAACCATCCCAACCGCCTGGGGAGTCGGGGGTGCCGCCGAGTTGCCAGAAGGAAAAACAGGTGATTAGCAGCGCGCCGATTAGCAGCACCACGGTTTGGATTGATTCGGTAATGACCACCGCGAGCAGGCCACCGACGATGGTGTACAGGCCGGTGAGTGCGCACAACACGCCGATGCTCCACATCATTGGGATGCCGAGCAAAGTCTCGAGGATGATACCGCCCGTCAACAAGGCGAAGGCGATGTGGATGAGGATCGCGGTGAGCACCGAGACGCCGGCCAGCCAGTCGCGGCAGGGGCGGTTGTAGCGTTTCTCGAGGAAGTCCGGCAGGGTGGCAATGCCAGAGCGGATATAGAAGGGGGCGAAGAACAGGCCAAGCATGACCAAGGTCAGCGCTGCCATCCACTCGAAGTTGCCGTTTAGCAGGCCAGTGTCGAACCCGCTCTGCGCCAAGCTCACCAGGTGCAAGGTAGAGATGTTGGTGGCGAAAAGCGCCAGGCCAATGGTGCCCCAACTCAGGCTCTTACCGGCCAGGAAATACTCGCTGGCTTCGCCTTGCCGGTGCTTATGGCGCAGGGCAGCCAACAGGCCAACCGCGACGATGCCGACCAGATAGATTGCGGCGACGGTGAGATCGATCTTTCCCAAGCCGAGCTGGGAGCTGGTTTCAGCTTGGAGACTAGCTGCATCGGCAAAGGCGGGTGCAAGAACGGGAATCATGCCCTGTGATAATAGGTTGCCCTTCTGCCTTGGGGCGCAAATCGACCGCGTCAATTTGGGCTTTAAGGCGGCTTAAGGCCGCATTTCAGACCGCGCCAGCGCCGGGGGAGCCTTTCGGGGCTTCCCTATTCCAGTTCGATGCGATGGCGACCTAAACTCAGCGATTACTTCAGTACGAAGGTATTCATCACCGCCCCCAGCACACCGAAGATCGAGATACCTGCGATCAGTCCGGAGACGATTGGGATCAGGTAGAACTCGGCGTTGTCCTTGCGGCTCTTGGTCCAGATTGCGGCGATCACCGCACCGATGAACATCGACAGTGGATAGTTGAACGGCAGGATCAATCCCAGGCCGATGCCGGTCGCCGATGGCAGCCAAGCACGCTGCTTGGGAAGCAGCAGCTCGAGGGCGAGCATGGCGGTACCCAGCGCGAGTCCCCACTTAATCATCGTCACGTGCATCGGATGCATGGCGCTGAGGCCACCGCCGGTCATAACCTTGGCGATTGCCATCCAAGCCTGCGCGGCCGGAGCTGGGAACTGTGGAGTGACGGTGGTGCCATCAGCCAATTCACCGGTCATCACGGTGGCGTCGGGAACCAGCAGGTAGAAGCCAATCACTGTAGCTGCCGTACCCGCGACGATGCCCCACATCTGCGCAATGAACTGGCGGCGTGGGTTGGCGCCGAGCAGGTAGCCAGACTTCAAATCGTTGAGCAGGTCGGCCGCGCTGCCAGCGGAGTTCGCCGTAATCGATGCGGACATCAGGTTGGCGTTGGCCGATTGCGGCATGATAGCTCCGAAGGTCAGCTGCATGATTTTGCCCATTGCGCCGACAGGGGTAATGTCGGATTCGCCAGTTGCACGTGCGGCGACCATGGCCAGGAAGAAGGTCATGGCGACGGCGAGAGCGCCGAAGTAGAACGGGATTCCGAATGCGAATTGGGCAATCATGATTGCAGCAGCGCCGGAGATTGCGGTGCCGTAGGTGAACCAGCTGCCTGGGACCTCGGTGTCCTTGACGATTTGCGGAATGTCCCCGCCGTTGCGTTTAGCCAAGCCCGAGAAGGCGCGCAGGATCGTGCGCCATTGGGTGAAGAACTGCAGAATTCCATAGGCCAGCATGATCGAAACGCCAAGCCACAGGCCGACTTCCTTCCAGGCCTTGCCAGGAGCGGTGACCGCCCCTCGCGTCTCTAGCTCGGCAATCCCAGTCAGCGATTCGCGCATCAGTTCTGGCACAGTGAGCTCCGGCTGCTCCGGATCCAACACGGTGCCGCCGATCTTCTCGAGATCTGCAGCGTAACCGGGGAACTTCTCCATCAGCGGTTCTATTGCTGTGACGTAGGCTTCCTGCGTGGTCGCACCTTCCGTCTGTTCGAGGACTTGGTTCAACTCCTTGCCATAAGGGCTGGTCCAGATGTCCTGAAGGCCCGGACCGCCAAGTCCGTAGACCAGGACCAGGCCACCGACCACCATATAGAAGCCAATGCGTAGACCGACCAGACCACCGGCAGCGATCATGACCGGGTTCACATCCAGGTTCATGGTCCAATCGGATGGCTTGATGTCGACGATCTCGCCATCGACCTCGTGCGTGCCTCCGGGAGCAGCCGGGAAGAACCAATCGAAGACCTTGATCTCACCGGGCAAGAGCGCATCACGAGTGCGCTCCACCAAGCCAGTAGCCTTATCGAGCTCGTTCTTGACCAACCATTTGAAATCCAAGCACAGCGAGAACAGCGCACCGATCCCGGCCGAGATGCCGAGCACCTTCGCTTTCTTCATGGCCACGTCACCATGCGAGTAGAGCGATTGAAGCGTTACCGCTGCCGCCGTCCCGGATGGAAACTTCAAGCGATCGCGGTTGATCAGGTTGCGCTTCATCGGGATGGCCATCACCGTTCCGAGCGCGGCCAGGGAGATCGTCCAGCCAATCAGCACCCAAGGATTGATGTGTTCGCCCAACTTGTTGGCCGGAGTGACCGACAACAGCAACATCGCCGCGATCGCCGAAACCATCGTGCCACCCGTCGAATAGCCCGCCGAACTCGCGGTGGACTGCATGCAGTTGGTCTCAAGGATGGTCATCTGCGAGCGCGCCGCGCCCGATTTCTGCAACATGGTCCACAGCGCGTAAGACAAGATGCAGGCCGTGATCGCCACACCAAGCGCCCAACCGGTCTTCAGGCCAATGTAAAGATTGGTGAATGCCAGAAAGAACCCCAAGAAGGAGCCCACCGCGACCGCACGCAGGGTGAGCTGCGGGACATCGTCGCCACGGTAGATATGTTCGTACCACTCCTCCTCATTCATCTCGAGGACCTTCTCAGGTCCGATATCGAGGGGTTCGTACTTTGCAGCTTCTTCGTTCGTGGCGGGAGGAGTCTGGAACAGGGCCATGGCACAAGTTAGCGTGGCGGAGATGAAACAGTCTGACCGACGTACGACTTTCGTGGTCAATCCGTACGCAGGAGCTGGCATGGCCGGCCGACGCTGGGCAGCGCGCGAGTCGATGTTGCGCGAACACTTCCCATTGGGCGAGATTCTGTTCACGCGTGCCGCCGGCGATGCTACCCACATCGCCAAGGATGCGGTCGAGCGCGGCCAGGACTACATCATCGCCGTGGGTGGCGACGGCACCGTACACGAGGTCGTCAATGGCCTGATGCTTGCTGAGCTTCCCGAACCCAAGTACAAGCCCAAACCGATACTGGGCATTTGGCCGGCCGGTAGGGGATCGGACTTCGCACGTGGCGTGGGCATTCCGGGTGACCCAGCGATGGCCTTGGAACTGTTGGTCGCAGGCAAGGCACAATCTGTCGACATCGGCTTCATTCAGTGCCGGGACGAGGGCGGCAAGCAGGTCGAGCGTTATTTCCTAAATGCAGTCGATTTTGGCATCGGCGCAGTGGTTTGCGAACGCCTGACGAAGAAACCATGGTTCATGCCCGGCCGCCCGACCTATTTATGGCAAACGGTGCGCACCCTGCTCACCTTCCGCAACCCCACCGTGAGCTTCGCCAGCGATGATCATCCGCTGGTCACCAAGAAGATCATTACTGTCGTCATCGCCAACAATGCCTACTTTGGTGGCGGCATGTGCATCGCTCCAGACGCGCGCGTTAATGATGGTGAGCTGGACTTGGTGGTGGTCGGTGACCTCCGTCGCTTCGAGGCAATCCGTCGACTCGGCGAGACTTTCTCAGGCAACCGCATCCTGCACCCTGATGTGCACTACTCACGCTGTAAACGGTTGGAGGCGCGTTCCGAATCGAAGGTGCTGCTAGAAGCCGACGGCGAATTGGTTGGTCATTTACCGGCAACCTTGGAATTGGCTGAGCGCCGCCTGAAAATCGTCGTCGGTACGGCGGTGGGCTCCCCATCGAGGAATCGCTGAAGGCGGGGCAGGTAGTGGTCTCAGCGGCTGTCATGGCTGCGAGCGTGCCGAGCCTGGCCGCGACCACCGTGCTCACCAGTTCCTGATGAGCTAAGCGGTGAAGACGAAATCGTCTTCCTCTGTCAATCCGACCGCCTGCAGCATCCGACGGATTGCTTCTCGCGCCTCGGTTCCCGCGACCGAAACCAACAGCTTGTCGATTGGATGCTCGGTGAGATCTTCATGGTGCACCACTTGTGCACCATCGATCACCTTGCCGATACGCGCAGGATGCACTTCACTGATCAAGTGACAATGCTTGCCAAAGGCGCGCAGGTCCTTGCGCAATCGCTTGCCGGTATTGCCATAACCTACCAAGGCATAGTGATCGACATCGCGCAGGAATCCGTCGGCGAGGAAGGCGGCGCGGCAACGCGCGAAGGCTTCGATGGTGTAGCTCGACGAGTGCTGCGACAACGTGGACTCCGCCAGTTGCCAATGATGCAAGACCTGCGGCACGATTCCTATTTCGGCACCGAGGTCTAGCAAGCGCAGCAGCAGATCCCAATCCTCGGGCCACCCCATGTCGCGGTACCGCAAGGATTTCAAAGCTGCTGCACGAAACATCAAGGTGGGGTGACCGACTGGCATCTCGACATAACGTTCGCGGCGGATGTCGCTCGGCTCCCGTTGGCTGTTCAGCCAACGTTCGTATTCGGCGCGTCCCGAGCCGACGGCAGAGCGCGGCATGTAACAGACCCTTGTGCCTACCGCCGTCAGCGAAGGTTGCAGTTCGAAGGCCAGTAACTGCGCCGCCAAGCGATCCGGCAACATGATGTCGTCCGCATCCATGATGGCGATGAAGCTGCCGACACAGGCATCGATGCCGGCGTTGCGCGCAGCCACTACACCCTGATGGGGGCGTTGCAGCAAGACAAGTCGTGGATCCTGCTCCGCCAACTCCTGCACAAGTTTGACGGTGTGGTCCGTAGAGCCATCGTCCACCACGACACATTGCCAATCCTCGAAGGTTTGGCTTTGGATGCTTTCCAGACAAGGAACAATGCTGGCAGCGGCATCGAAGGCCGCCACCAGCACGGAAAGTTGAGGCATCGGAGTAGGGTTGGGGCCCTAAGCCCCTTTACTCGATCAGGGGTTGACCAGGATGAAGTTATTCATGATCGCGGCGAGCACACCCATCAGGGAGATACCCGCGATCAAGCCCGCGGCGACCGGCACTAGGAGCTGATCGGCGTGCTCTTTGTTGCTGCGTTGCCACCACCAAGCGCCAAGGGCTCCGAGGAACATGGCGAAGGGATAGTAGAAGGGCAGCAGGAATCCGAGACCTAGGCCGGTTGCAGATGGCACGAAGGTGCGCGCCTTCTTCGGCACGACCTTCTCCAGGATCACTAGCAGCGCACCGACGGCCAATCCTGCGAAGATCGCGTTGACATACCAAGGGTGCATGTTCTCCAAGCCATCTTCAAACAAATCAGCGACGGCCTTCCAGGCTACCGCGGCTGGCGCCGGGAACTGCGGGTCACCGCCGTTGATACCGCCGGTGAGCTTGGTGGCATCTGGCACGAACAGGTAGAAGCCAGTTACGGTCGCGACCGTACCGCTGATGATGCCCATGGCTTGGGCGATGAACTGGCGCCTTGGGTTTGCGCCCAGAAGATAGCCCGACTTTAGGTCGTTGAGCAGGTCAGCGCTGGAAGATGCCGCACCCGCGGTAATGCCTGCAGACATCAAGTTACCGGTTGCCGACTGCGGTGGCAGTAACACACCGTAGGTCAACTGCATGATTTTGCCCATCGCCCCGGTCGGGGTGATGTCTGATTCGCCAGTTGCGCGACAGGCCACCAGTGCCAGCACTAAGGTCATGACCACGGCGAGGGCGCCGAGGTGCACCGGTACGCCGAACTGACTCGCGGCGATGAACACCACGCCGGCACCGGCAAGCAGCGTTCCCCACAGGAACCAGGATGTCGGGACTTCGGTCGCGGTCACGCGGTCGTCGACATCGCCGCCACCCTTAAAGCCGGAGAAGGCACGGGCGATGGTTTTCCATTGGAAGGCGAAGGACAGGATGCCCGAGGACACCATGACCGGAGCCCCGAACCATAGGCCAATCTCTTTCCACGATTTCTTGGCTTCGCTGGTGGCGTAGATGGTCTTGCCGTTAGGGGCCTCCCATGCGGCATCCAAGCCCATCGGGCCGGCGACATAGACCAGGAACAAACCCGCCAGCAGCATCGAGAAGGCGACGCGCAAGCCGACCAGCATGCCCGCGGCGATCATCACCGGGTTGAGGTCGAACTTCATCGTCCAGTCGGAAGGCAACAGCTTGGCGCCTTGGCTTCCGTCTTCAAGGCGTGCATGGCCAATAGCCGGCAGCCAATCGAAGAACTTCTGGTACTGGCCGACCAAGGAGCTGTAGACATTCTGGCCAGCCTCATTGACCTCCTTGACTCGGAGGTGCATCTCGACGACCAGCGGGAAGGCGGCGCCGACGAGTCCTGAGTAGAGCAATGCCTTGGCTTTCTTGGCTGCTTCGCCGGCGTCTGCGTAGAGCGATTGAAGCGTCGTCGCCGCAGCAAGACCGGATGGGAACTTCAAGCGTTCCTGGTTGATCATGTTGCGCTTCATCGGGATGGCGATCACCACACCGAGCAGGGCCAGGAACACAGTCCACATAACGTAGACCCACGTCGGCAGGTGCTCACCCTTGCCGGTCGGGTCGTCGGCGGCGCTGATCATCATCAAGGCCGCGATCGCCGAGACGAAAGTTCCACCGGTGGAGTAACCAGCTGCCGACGCCGTCGACTGCATGCAGTTGTTCTCCAGGATGGTCATCTGGGTCTTGGCCAGGCCGGCCTTCGCGATCGCTTGCCAGATTGAGTAGGACAAGATGCAAGCGGTGAGTGCTACCCCGAGGTGCCAACCAGTCTTGAGGCCGATATAGAGGTTGGTGAAGGCGAGCAGGAAGCCGAGTGCTGAGCCCATCAGGACTGCACGGACGGTCAGTTGGGGAACATAGTCCCCGCGGTACACTTGGGCGTACCACTGGTCTTCCGTCATCTGGGCGACGTCGTCTGGAGAGTGGGAGACCGGCGCGGAAGCCGCAATCTCCTCGGGTGTGGAGGGTGCTTTTTGGAAGAGGGCCAATGTTTTCTATTCGGCGCGTGGGAAACAGAGGACTGGTACGTGGGCGTGACGTAGGACTTCGTCCGCCACACTGCCGAGCACCAGGCGGCGGAAGCCCGTGCGGCCATGAGTGGAGATCAGGATGATGTCGCAGGCGTTGTCGTTGGCGAAATTCGCGACGGCTTCCCCGATCGACGTGCCGAGGATCGCCTTGCAAGTCACGCTGACCTCGCTGCCGAGGGCTTCACTCTGCTTGCGTAAGGCTTCTTCCGCGGCGGCCACCATCGCCGGGCCTTCCGGGTCGCTCATCGGTGGAGCCAGCGGCGCACCATGCGGCGCGACCTTCAGGTCCTCGACGACGTTCAACAAGGTGATGCGCGCGTCGTTGGACTTGGCCAAGGCCACCGCATTATCGAAGGTGCGTTGCGACTCGTCGGACAAGTCGGTGGTCAGAAGGATGTGACTGATCTTCATAACACTTCCAGGATACTGCGCATCAGGCCGCAGCGGGGTGGTTCCGGTCGTATCTCTTCACGCCCCAGTCATAAACCATGAGCAGGATGCCTGATGCGACGCCGATCCAGGCGAAGATGGCCCACATGGAGTAGGGTTTGTACTTGTCCCAAAGCAGCTGCTGAAACTCCTCCTCGCTCATGCCCGCCTCTGCCGACGCCATCTCCATGACGCGACTGCGCTGGAACACCTTGGCGAGGTACTTGTCGCCCTCCTCCTTGGTGTCCTTGGAGGCGGCAACCTCCAGGAGTCGGGTCCGGAAACCCTCGAGTCCGGGTGCGACGACATGGGTCTGTGCGGAGAGCCGGGCCTCGAATTCCTCGGCAGTGGAGGGCAGGTCCTGGGCGGTCAACAACCAGCGGGCTGCGGCGGCGAGATTCGCGTCGTCCTGCTCGAACAGCAGACCTGCGAAGGGCTCGAGGTCTTCGAGTTCCGACTCCTTCAGGTCGCGGGTCGGTGCGACCACTGCCCACAGAGGCTCGAGGCGATCCTGCAGGCCCGGGATGTCGACTTCGGCGGGGACGCCGGGGAGCAGGAGAAGGAGATTGGTCTCGAAGGCGGGGATACCCAGGTTCGTTGTCAGGCGCCGCGGGTAGACCTTCGGATCGGTGATCTTGGCCAGGGCTTCTGCCTCGTCGGGGTCGGTCTGCAGATAGGCCAGCGCGGTCTGGCGGGCCTGGGCGAGAGCCGCCTCGGAGGAACCCGGGGAGTAGAGGCCGGCGAGGACCTCGAGCTCGGACAGGTCATCCAGACCCTGCACGGCGTCGACCATCTCCTCTTCAGTGAGGAGCAGCGAAATCGCCGGGCGGTCCCGCCCGGAGGCGAGTTCCTGCAGCGCCAGGTTGACCTTGTCGCCGCCTTCCTCATAGAGGCTGCCCGCCAGGAGACTGCCGGTGAACCAGCCGATGCCGGTGGTGGCATTGGCGAAGCCGAGGAACAGGCCGTTCTTGCCCTTCGGCGCGATTTCGTTCATATAGCGGAGCTTGGTCGGGCTGGCGACCATCTCGCCGATCGAGAACAGGCCGATGGCCACCAGGCACCACCACCCATTCGAAGACATGCCGAGCATGTAGATCGTGATTGAGGTGAGGAAGATGCCGATCACCATGGTCGGCAACGACTTGAACTTGCCCGTGACGTAGCCGAACAGGAATGCCGTCAACATGATCATCAGGGCATCCAGGTTGATCATCCAGGCCTGGTTGAGGTTGCCGTTGTCATAGGCAGGCACCAGGTTGTCGGGCAGGAAGCTCTTCAGCGCGAGGACGATGTCGCGGGAGTCGACCCAGTCGTCGATGAAGTTCGGCAGGATGTCGAACAGCTGATAGAACATCAGCCAGAAGCCGGCGAAGGAGAGGGTGAAGAACAGCACGCGTGGGCGCAGGAACTCCCTGATTGTGTCGCGGATGACGTGCATCGCATCCTTGCCGTGGTATCCCTGGCCTTCCTTACGCGCCGGTTCGGCGAACAGGAACAGCGGGATGAAGTTCAGGGCGATCCCTACCGCGCAGAGCAGGAACACAGCCTTCCAGCTGATCAACTGCAGGACGGCGGCGATGAGCGGGCCGATGAACCCACCGATGTTGACCATCTGGTAGAAGATGCCCCAACCGAAGGAGTGGGCATGGGCCGGCATCGTGGCGCCGATTAGGCCTTGGACGCCAGGCTTGAAGATCGCGGTACCGGCGGCCAGCAGGATCGCACCGGCATAGAAGATGGGATATGTGTACTCGCCGCCCGCGGCGCCGCCCATCTCTTCGATGCTGGACCCGTTGAAGAAGGCACCCATCTCGATGGCATAGCCCATGACTAGGTAGCCCATGATCTTCACCACCGTGCTGATGCAGATGTTCAGCTTATAGCCATAACGGTCTGCGAAACCGCCGGTGAAGATCGGCACGAAGCTCTGGACCAGGGCCCATGTCGCGAAGACCGAACCCTTTTGGGTATGGCTCAGCTGTGGCCCGCCATCCTCGTAGGCGAGGACCATGTAGATCGGTAGTACAGTGCGCAGGCCGTAGTAGGCGAAGCGCTCGACCACTTCCATCCAGTTCGCCCACCAGAAGACGTGGGTGAAACTGCGGAGCTGGCCCATGAGGCCTTTGGAGGTATGCGTCTCGGACATGGAAGGAACACCATAGCAGCGCCTCGAATCCCATCACCCCATCCCAAGTTCCCGTCGTGGGGATAACCTATCCCCATGGAACCCACCGCCGCAGCCCTCGATCTGGATGCCGTTCAGGCCCATGTGGAGAAGACCTGGGATGAGGAGATCGTCCCGCAGTTGGTCGACTACATCGCCATCCCTTGCCTATCGCCGCTATTCGATAAGCAGTGGGTCGAGCATGGCTATATGGAACAGGCCGTCACCCTGATCGCCGACTGGTGTTGTGCTCGGGAAATCGCCGGCCTGACAGTTGACGTGGTCCGCCTGGACGGCCGCACACCAATGATCTTCATGGAGATCCCTGCTTTTGGTTGCGATGGTTCCAACGGCGACACCGTGCTACTTTACGGCCATCTCGACAAGCAGCCGGAGATGGTTGGCTGGCGCGAGGATCTTGGTCCTTGGAAGCCGGTGATCGAGGGCGACAAGCTCTATGGCCGCGGTGGTGCCGACGATGGCTACGCTGCCTTCGCCTCGCTCGCCGCAATCGAAGCCGTGCAACAGAACGGCGGCCAACACAAGCGCTGCGTCTTGATGATCGAAGCCTGCGAGGAAAGCGGCTCTCCCGACTTACCTTATTACATCGAGCATCTCAGCGACCGCATCGGTCCCATCTCCTTGGTGGTGTGTCTCGATTCCGGTGCCGGTGATTTCCAACGCCTATGGAGCACCACCTCGCTGCGTGGCATGATCGCCGGTGACCTGCGCGTCGACATCATTACCGAAGGCGTGCATTCCGGCGACGCCAGTGGCATCGTGCCTTCCAGTTTCCGCATCTTGCGCTTGTTATTGGACCGAATCGAGAGTTCCGAGAACGGCAAGCTGTTGGCCGAGAGCCTGCATGTGGAAATCCCAGAGCAACGCCAGCAGCAGGCCCAAGTGGTGGCCGATGTCATCGGCGACGAGGTGCACAGTGCCTACCCCTTCCTGGAAGGCACTGAAGCCATGGACACTGATCTGGCGCAACTAGTCTTGAACCGTACTTGGCGCCCAACCTTGTCCTACACCGGCTCCGGTGGCATGCCGCCCTTGGCTGATGCCGGCAATGTGTTGCGCCCATTCACCGCGCTGAAGTTGTCCTTCCGCTTGCCTCCGACCGCCGATCACAAGATCTGTCTGCAGGAGATCCGCGAGATTCTCGAAGCGGACCCGCCCTACGGTGCCAAGGTCAGCTTCCATGCCGAAAAGGGCGCGAATGGCTGGAATGCACCTGAGTTAGCCACTTGGCTAGAAAAATCGGTCGAGGTCGCTTCGCGAGCCTTCTTCCAGAGCGACCCTGCCTACATGGGCGAGGGTGGATCGATCCCCTTCATGGGAATGCTTGGCGAGAAGTACCCCGAAGCGCAGTTCCTAATCACCGGAGTCTTGGGCCCAGGTTCCAATGCACATGGTCCCAACGAGTTCCTTCACATTCCGATGGTGAAGGGCCTGACATCCTCAGTGTCGGTGGTGCTCGATGCCCATGCACGTCGCGCTTGAGCGCTGCATGTCTCGACAACTTCTAGGCAACCGCGGGCGTTGCCAAAAGCAAAGAAGCCACCATGGAAGTCGTCTGGATTGGACGCATTCCTTCAATAAAGGGAAGCACCGCATAGCGAATGAGCCATTTTGCCGGGCTCCTCACTGCCACAGATTGCCGAGGAAACGGCTATACCGGCTTTTCCGGGGAGCATCCACGCGTTTTCCACAGTGATTCCACCAATTGCCAACATCGGCAGGCGACTCATGACCGTCGCCCCAATGAGCTGCTCGACACCGATGCCTTGCGAGTTACCTTTGGTAGCCGTTGGGAAGATTGGCCCGAAGCCGACGTAATCCGCTCCGGCAAGTGCAGCATCATCCAGTTGCTCCAGATCATGGGTACTCAAGCCTATGAGCCTTTCATCCCCGAGCAACTTACGGGCGTCGGCCACGTTCAGGTCGTCTTGGCCCAAGTGCACTCCGCTGGCCTTGGCCGCGATCGCCACCTCCACCGAGTCATTGATGATGACGGGTACCCCTAGTTTGTTCCCAAGGCCAACCACTTTCTGGCTCCAAGCAAGTAGGTCCGCGCTGCTGCAATCTTTTTCGCGTACTTGGATCATGTCGACGCCACCTTGCACTGCTTCCTCGATGGTGCGCAGTGGATCCAGCGCGCATATCGAGCGGGTGAGGATTAAGCAGAGGCGGTAGTGCACGGCCATGCGCAGAATTTAGCAAGGCTTCGGTCACAACCCAGATCGCTAGAGAGAATCGGGTCGTGGGGAGGTAGGGCAAAAAAAAACGCCCTGCATAACACAGGGCGTGAGGGATTCTGGGGATGAAGGAAGCCTAAGGGGGGGGCTGCAGCCGAGCGTTTTATGACACTCTCTTTGACCCAGTACGACGAGCGTTCTTGTCTTGCTTAAGGGATCGCAGGAATGCTCGTTTGTCGGCTGTGCTGAACAACCGGACCTTTCCACCGCAGTCGACACAGAAACTCGATTCGAGGCTCTGCAGGTACCGCACGTAGTCATGGCAACGTGGGCAGTACTTCGTGTCCTTAAAGAAGTTGCTTTGCATTTTCAATCTCCAGTGAGTGAGGGGAAAGATCAGCCTTTTGGGCTCAAAGAAATCTAGCCTGCCCTTTTGCTTAGGAACCCGAAAAAAGTCTAAAAATGCTGAAACTACGCGAAAAAAAAGGAAGTCGCTTTCAGGCACAATTCCACCGAACTCAACCTAAGGTGTTTTCCCAAAGGGAGTTATCCCTGAATAGCGATTTCGACCTCTTGGCGAACCTGCAAGTTGGTCTCCACTCTTAGGGCTCGCTGGAGGACTCCAAGTTCCCCGATTTCTCCCAAAGCCCAGGCCGCGTGTTGGCGCACCAGTGGCTCCGGATGAAAGGCCGCGGACTCTAGTTCTAGGCTCCCGCGTCCCAGATTACCCAGTGCGATCGCGGCGTTCCGCAACAGCCCAGCCCAGCCCGCTCGGCGCAGTGGACTACCTGTGAATAACTCGTGGAAATCCTGTTCAGAGATTGTGAGCAAGTCCTCCAAGCGGTGCTCAGCGAAGACCGGCAACAAGCCCCAATCCTCTTCCCGATCCGAATCATGGTCGCCGAAAGGACAGACCTCGGAACAGATGTCGCAACCGAAGACCCAGTCGCCGACACTTTTGCGCATTCCTATTGGAATCGCCCCCTGGGCCTCGATCGTCAAGTAGGAAATACATCTTCGGGGATCGATCTCATATTCCGACGTGAACGCCTGGGTGGGGCAGGCATCCAGGCAGCGAGTGCAACTGCCGCAACTGGCTTCGCGGGCTGGTGGCGGCGCCCAAGGCGGCAACTCATGATCCAACACCAGCTCACCCAGCAGCACCCAAGGGCCGAAATCCGGATGGATCAACAAGGTGTTCTTGCCGCGCCAACCCAAACCACCGCGGATTGCCCATTCCCGTTCGAGCACCGGAGCCGCATCGACGACCGCGCGAAAAGCACCGGTTAAGTTACTCGACCGCAAGCGCTTACCGAGTTTCTGCAGTTTGCGCCCGATGAGGTTGTGGTAATCCTTGCCAAGCGCATAACGCGCCACGCGACCACCACCTTGGAAGCTTCCAGCTTTGCGTGCATAAGGGAGTGCAAACAAAGCCACGCTCTTGCCCCAACTCTTCCACTGGGCCAGATCGGCACCGACCTCAGCCGCCTTGTGCAGATAGTCCATCTCTCCGGCACGCCCGTCGGCCAGCCAGGCCTGAAAACGCGTCATAATCTCAGGCTCCAGCGGGGCGGTGGGCAAGGTGCCGCGCAATTCCAGGCCGACCTCGGCAGCTAGTTCCCACAGGGGAAGTAGTTCTGGGGGCAGGTCAGTTGCGGACATGAGGGTATTATCGGGATGTCAGTGGGCGGATTATTCCCAATCCGTCAGGTTTGGCACCGTTCTTTTTATGCAGCCCTGATGAATCTTGCCAGTCTTGGCCGGGCGTGACCAGGGTCTGCGTAGGCACAGCACTTACAGTGAACCAGCAGCCATTCCTTCCGTTTTCCTTAGGCTCCATGAAAACTTCGCTCTTCAAGATTTTCCTCGCAGGCTTCCTCGCCCTGCTCTCTAGCTCTCAACTGTTGGCGCAATCCGCACTGCAGGATTCGCCGCCGATGCCAGAGAGGTTGCGCATTGCCTTACTTGACGGCAACTACCGCGCAGCCCTCCGCGATATCCGCCACTTGCAGCAGGATCAGCCGGAGCTCACGGGGTTCTGGCACTACCTGGAAGGGGTGGCACAGCAACGCGCTGGGAATCGCAGCGCCGCGATCGAAGCCTTCGAGCATGTGGAGCGGAACTATAGCGATGGTCCGTGGGTACATAAGGCTCGGTTCCATCATGCCGAGGCACTTTCGGCGACCGGTGATTGGCAAGGCGCTGAAGCCATATGGGAGAGCGAGGTCAGTTGGTTGCGCGGTGCGGAGCGGCAGCGCGAGTTGGCTTCGATTTACTTCGATTTGGCCGATGGTTTCTCTGACAAGAAGCAAGGAGCGGCTGGTCTGGAAGAGACGGAATATCAGAGCGCGATCGTCCTGTACCGCAAGGGATTGGAGTTGGATATCCCTACCGACCAACGTCGTTATGCCATGGGACGGGTGGCTTGGTGCTTTAAACAGCTGAAGGATTGGGGTAGTGCGGTCGGAGCTTATCGTGACTACACCAACGAGTTCGAGGACTTCGATGCCGACTTCGAATATGGACAGGCCTTGCGTCATCATGGCTCCTTGGACCAGGCGCGTCGTGTCTACGAGGACTTGGCGGCCGCCTTGGACGGTTCGCGCGACGACGCTGCGTTCGAGCATTTGCGCGGCATGGCCATGTATTCAATCGGTTACACCTTCGACCGCAACCGTAACGGTCGCAACCGTTCCATCGGCGCCTTTCGTCGGTATCTCGAAGAGCACCCTCGGCATGAGAAGTCGGTACGCGCCGCTTACGGAATCGCGATGTTGCGTCTCGAGAACAACGAGCGTGCGGAAGCCATCCAGGAGTTCGAGACCTTCCTCGCGATGGAAGCTCCCGGCACCGACAAAATCGAGGAGTTGGAGCATCATCAGAAGCTGCGCCAGAAGGCCTACTTCACAATCGCAAACACCCATATCGCCACCGGTGACTACGCCGCTGGTCGTGCGGCCTTCGCACGTTATGTCTCGCTGTTCCCGGAAGGTGCGGATTGGTCCGCTTCGCAACGCGGCATCATCGATGCCGAATACAGGCTAGGGCGGCGTCACGAGTCGGACCACGAATGGAGCATGGCACGCGAAGCCTACGTCAAGTTCCTGGCCAATCACCCATTGGACAGTCGTGTGCGCGAAATCCTCTACCGGATTGGCGACCTGTCACGCCTCCATGCTAATGCCCTCGAGGACGAGACCGAGAAGCTGCTGCTGTACGGCAAGGCGATTGACGGATGGCAGCGCTTGATCGCTAAGTATCCGACTTCCGACGAGGCCTCACGCGCCATCTTCATGACCGGCTACCTTCGCGAGCTGGAGCTCGACGACTTGGAAGGTGCGGTTGAGAGTTATCGGGCATGCAACTTCGGCTCCTATCAGTTCCGGGCGGAGGAACGTCTACGCGCAATGGTCAAGCCCTTGTTGGCAATCAACACCGAGCGCACCTGGCGCAGCGATGAGGCAGCCAATTTCAAGTTGGACTTACGCAACGTCGAGGCCGTGCAGGTGGAGATCTACCAGCTCGACCTGGAAGCCTACTTCCGCAAGCATCTCTCGATTACGCGGATCGAAGATCTTGATCTCGACCTGATTGCCGCCGACCAGGAGTTCGAGTTCGCGATTGACAAGTTCGAGCGCTTTCGCCCCTATACGCGCGACGTGGAGCTGCCGGTCGAGGGCGTTGGCGTTTGGGCCGTCGTGGTCAGCTCTAAGGACAAGCGCGCCACCACTTTGGTGATGCGCAGTGATATCGACATCATCGTCAAGTCCTCGCGGGATGAGGCGTTCATTTTTGCCCAGGACATGCGCAAGCAGAAGGGTGCATCCGGGGTCGATTTAGTGATCGCCGTGCAGGATGGAGGCAAAGAGGTCGCCGAGATGATCGAGACCAAGACTGGTCGCGACGGCGTCGCCCAGATCGATTTCGAGGAGCTCGGTTATGAGGACGTGCGTGACGTGCGCGTCTTCGCCAAAAACCGGCGTGGAGTGGCTTCGACCAGCACTTGGGTCGGCAATACCGGCGTCGCGCATTCCTTGGAGCCTAGCGGTTTCGTGTTCACCGAAGCTTCGGCTTATCAGCCTGGCGCAAAGGTTTCCTGGCGTGCCGTCCTACGCGAAGTAGATGAAGGCGTCTTCACCTTCCAGGAAGGGGAGCCATGGCGTGTCACGGTGGTCGACTCCAGCGGTCGCGTGGTGCATCGCGAAAGCCTGACCTTGAGCAACTTTGGCTCGTTGCATGGCGAGGCACGCTTGTCGGCCGGAGCACTGCCCGGGCGTTATTCAGTGCGTTGCGAATCGCCGAGCGGACGCGTGCACATGACTAACTTCTTGGTGCAGGAGTTCAAGGTCAAGCGCATCGAGATCGAGATGGAGCTCGATCGTGATGTCTATTACCGCGGCGAGAAGATCCAACTCGAGCTCGCCGCCAAGTACAGCTACGGCGAACCCGTCGCCGACTCCGCCATGCAGATCACCGATCCCGCCGGCGTGCGCCATGATGTGCGCACTGACGAGGACGGCAAGTTCGCATTGACTTTCGACACGCGCTCATTGGATAACACCGGGGCCTTGCACTTCCGCGCCACCTTGGTCGAGGAGAACGTACACGCCTCAATCACCACCTTGTTGTCGGCGACTGGCTTCCGCATCGGCCTCGGTGAGATGGAGGACGTCTACCTGTTGGGCCGCGACATCCCATTGCCGATCAGCGCCTACGCGCCCGACGGCACTCAGGTCGAGCGTGGCATGAAGCTGCGCCTGATGCGTCGTTATTCCGACGGCCCCGGTCGTTGGGTGGACGAGGAAGTTGGCAGTCAGGAAGTGACCACCAAGGAGGAAGGCCGTCAAGTCGTGCAGCTAGTCCCCGAGAAGGGTGGCTTCCACTTCGTCGCGTTGGAAGGCACCGACCGGTTCGGCAACCCAGTCACTGCGCGCTGGGACTTCTTCGTTTCGGGCAAGGGCGACGCCACCAAGCTGCGTCTGCTTTCCGACGCGACCAGCCTTGAGGTCGGCAGCAAGATGCCACTGGAAGTGGTTAACCGTGCCGGCGACGGCCTGGTGTTGGTCACCTTCGAGGGTGGCAGCATTCTCGACTACCGCTTAGTGCCGTTGAGCGAAGGCGTGCATGAACTCGACATCGACGTGCCCGACAAGTTCTTCCCAGACTTGTTGGTCACCGTAAACATGATGCACGGCGATGATTTCTATCAATCGCAACGTGGTTTCCACGTGACTCGCAACCTGGTCGTGACGATGACGCCGCGCAAGGAAGTGGTTCATCCGGGCGAGGCAGTCGAGGTGGACATCGAGGTGGTCAATCAACTGGGGCAGCCGGTCGAGACCGAATTGAGTTTCGCTGCAGTCGACGCATCCTTGTTTGAACTGCATGCAGATTCCTCCGGCAATATCCTCAACAGTTTCCGTGGATATGGTCAACGCCGCGAGGCCTTCCGGACCTATGCAAGCAATGAGTTCCACTACACCGGTGTGACTACCGATATCGCCGCGGCCTTGCTGGAAGAGCATGAACGCCTGAAAGCAGAGTTGGCATGGGCTGAGGGCAAGGATCGGGCCACCGACAAGCTCCGCGAGTCCGGTGATTTCAGGGGGCCAGGCGACTCCACTCCTCCCGCGGCGGGTGCGCCGATGGCTCCGGGTGCCGCACGCGGACGGTTCACTGCTGACGGGGTTCCTTTGGAGGAGATGGAACTCGAACAGCTCGGCTATGTCGGCAATGGTGCCGTCGGAATAGGTGGCGGTGCCGGCGGTAGATTCGGCGGTCGTGCTGGAGGTGCTGCCAAGAAAGGTGAACGCAGCCAACAGGGCGCCGCTTACTTCGGCGGTAAGTTCTCCAACTTGGAATCGGCAAGCAATGCGCTGGTCGGCCAGGTCGATGAGGAGACCGTCGATGCCTTGACCGCATCCTGGCAGCCTTCCATCAAGACCGACCGCGAGGGCAAGGCCACGGTGACCTTCACCGCTCCGCATCTCAGCACGCGTTGGCGCTTGATGTGTCGCGGCGTGGATAGGGGTAGCGCCGTCGGCCAGAGCACTGCATCGGTAATTACTCGTGCCGACTTCATGGTCGAGCTGCGCACGCCTTCGATCCTGCTCGAAGGCGATCAAGCTTCGGTGATTGCGCGCGCCCACAACATGTCCGGCATGGCCGGCAACGTCGACTTGGTGCTCGCGTTGGACTTCCCGAGCGGTAAGCAGCTCGTCGAGGAGACAATGCACTTCGATGGTTCCGCTGTCCAGGACCTGCGGATCGACTTGCCGAGCCCGGTGCCGGCGAACATCGCCGCCGACGTCGCCGTCAAACTCAGTGCGAGCGGTGAGTTCCGCGCGATCAATGGCAGCAACCGTTTCCAGGTCGTCGCTTCCACCCAACACGACGTTCCCGTGGTGCCATGGGGCTTGGCGGTTGCCGACCAGCATTCGGGTCAGTTGGTGTCTGCTAGTTCCTTCACCTTGCAGCTTCCGAACAGTGCCTACTCGAGCCCAAGTTGGGACCTGCACATCGGCCTGGGCATCGATCAGATGTTGGTCGAGGAAGCGCTCAACGGAAGTGCGTCTTATCTGCGCAGCAATCACTCGCTGCGTTACGGCGGCCCGTTGCGCAACCCCGGATTCGCCGGTGAACTGCAAGGCGTGCTTGGCGTGCTCGACCACTTGCGCGATACGCGTCGCACGGACCATCCGGCCTATTCGGCATTGTTGACCAAGGCCAATGGCCTGGTGACGACCTTGTTGGCTACTCAGCAAGGTAAGGGTGGATGGGCATGGTCTAGTCGCAACCACACTGCGCAATCGGAAGTCACTGCGCGTGTGATGATCGCCTTGGAGGCCGCTCAGGAGTTCGGCCTTGACCTGCCGCAGAACCGCCTGGGCGATGGCCGCAACTTCATGCGCAATGCCTTGTCGTCCGCCAACAAGCATCTTCCGTTCACGCGTGCGATTCTAATCTACGCGCTAAGCCTTTCCGACAGCGTCGACTTCGGCCTAGCCAACAGCCTGCACCGCTCGCGCGCGAGCTTGAGCCCGGCGGCGGCGGCTTACACCGCTTTGGCCTTGGCCGAGATGGACAGCGACTCAATGGCCAAGGACATGCTGGAGGTCTCGCTCCGTCGGGAGGACACCAAGCGCATCCAAGCCAACACTTGGTGCAACTCGCCGGTTGAACTGCAGGCCTTGCTGCTTAGCGCTTGCCTACGCATCGACCCGGCCCATTCGGCGATTGTCGAGTTGGAGCAGTCCTTGATGGCGCAACGCCCTTGGTACGGAAATGGTGCGCACGGCATGGCACTGGCGGCGATGAGTGAACATCGCACGGTATCCGGGCTGCAGGATCGCGATGCTGAAGTGTCCGTCAGCATCAATGGCGGCAAACCCAGGATCTTCAAGCTCGGCTCGAATCAATCCAGCATCGACCTACATGGAATGGTCGGCCTCATCGACGGTGCTCCGCAGGTGCGGTTTGACCTTAAGTTGAAGGGGCGCGGTAAGCCTCACTTCACCGCTACCTTGGAAGGCTTCGATACCCAGCCGAAGGAGAATCAAGGCAAGGAGTTGCGGGTCTGGCGAACCTACCTGATGGCCGCACCGGCGGTCTACAACGGTCGTGAGTATCAGCCTGGCTTCAACACCGTTGACCGCTCGCTCGAGCAATGGCGCAACGAGATTACCCAGCTGGAGTTCGGCGCCGCCGCACCGATGTACGTCTCCTTCCGCCGCGAATCCAATAACGGAGAAGCTGTCGGTTCGCAGGACTTCATCACCTTGGAGATTCCGCTGCCTGCCGGCGCTTCGGTGGTCGCGGACTCGGTGACCGGCAACTACGAATCCTGGATGGAACGCAATGGCCGCCTGTTCGTCGACGTCGGCCGCACGCGCAGCAGCGGCAGCGTGCAGTTTCGCATGCGCGGCTTGGTGCCAGGTAAGTATCGTCTGCTGCCCATCACCGTGCATAGTGCCTATGACCGATCGGTGCGTGGTGTTGGTACCGCAACCGACCTGGAGGTCTTGCCGCGCGACCAGGTCTCCAGCGATGGCTATCGCTCGACGCCGGACGAGCTTTATTCGGTCGGTGTAGCCGCCTACGAAACCGGCAACATGGACTTCGCCTGGGATCAGCTCAACCAGCTGGACGAGAAGTTCGGCCGTTATCTGAAGACGCCGCAACTGCTCGAGAGCTCGCGGATCATGTTGGAGCTATCGGTCGACCGCAAGGACGCCAACCGCATAGTTCGCTTCTTTGAGATTCTGAAAGAGAAGAACCCGACGTTGACGGTGACCTTCGCGCGCATGGCCAAGATTGCAAAGGCCTATCGTGACCTTGGTGAGTTCGAGCGCGCCGCGCGCATCTTCGCCGCCGTCGCCGAGGAGACCTTCAGCATGGACCTGCAGGTCGTTGCTGTGCTCGAGCAGCATGACGACGTCCATGGCGCCACTGAAACCCTACATCGTTTCTGGATAGAGTATCCAGACTTGCCGCGCGTGGTTGAGACCGCCTTAACCTTGGCCGACCGCATGATGCTTGCCGCGCCAGAAGCGCATCGTGATCGCAGCCTGCGCCTGGCCCATCGTGACCGTGCGGTCCTGCTCTACGAGAGCGTGACCTTGCTGAAGCGTTTCCTGAGTCTCTACGCCGACGATCCCATCGCCCCGGACGCCGCTTTGAATATGGTCAGTGCTTACCTGGACCTTGAGGACTTCGAGAACGCCTCGTCGTTATCGGCCGAGTTCGCTTCGAGGCATGAGGAACCGCGCTACAACGATGCCTTCGTCTACACCCAGGCGGTCGCCGAATGGACCATGGGCAACGACAAGGAATCGATGAAGCTGCTGCAAGGCATCGCCGACGCCACCTACGTAGATGACAACGGTCACGTGACCCATTCCGAGAACCGTGACTTGGCCCTGTACATTCTCGGCCAAATCCACCATGCCAAGCGCGACTTCGTCAACGCAGCCACCTATTACGAGAAAGTTAGCACGGTCTTCGCCGATGCCAGCCTCGTGCTCGAAGGATTCCGTCGTCGCGGCCTGAAGGTAGATGAGGTCACCGAGGTTTCGCCGGGCGAGAAGGCCAAGTTCGAGTTGCATTACCGCAACATCCAAGAGGCCGAGTTGTTGGTCTATCCGGTGGACTTGATGACCTTGTACCTGCGAGAGAAGAACCTAGCTGGGATTACGTCGGTGAACCTGGCGGGTATCGAGCCGGTGATCCGTCGCAGCCTGAAGCTGCCGGATGACGGTTCGATGCGTCAGCAGAATCACGAGGTCGAACTGAAGCTACCCGAAGCTGGTGCCTACCTCGTCATCTGCCGTGCCGACGCCATTCACGCATCGGGTATGGTTTTGGTCAGCGATTTCGAGCTGGAGGTGGCCAACGTCGGCGCGAACGGAGTGCGTGTGCAGGCGGTGGACCGTGAGGACGGCAACTACCTTCGCGATGTCGATGTGCGCGTGATCGGCGCGCATGATTCGAACTTCATCTCCGGACGCACCGACCCCCGCGGCCTCTACTTGGCCGATGGCTTCAACGGCCCAGCCACCGTCATCGCGCGCCATAGCGGTCGCCACTATGCTTTTTATCGCGGAGCAGGCGCCGGCCAGTTGGCGATGGACTTCGACCTGGGTGAGGACGTCAATGCCCGTCCGCAGCAGATGCTCGACAACAATTCCTACTTCGACAACGTGCGCAGTTTCAATGACATGCAGCAGCGGGAGCGTTCGTTCAATCTGGAGAAGCAGCAGAAGGCCAAGACCCAAGGATTGGAGTTGAACAAACTGCAATAAGTCAAGGCCAACCGGGTTTCCATCCCGAAGAAGGCCCGATTTTGTTCCGAAAGAAACCATTCGTGCACTTTCTTACTTGATTCCATAATTGCTTTAAAATCGGTACAATCAGGTCGCTTTCTGTCGTAGGACCACGAAGAAAATGAAAATCGATTTCGAGGAGCAATTCGGCGTCAACGCCGGTTACGTCGAGGACTTGTTCGAGATGTGGAGGGAGGACCCCTCCTCCGTCGACGAGGAGTGGGCCTTATGGTTCACCAGCGTGGCCGCCGAGGCAGGGACCAAGGTCAACGTGAGTCCAATGCCGGCTCCGGCCAAGGCTGAGGATAAGCCCGCAAGATCTTCTGCCAACGACACATCGGAGCTTCAGCAAAGCACCGATGAAGTCGAGGTGGAACCTCTGCGCGGCATCGCGGCGGCAATCGCCAAGAACATGAATGCCAGCCTTGAGGTGCCGACGGCAACTACGGTGCGCACCATCCCGGTCAAGGTGCTCGATGAGAACCGCCGTCTGATCAACTCCCATATGCGCGATCGCGCCTTGGGCAAGGCCTCTTACACCCACTTCATCGCCTACGCGATGGTGCGCGCGGTTTCCGAATCGCCGAACGTGCAGTCCTACTTCCTGGCCAAGGGCGGCAAGTCCTTCCGCATGACGCCGAAACAGGTCAACCTGGGGATTGCCATCGACGTCGGCAACGCCGAATCGCGCAGCTTGGTGGTGCCGAACATCAAGGACGCTGGCTCGATGAACTTCAAGCAGTTCTACGACGCTTATCAGGATGTGGTCGCGCGCGGTCGCGCCGGCAAGTTGGGTGCGGCGGATTTCGTCGGCACCACCTTCAGCCTGACCAACCCTGGTGGCTTTGGCACCGAGTCGAGCATTCCGCGATTGATGCAGGGCCAAGGCCTGATCTTGGCGACCGGTTCGATCGGCGTGCCAGTGCAAACGCGCCGCATGGATCCCGCCATGCGCGCCGAGCTGGCGATTGGTCAGGTGATGACCATTACCAGCACCTATGACCACCGCACCGTGCAAGGTGCTGAGTCTGGCCTACTGTTGAAGCGTGTCGAGGACCTGCTCGATGGCGCCGACGATTTCTGGACCGACATTTTCTCGATCCTGCGAGTGCCGTGGACTCCCGCGCACACTGATTCCGACGTCCATGATTTCCGTCGTGAGGATCGCGCAGATCAGGCCCGCGTGTGGAAGTTGATCAACGCCTATCGTTCACGCGGTTGCCAGCTCGCTGACCTGGATCCATTGGAGTACAAGCCCGACATGTTGCCGTCGCTGGACCCCGGTTTTTACGGATTCACCATCTGGGACCTGGACCGCGAATTCCTGACGGATGGCTTGTGCGACAAGGAATCGCTGACCTTGCGTGAGATTCTCGACGTGCTGCGCGAGACCTACTGCCGTCGCTGGACCATCGAGCACATGCACATCGTCGATCGCGAGCGCAAGACTTGGGTGCGCGAGCGCGTCGAGAAGCGTCGCAATGAGGATGTCTTCGACAGCGAGCATCGCCTGCGCATACTCGAGCGCCTGACGCGCGCGGAAAACTTCGAGCGTTTCCTGCACACGCGTTACCCGGGCAACAAGCGGTTCTCTTTGGAAGGGGCCGACACCCTAATCCCGGCCTTGTGCGAGATTCTCGACCGTTCTTCGCAGGCCGGCGTCAAGCGCGTGGTCATCGGCATGGCGCATCGCGGTCGCCTGAACGTGCTCGCCAACATTCTCAACAAGTCCTATCAAAAGGTCTTTAACGAGTTCGAAGGCGTGTTGCTGCCGGGGCAGTCGGAAGGCTCCGGTGACGTCAAGTATCACCTCGGCCAGCGTGGCCTCTACACCACGCCGGATGGCCAAGAGATTGAGGTCATCCTGTCCGCCAATCCGAGCCACTTGGAGGCCGTCAACCCGGTGGTCTGCGGTCAGGTGCGTGCCTATCAGGATCTGGATCAGGATGTCGATCGCAGCCAGACCTTGGCGATCCTAATCCACGGCGATGCCGCCTTCACCGGCCAAGGCGTGGTCTCGGAGACCTTGCAGATGTGCGAACTACCAGGTTTTGCCATTGGTGGCACCATCCACCTGGTGGTGAACAATCAAATCGGCTTCACCGCCGGCCCGCGCGACCTGTTCTCCACTTATTACTGCACCGATCTCGCCAAGATGGTTGATGCACCGATCCTGCATGCTAACGGTGATTACCCCGAGGCGGTCATGCGGTCGATGCACGTCGCCACCGACTTCCGCAGCACCTTCCATTCCGATGTGGTCATCGATATGGTCTGCTACCGACGTCGTGGCCACAACGAGGGCGACGAGCCGATGTACACGCAGCCTTTGCTGTACCGCAAGATCGCCAAGCACCCGACGGTGCGCGAGCATTACACCGACTTGTTAATCCGTCGCGGCATGATGACACGCGAGGAATGCGATGCGGTGGCCGAGAAGTTCGATGCCGAGTTGCGCGACGCCAAGGAGGCTTCGCGCGAGGAGGCGAAGGCTTCACCAGCAGCGGGTGAACCGCAAGTGGCGAACGAGGATTGGTGCGAGCTCGATTGGTGTGATGGCGAATCTCCCATCACCGGTGTCGAGGTCGATCAGCTTGTTGACCTGATCTCGCGCACCAACGTCATGCCGGAAGGACATGTGGTACACCCAAACCTATTGCGTCAGCTGAAGCGTCGTGAAGAGATGATCGGCGGCGAGCGCGACCTGGATTGGGGCTGCGCCGAGACCGCAGCGATGGCTTCCTTGGTGAGCAGCGGCATCGGTGTGCGCCTGGTCGGCCAGGATTCCGGCCGCGGCACCTTCAGCCACCGTCACGCGGTGATTCGCGACCAGCAGAATGGCCGGGATTACGTACCGCTAGACACCTTGCATGAGCATGCCCGTTACGAGGTGCGTGATTCCTTGTTGAGCGAGGAAGCGGTGCTCGGTTTTGAGTACGGCTACAGTCTCGCGTCGCCAAAGGTGATGGGTATCTGGGAGGCGCAGTTCGGTGATTTCGCCAACGGCGCGCAGATCCCAATCGACCAGTTCCTGGCTTCCGGCGAGGAGAAGTGGGGGCAGCGCGTCGGCCTGACGATGTTGTTGCCGCATGGCTATGACGGCCAGGGCCCGGAGCATTCCAACGCGCGCCCAGAACGATTCCTGCAACTGTGCGCCGAGGGCAACCTGACGGTGGCCAACTGTTCGACCGCTGGGCAGTACTTTCACCTGTTGCGTCGCCAAGGCTTGGCTGAGGATTCGGTGCCAATGGTGGTGTTCACGCCAAAATCCCTGTTGCGCGACCCGCGTGCGGCGAGCTCGGTATCAGAACTCGCGGCCGAGCGTTTCCGGGAAGTGCTCGTTGATGACATCGAGGACGACAGCGCCATCAGCCGCGTGATCCTTTGTACTGGCAAGGTCTATCACGACTTGGCTGACTACCGGAAGACCCATCAGCGCAATGATGTTGCCTTGGTGCGCCTTGAGCAGCTGTATCCCTTCCCGCGGGCGGCAATAAATGCGGTGCGTGATAGGTTCACGGACGCGCAGTTCGTCTGGTGTCAGGAGGAGCCGCGCAATATGGGCGCGTGGACCTACGCCTTGCAGCGTTTCGGTTCGGTACGGCTATGCCCGAGTTACGCTGGTCGTCCAGCGGCCGCGAGTCCGGCGACCGGCTCCTACAAGCTCCACCATGCGGAGCAGGCGCGCTTGTTGGAGAGCGCTTTCGGCGACGCCTGAACGACTGCATAGGTTTTGCGAATGTAAACTCTCAGGATGTTGTGCATCCTGACTTTGGCACTCGTTCCTATCCAGGCAGGCGACCCTGTCGCATCGCAAGACCTGCATCTCTGGTACGAACGCCCGGCCGACGCATACGGCTTGGCGAGTCCCTTGCGTTCCTGGGAGATTGAGAACCAGGACCGCAGCCATAAGGGCAATCCCGACCCGAGTTGGGAACGCTACGCCTTACCGATCGGTAACGGCTTCATTGGTGCCATGCTCTTCGGCGGCGTGGAGTTGGATCGCATCCAGTTGAACGAGCATAGTCTTTGGAGTGGTGGTCCCGGTTCCGACGGTTGGCAACAGGACTTGAACCGACACGATGCCCATGAGCACTTGGCGGAGATCCGCGAGGCTTTGCTTGGCGGCGACGCCAAGCGTGCGCAGGCCTTGAGCACCGAGCACCTGCGTGGCGTCGGCAGCGAGGATCGCAATGTCAATGACATCCGTTTCGGTCGATACCAAACTCTGGGGGAGCTGCAAGTTGAAACCGGTCACGAAATCGAAGGCGGAGCGAGCGGGCCAAAGTTTTGGACGCCAAGCCATCAGTCGACCGAGACTGGGCATGAGAGTTTTGCCATGGCCTTGGATGGCAATCCAAACACCAAGTGGTGTTTCCATCATGGTGACATTCCGGTCGTCTGGCAGGTGGACCTACGACTCCCCAAGGTGGTGGATCGTTACAGCCTCACCAGTGCCAACGACGTACCGGCACGCGACCCCAAGAACTGGAAGCTTGAGGGATCCCAGAACGGCTTGTCCTGGGACTTATTGGACGAGCGTCGTGATGAGCCGATGTGGGAGAAGCGCCATCACAGGCGTGATTTCCAGTTCGAGAACAAGCAGGCTTATCACCACTACCGCCTGACCTTCACCGAAGTACATGCTGACGCCTCGCACTTTCAGCTGGCCGAAGTCCAGCTGGGCAACTTGAAGAAGCGCTTCGGCGATGGTTTGGGCGTGGGTGGTTACCGACGCAGCCTAGATCTGGCAACCGGCACTCACGAGATCGAGTATGTGTCGGATGGTGCGACCTATCGCCGCGAGGCTTTCGCCTCGAATCCGGATCGCGTGATTGCGTTGCGTTATTGGACCGATGCGAAGGATGGCCAGGACTTGTTCGTGCGGTTGGAGAGTCCGCATCCGCTGAAGGCGGATCCCACTTCGCGCGCGCTGATTCTTCAAGGTGCGCTGGAGAACAACGGCCTGCTTATCGATGTGCGCATCGGCGTACTGACTGGCGGGGGCACCTTAGAGATCACGGATGAGGGCATCCGGGTAGTGGGTTCCCCGGAAACTACTTTTATTCTGGTCGCCGATACCGATTACGCCGCGGTACCCCCGACCTGGCGTGGAGTCGACCCAGCCGAACGCAACCAAGATCTAATCGACGCCGCGTTGAAGCTCGGCTTCAACAAGCTAAAGCAACGCCACGTCGCGGACTTCCAGCAACTGTTCGGGCGTGTGAGCCTGGACTTAGGTGCTACCGATGTCGAGACCCTAGCCTTGACTACCGATCAGCGTGTGCAGGGCATGCGCGATCTGCAGCATTCCGACCCGGACCTTGAGGAGCTGTACTTCCAGTTCGGCCGTTACATGTTGATTAGCTGTAGCCGCCCTGGTGGCCTGCCTGCCAACCTGCAGGGCCTGTGGACCAACGAGGTTATCCCGCCGTGGAACAGTGACTATCACTTGAACATCAACGTGCAGATGAACTACTGGCCGTCTGGTCCTTGCAACCTCAGCGAGTGCCAGCAGCCGTTGATCGATTACACCAATGCCTTAATGGTGCCGGGCATGGCGACCGCAAAAGCCTACAACGCCGCCGACGGTTGGACCGCCCACCTGTCCAGCAACATCTGGGGATACACTAATCCTCATCCAGGCAAGAATCGTCCGCGTTATTGGTCCTACTTCCCGCTCGGCGGAAGTTGGTTGAGCACCCATGGCTTCGAGAAGTTTGCCTTCGATGGCGACGTCGATTTTCTGCGTGAGCACACTTGGCCGAACCTGTCAGGCTCCGCAGACTTCCTGGTCGACTTCCTCTACGAGCTTCCCGACGGCAGCTTGAGTAGCACGCCGAGCTGGTCACCGGAACACGGCCCGGTCTCGATCGGCGCGACTGCCGATATCGCCATGGCGCGTGAGTTGTTGACTGGCGCCGTCGAGGCGGCGCGTGTTCTTGGCGAGAGCGGGGACCGCATCGAAGGCTGGAGGTCGACCTTGGCTAGGTTGGTGCCATATCGCATCGGCCAGCATGGTCAGCTGCAGGAATGGTTCGAGGACATCGATGATCCCAATGACAAGCATCGTCACCTGAATCATCTGTTCGGCCTCTATCCAGGTCACCAGATCTCGCCGCAACACACGCCGGAGTTGGCCGCCGCCGCAGGTGTGACCCTAAAGCAACGCGGCGATGGCGCCACCGGCTGGTCGATGGGTTGGAAGATCAACTTCTGGGCACGTATGGGCGATGGCGATCATGCTTACCGAATGATCCGCAACCTGCTGAAGAACGGCACCAGCTCCAATCTTTTTGACCTGCATCCACCCTTCCAGATCGATGGCAATTTCGGCGGCACCGCCGGAATCGCCGAGATGCTCCTACAGAGTCACTATCGCCCTTTCGGCGGTGAACTGGATTTGCTGCCGGCATTGCCGAAGGCCTGGTCCACAGGCAGTTTCAAGGGCCTACGCGGTCGTGGTGGCTATACGGTCGACCTCGAGTGGGAGGATGGTCGTCTGACAGCAGCCCGAATCCTGCCGGATCGTGATGGCCCGCTCGTGATTCGTTGGCAGGAGTTGACCTGGACATTGGAAGGGAAGGCCGGGGAGGAAGCTAATCTCGTTCTATAATCCTGCTCCATGATTTCACTCAAGCAACTACTTGCACCGGCAGTGATTGGTCTGGCGCTCGCGGCACCTGCCGCAGCCCAGGACCAGGAGCAGATGCAAAAGAATCTCGATGACAAGATGGCCAAGGAGTTCGTCTCCAACGCGGCCTGGGTCACCGACTACGATGAAGCCCGCAAGATCGCCAAGGAGCAAGGCAAGGTCATCTTCGTTTACTTCACCCGCTCCTACTCGCCCTGACCGCCATGCAATGCATTGGAAGGCGGTCTGCTTACCACTCCTGAATTCGCGACCTTCACCGAAAAGGTCGTCCCATTTCTTCACGTCACCACTCGCATCGAAGGCCGTGCACACGAAGGCCTATTGCGCGAGAAGGGTGGCCGCGGTTTCCCTACGTTGATGTTCTTAGATGCTGAGGGCGAGATCCTCGGCGAGCCAGGTGGTCGTGACGTCGCTTCCTTTGATAAGACCCTCGGCGCCTTGATGGCGATCAAGGATCTCGAGAAGCGCATCGCAGCCGGCGAGAAGAACCTCGATGACGATCTCTTCATGGCACAGCTCGCCATGGGTCAGTTCAAGACCGTGAAGGAAATTGAAGAGAAGGCGCAGTCCTTCAAGAAACTCACCGAGGAACAGAAGTCCACTATCGCTAAGGCGATCGTCGCCAAGAAAGTGGAAGAGGCCATGAACAACATGGAGCGCGGCCCTGATGGGCAGGCCAAGCTCGGCAAGAAGTTCAAGGCAATCTACGATGAAGGCATCTACCCTGAAGGCGACATGGAGGGCCCTTTCTGGGGCTTCCTCATGGAGTACGCCGAATCCGAGGGCGACGCCAAAACGATGGAAGTCGCACTGGATCACGTCAAGCGCATCTTCGGCAAGGAAGAATGGGCTAAGGGCCTGATCGAGGAAAAGGAAGCTTCCCTCAAGAAGATCAAAGAAGGCGGCGAGGACGTCGCTGAAGAAGAAGTCGTCGAGGGTTAATCCCCGGCGGTTTTTCATGCACGTCGGCATCGGGCGGTACAATTCCGCTCGATGCTGACCATCCTCGACAACGTAGACCTATTCACACCGGCTCCGCTGGGGCCTAGTTGTATCGTGATCGGTGGCGGCAAGACCCTGGCCGTCCTGAAGGCTGGCGCCGACCTGCCCCTCGAGCGCTTGGGCAACGAAGGCGTGGCGCTGCAGCACTTCGACCTTGGCGGCAAAATTCTGGTCCCGGGATTCATCGACGCCCACATTCATGTCACCGGTGGTGGTGGCGAGGATGGTGCCGCGACCAAAGTCCCTGCGCCCTTGCTCAGTGATTTCACGACTGCGGGCGTGACCAGCGTGGTTGGCTTGTTGGGCACCGACGACGTCACGCGCAGCACCGCCGAGTTGTTGGCTGGCGTTCGTGCGCTGCGCGAGCTTGGTCTTTCCGCTTGGTGCTGGACCGGTGGTTACCACATCCCGCCGACTACTTTGACCGGTTCAGTGCGCACTGATGTGGTCAACATCGAAGCAATCATTGGTGCCGGCGAGATCGCCATCTCCGATCATCGATCCAGTCAACCTTCCCTGGATGAGTTGCTGCGCGTGGCGAGCGAGTGCCATCTTGCTGGCCTACTTACCAAGAAGGCAGGTGTGCTCCACTTGCACCTTGGCGATGGCCCACGTGGATTGGAGCTAGTGCGGGAGGCGCTGGAAGTCTCGGAGATTCCGGCACGCGTCTTCCAGCCGACCCATGTCAACCGTCGTACTGCCTTGTTCGAGGAGGCATTGGATTTGGCCAGCCGTGGTTGCCACATCGACATTACCTCTTTCCCAGTTGGCCCGGAGGAAGACGCCTATCCAGCCGCGGTCGCACTGCATCGTTACTTCGAAGCCGGCCTGCCGGCAGAACGCATCAGTATCAGCAGCGATGGGGGTGGATGCCTGCCGGTCTTTGACGAGCAAGGCCGCATGGTCGAGATGGACATCGGTAGCAGTGCCTCCCTGCCCGCCACCTTGACCGAAGCTACCGCCCTTGGCGTGCCGTTCGAATTCGCGCTCGCGGCGATTACCTCAAACATCGCGGATCACTTACGCCTCCAAGGCAAGGGCTACATCCGCGTTGGCGCCGATGCCGACTTGGTTGCGTTGGATGGCGAAGGCGTGGTGACCGACGTACTGGCGGCAGGTCACTGGATGGTGCGTGACGGCGAAGCGCTGGCTCGCGGTCCTTTCGAATAGCCCACGCGGCGGCGGATGAAGCCAAAGGCGAAGACCGCTAGACTGGCGGTTTCCACATCTTGGCTGGGAATCCCCGCGCCTTGAACCGAATGACTTCGTCCGTGCCCGACCCCCCCTCGCAAGAAAAGAAGGAGAGTCCGTACCTGACTCGGATTCGGCCTCACTACCCGAAGCCGCGCTTGCCTAAGGAGACCGCAGAGGTGGAGTATGCGCCAGCCACGCGCGAGGACGCCAAGGCCATCAACGACCTCTACAACAAGGTGTTCCAACAAGGCCGCAGCCTGGAGCACTACATGTGGAAGTATTGGGAGAATCCGGCCGGGCCACCCACGGGCGCGTTGGCGCGCGAGAAGGCGACAGGCAATTGCATTGCCACCGGAATTGCGCAACGCCGACGTGGTTGGGTAAACGGTCACATGACCTACGGCGCCCTGATGTGCGAAAGCGCTACCGATCCCGACATGCGTGGCGGCGGTCGCTTGTGGCGCGAGGTGATGAACGGTTTCGCCGTCTACAGCATGGACAACGATGGCATCTCCTGGGGCTATGGCGGCCAATCCACCGACGAGGTGATTAAGATTGGTTCGCGTTGGTTCGGTTATCAGGTCGCTGTGCAGCTGACCACTTGGGAGATTCGCTTGAGCCTGAAGCCGGTACTCGAGAAGCGCTTGGGTGTTTTCGCCGCGGCCTTCACGCCCATGACCGACATCTATCTTCGTGCCCGCTGGCGTAAGCATGATGACGGCTACAAGACGCGTGAAGTGCACAGCTTCGGCGCTGAATATGACAACCTCTGGGAGCGCTATCGCGATCGCTACACCTTCAGTTTCTACCGCGATGCCGAAACTCTGAATTGGCGTTACGTCGCCAATCCCGAAGGCAAGCACCGCATCCTTGAGGCTCGCCTGGACGGCAAGTTACAGGGCTATGTGGTGTGGCGCGAATGGATGGATAGCGGCACGCCAATCGCTACGGTGCTGGATCTTTGGCACGGCAAGGACCAAGGAGTGCTGGAATGCCTACTGGATGCGGCACGTAGGAAAGCCGCGGTGCAGGGATGCACATTCCTGCGCTTCGCAGTACAGGAAGGTAGCCCCGAGGAGGAAGCGCTGGAGGCCTTCCATTCCAGCCGAAAGAGCCCTTATGAGCGCTTAGACAAAATTATCTTCACACCATCGCCGGGTACCAAGCCGGACTCGCATGCCGAGCAGGTTTACCACGATCAATGCACATTATTAGAGGGGGGACTGAGTTGGTTCTATACCCAAGGCGATTGCGACTTTCGTGATTGAGGGCTGCAAGCAAGGGGAATAACAGCTCTAAAAGTGCGCAATTAATTCCCAGCAGCGTGTTTAATCATGTGATAGAGCTTGTTTGACACAATGGGTTAATTGCGTACGATGATTAATCCCCTTAATCAGCCAAATTCATGACATCCCCCACATCACCAGAGCGCGCCGAGATTGTCACCCGCCTTGCTACTAGTCTTGCCGAGTTGCTGCGCCTTGAGTCTGCGGACTCCGTAACGGCAGATTCCGACCTGCGTAAGGACCTTGGCGTTGACAGTCTCGGCCTCGTCGACCTAGTTACCGTTGCCGAAGAGGATTTTTCAATCCGCTTCAGTTCTAGCACGGACTTCTCGAAGATTCACACCGTCGGCGACGTCGCCAACCTGATCAAAGAACAGTTCGGGAATAAAGTCAGCGAGGCCTAGCCATGGCCATCAAGCCGCCTTACCCCAGTTTCGAGACGCCGGAGACGATGGATGATTTCTTCGTCGCCGGTCGAAATCTGTGGCCTGACCTCGCCTCGTTCAAGAGCCTGCAATTCGATCGCGACCAGATTCCGCCAGAGATTGTGCAGTTCCTACGCAGCACCGCGCTGAACGAGCATGGTGTGGCCCATTACTTGGGCTCCTACTTCGCCAACTACCAGAGCGACTTCAAGCTTCGCTTTTGGTCGGCAATGTGGACCGCCGAGGAGTACACCCACTACATCGTCCTGCGCCGCATTTGCCAGGGCATGGATGCCGACCTGACCGAGAAGGATTTTTCCGGTCTTGAGGATGGCGATTACTTCGAGAACATGAAGGCTTACTTGGATCGCATCAAGGTCGACCCGAGCATCGACATGCGTATGCTGCAGCTGATTTACGGAGTGCTGCAGGAATATGGTGCGGTAATCGCCTACACCGCGGCCGCCGAGCAGTGCGGGAACCCGGAGATGGCCGCGATTTTGAAGCGCATCGCCAAGGACGAGATGCGTCATTGCCGCTTCAACCAGGTCGCCCTCGAGGCGATGATGGAGCATTGCAGCGAAGGCGAAAAGTCGTTGGTGTGGCCGCAGTTCCGTGCCATTTGGGGCGACCTAGAAATGCCAACCGAGCACATCCATTACTTCTCCGAGATCGGCGCCACCGACCTCTACACCAGCCTTTGGGATGGTGAAAAGCGCTCGAAGATCGCCCTCTATCTGTCGCGCTACTTCTCGAAGTATCGCCAATACATGGACAGTTCGGCAACCGCGTAGTCATGACGGGCCCCCTGTACGACGCGCTCTACCATCGGCTTGAGAAGGTGCGATGGAACATGAGCGACATTCCCTTCGACACGGTCGACAAGGATGCCGTCAGTGAGGAGACCATCGAGTTCGTCCGCGTGAACTGCTTGATGGAACTCTCTTCCCTTTACGCTACGCGCATGTTCCTGCGCGACTTCCAGGGCAACGTGGATTTTTGCCAGTTCATGAGCGTGTGGTACTTCGAGGAGATGCGCCATTATCTGATCCTGCGTGAATACCTGAAGGTTTTCGATGCCGAACCGGACTTCGAATCGCTCGAGGACCTGGATACCGATCTCAAGCCGTCGCCGTGGCCGAACACCTTGGCCATGCATTGGTGCGGCGAGCTGCGCCTTGGTCGTTGGTACCTACAGTGGTCGAAGGCCGCGCCGGAACGGGTGTTGAAACAGATCTACAAGTACATTGCCGACGACGAGTTCCGTCATGCCCAGGCTTATGAGGACTTCATGGAGCGCGCGCTCCAGAAGGATCCGAGCCTGATGTTGCCCTTCGCCAACACCAGTAAGTGGATGTTGATGAACCCTCAAGGGGATAAGCACCCGACCACGCATGCCGAAGGTTCCGCTGACGGCCAGTCGGTCACCGATCGCATCGACGGTTACGACGATCTCCAACAGTGGATCCAGCAATCGGTTCCTGAGGAGGTCGAGCGTAGTCTGGAGACGCGCGTGTTGAAGACCTTGTCGCGGCTGTCCGGCACCGAAATGAAAAGCCGCAGTGACTTGGTTCGCCTGACCCTACGCCTGCAGGCCGAGGCTCCCAGTACCCCCGCACCCTCTAGCCCCCCAGCCTGATGAGTATCGAAGATCGCGTAGAGACTGGCGATAGTGCTGTCCATTACGATTCCTCACCCGAGATGTTCGAGTTGTTGCTCGACAAGAACATGAATTATTCCTCGGGCATCTACTTCACCGGGGACGAGAATCTCGATTTGGCGCAGATCCAAAAGATGGATCGTGTCGCGCAGATCTGTGGCTTCCAAGAAGGGCAAACCCTGCTCGACATGGGGTGCGGCTGGTCCGGCCCGGCGCGCTACTACGCCGAGCACTACAAGATGAACGTAATCGGCTACACCTTGTCGCCGGTGCAGCGTGAGTTTGCGATGGAGAAGGCGCGTGAGCGCGGCATTGCTGACCGCCTAGACATCCGCGTCTGTAGCGTGCTGGATGCCGAGCTAGAACCTGAAAGTGTGGACCACGTAATCTTCTTCGAGAGCATCATTCACATGTGGGAAAAGCTCGACCTGTTCCGCATGTGCCATCGTGCCTTGCGGCCGTCGGGCATGCTGTTCGTGCAGGAGAGCAATTACGACCGCAACTCCAATACCGACAAGTTCCGCGGTGATCGCGGCTTCCAGTTGGTCGACGAGGTCTTCGGCAACACCGCCACCATGGTGTCCACCGGCGAGATGATTCGCCTGATGGAAGAGGCTGAGTTCCTGCCTTGTTATACCGAGAACATTTCCAATCACTACAAGCGCACACTTGAGCAGTGGTGCAATCGCATCGACCAGCATTCCGACGCCATGTCCGCCGCCGAACCGGAGTTCTTCCCGGATTTCCGCAAGTACATGATGATGGCGCTTGCCACCTACCGTCAGGAAGGAACGGTATGCCATATGACTGCCGGCCAGAAGTCACCGAATGACTGGGCGCTGCGTAATCCTCTCAGATTCTAGTTTCGGTGCCAGACCCTTCCGCGTCCACGTCCGCACCCACACATGCGGACGCCTTGTTCAGCCAACTCGAAAGATGGGTGGAGGAAAAGCCCGATGCCTTGTCGGTGTCCTTCCTAAAGGACCTGAAGTTGGTGAGTACCGACTGCAGCTTTGCTGAGGTGTATCGCTTGGCCCAGTGTGGGGCCGCGACCTACAAGACTGCTGGACTCGAGAAGGGCGATCGCGTGTTGATTGAGTTGCCAACCAGCGAGATTTTCGCGGCGAGCATCCTGGGTGCCTTCTACATGGGCTTGGTTCCTGCGGTGATCGCGCCGCGCGAGGAGCGTGCCGGGGAGATGTCGGATCTGGAGTGGTTGCACCAACTGGAGTTGTTCGATCCCAAGGCAGTGGTAACCGAGTTGCCGTCGGTGGAGCATGAGCACACTTTGCACATCGAGCCGCAAAGTATCTTGGCAGCCGACCCGAGTCGGGCTGGCGAACGCGTGCATGGCAGCGAGATGGCCTATGTGCAGTTCAGCTCCGGCAGCACCGGTGCGCCGAAGGCCTTGTGGCTGGACATGGAAGCCATCGTCTTCAACCTCGAAGGCATGCATCGGCGAATCCCGGTCACCAACACCCATCATGTGTTCTCATGGCTTCCGGTCTATCACGATATGGGCTTGTTCGGTACATTCCTGCTTGCCATGTACATTGGCAATCCCTTGACCATGGCCGATCCGGGATTGTTCGCTCGCTCGCCGTTATTGTGGTTCCGCGTGTTGCACGAGACCGATTGCAACTGCACTGTCGGACCGCCGTCGGCATTGACCGGCGCCTTGCAGCTGTTGGAGCGCCGCCCGATCGAAGGTCTCGACCTCTCAGATTGCCGACGCTGGCTGGTGGGGGCGGAACAGGTCACCCCGAGCCTGGTGCGCAAGTTCGTCGAGGTGTCCACCCAAGTCGGGGCTCCCGACAACATCCTGATGCCGGTCTATGGCATGGCCGAGGTGACCTTGGCCGCCACCGTGCCACCGAGTCTTGCCAAGCCGCGTTATGAATGCGTAGAGCGCAAGGCCTTTCAGGAACGTGGCCTGGCGATCCTGGCCGACCACGATGCCGCACCCGAGACCACCCTCGAATGGACGGCATGCGGTTCCCAGCTGGATGGCCAAGGCATGGAGATCCATGATGAGCATGGCAAGCCGCTGCCCGAACGCGAGGTCGGCCACATCATGCTGAAGAGTAAGTCGCTGTTTCGCGGTTACCTAGTGGACGACCAAGTCGTGGCACGTGAGGGCGATTGGTATGACACCGGAGATTTAGGTTATGTCGCCGACGGTGAGATCTTCGTCACCGGCCGTAGCCGCGAGGTGATCATCAAGAACGGCCGAAACTACGCGCCCGAACGCATCGAGGAACTCGCTGCAACGGTCGATGGGGTCGGTCGCGGCGCAGCTTTTGGTGTCTTCGATGAGCGTCGGCAGACCGAGCGCATCGTGCTGTTCGCTGAGGTCCAGGCCAAGCACCTGCGCGATCCCGAGAACCGTGACCACATGCGCCTGGCGATTCGCAACGCCTTGGCGGAGGCCCATTTTGAGATTGATGAGGTGCAACTGTTCGCACGCGGTACCTTGTCACGAACCACCAGCGGCAAGATTCGCCGTAAGGCGATCCAGCAACAATACTTGGAAGGCACTGCCCGATAGCCAAACGCCGCACAATCAAACTAGTCCCCGCAATCCCCCCAGCTGAAATGAACGACTCCACCGAAAGCAACTCATCCCGCGAAGCCGTCATCACTGGCATCGGCATCGTCTCTCCCGTCGGTGTCAATCGGGAGGAGAATTGGGAAGGGTTCCTTGCCGGCAAGAGCGGCATCGGCATTGCGCGCGACTGGGATAGTCGTGAAGAGGATGTACGCCTCGCTGGCGAGGTGCCAGAGGATTTTGAGGAGCGTTTCCTGGATGCTGTGAAGATCCCGTTCGCGCGGCGCTTTGGCCGTTTCACCAAGTTCGCCTTGATGGCGGGACAAGAAGCAATCGAGCAGGCCGGCATCAGCGTCGAGGACACCGATCCCGAGCGCATTGGCGTGGTTTTGGGCATCGGCGGTGGTGCGACGCATTACCTCGGGCCAATGGGCGATGCGATCAAGGCCGGTGACGGAAAGCTGTTCGACAAGAACATCGATCACTACTTCGTAATCAAGACCATGTATAACGCGCCAGCTGGCATGATTGCCATCCAACATGGTTATCAAGGGCCCTCGACGATGGTTTCGGCAGCTTGCGCGTCAGGCAGCGTATCGGTCAGCACTGGCCTGGATTGGATCCGCAGCGGCCGTGCGGATGTGGTCGTCGTCGGTGGGGCTGAATCCACCATCAACCGTGAGGCACTGCAGGCCTACTGGCGAGTGCGCGCCTTAACCAACAAGAACGAGCTCGGTGCCAAGGCTTGCCGACCTTTCGATATTGGTCGCTCCGGCTTCGTGATGGGGGAAGGTGCCGGGATCATGGTGCTGGAGTCAAAGGCCCACGCCGAAGCACGTGGCGCCAAGGTGTTGGCGCGTGTGATGGGATCGTCGATGGTCAGCGAGGCTTACAAGATTGCCACCCCACAGATGGATGGAGTAGGTATGGCGCGCGCAATCGAAGGCGCACTGAGGGACTCAGGAGTGGCTTCAGAAGCGATTACCCATATCTCCGCGCATGCGCCTTCTACACCACAGGGCGACCTGGCGGAATCGCGTGCCATCAACTTGGCCTTTGGTGATCACACCAGAAACATCTCGGTGACCGCGCCGAAGTCGGGTTTTGGTCATGCGCTGGCGGCTTCATCGGGCATCCAGACCGCGCTGCTGGCGCTGAGTCTGGAGCGCGGCAAGCAGATTCCCACCCAGAACCTCGAGGAACAGGATCCGGAGATCCTGCTCGATGTGGTCCACGGTGGGCCGCGGGAAAGCAGCGATGACTATGCGATGGTCAATGCCTTCGGCTTCGGCGGCCATAACGTGTCGGTGGTGCTGGCCAAGGCTTGATTCGCGACGCGGCGACCCAGGCGGAAAGAGTTATGATGAGGGGCAATACTCGCGCGCCATCCACCCTTTCTGGCGCGCGCTTTGGACCCATTCAAACGCATGTCCCGCGGCTACATAGTTCCCATCGGCGGAGCGGAAGACAAACTCCGTGACCCCGCAATCCTCCGTCGTTTCCTCGAGATCTGCGGCGGCACCGATGCCCGTATCGTCATCATCCCGACGGCTTCCCGACTCGAAGACACCGGTCCGCGTTACGTGGAGTTGTTCCAGGAATTCGGCGCGACGCATGTCGTATCACTGCCCTTCGTCGAGCGTTCTGATTGCGCTCGCGAGGATTGGCTCGAGGAGCTGAAGACCGCGACCGGGGTCTACATCACCGGCGGCAACCAACTGCGTCTGAGTACGACCATCGGCGGCACCGCAGTGGCCGACCTGTTGCGTCATCGCAACAACCATGAAGGTTTGCATGTGGGGGGCACGTCGGCGGGCGCTTCCATTATGTCGGAGCACATGATTGCCTATGGCGACGAAGGCTCAACGCCACGAAGCGACATGGTTTCGCTGGCGCCGGGATTCGGCCTCACCCACGAGTTCATCGTCGACCAACACTTCCAGCAGCGCGATCGCCTTGGCCGCCTGTTGGCGGCATTGGCCTTCAACCCGCGCCCGATCGGCATCGGCCTAGATGAGGATACGGCGGCATTTCTCTCGCCTGAAGATTGCATGGAAGTGGTCGGCAGCGGCGCAATCACGGTGGTCGACCCGTCCAACATGGAGTTCAGCTCGATGGATTCTGCGCGCCGTCACGATCCGGTCAGTGTGATCGGCATTCGCCTGCACGTTTTGACCGAAGGTTGTACTTTCGACGTTCGATCGCGCGAAGCGACCCACCCAGCAGCAACTCCTTCGACCTGAGAAATGAGAATCCTCGATCGTTCCGTTTACCTAGGCCCAAGCCTCTACGCCCATTTCCCGGTCATCCGTTTGACCCTGGATCTGGAACATCTCGAAGATTGGCCGACTGCCAAGCTTGGCGATGAATTCATCGATTCTCTGCTGGAGACCTTGCCCGGGCTGAATGAGCATGGTTGCTCCTATCGCGAGGAAGGTGGTTTCGTGCGCCGCATGCGCGAGGACGACGGCACCTGGCTCGGCCATGTGTTCGAGCATGTCGCAATTGAGTTGCAGAACCTCGCCGGTAATCACGTCTCCTTCGGTAAGACCCGTGGCAACGGCGAGCATGGCCAGTACGACGTGGTCTTTCAGTACCAGTCCGAAGAGGTTGGGCTGGAGGCGGCCGACCTGTCGATGCGCCTGCTGCATCACCTACTGCCGTTGGAGCTGCAGCCCGAGGCGGTGCGCGGTGACGAGTTCGATTGGGACGATGAGCGCGACACCTTCATTCGCTTTGCACAACGACGTGAACTCGGTCCTTCAACCGCATCGTTGGTGAAGGCGGCCGAGGAGCGTGACATTCCTTGGATTCGCCTGAACCGTTACAGCCTGGTCCAGCTTGGGCATGCCTGTTACGGCAAGCGTATCCAGGCCACCATCACTTCCGAGACCCGGCATATCGGTGTCGAGATTGCTTCCGACAAGGAAGAGACCAACAAGTTGCTCGGCGACTTGGGTCTACCCGTTGCCAAGCAGTGCCTGGTCTACTCCAAACGCGAGGCCATTCGGGCTTCCAAGCGCATTGGCCTGCCGGTAGTGATCAAGCCACTGAACGCCAACCATGGCCGTGGCGTGTCCATCAACATTAGCACCGAAGACGAGATCTGCACCGCCTTCGAAAACGCGCGCATCCACAGTCGCGCGGTCATCGTCGAAAGCTTCCTGTCCGGTTTCGACCATCGGCTGTTGGTGGTTGACGGCAACCTGGTCGCCGCATCGAAACGTGTGCCTGGGCACGTAATCGGCGATGGCGAGAAGACCATCGAGGAGTTAATCGAGATCGTCAACTCTGACCCACGTCGCGGTATCGGCCACGAGAAGGTGCTCACCCGCCTGGAGTTAGATTATCAGGCCAACCGCCTGTTGGAACTGCTCGGCATGACCAAGGAAAGTGTGCCGGAAGAAGGCCGCGTGGTCTACCTGCGCAGCACCGGTAACCTCTCCACAGGCGGTACTGCAGTCGATGTCACCGATGACCTGCATCCTGACAACCGCGCAATGGCTGAACGTGCCGCGCGTGCCATCGGCCTCGATGTCTGCGGCGTGGACTTTCTTACCGACGACATTTCGGTCTCCTACAAGGTCGGCGGCGGCGGAATCTGCGAGGTGAACGCTGCACCTGGCTTCCGCATGCATGTCGCGCCGTCGGAAGGCACGCCGCGCGACGTGGCTGGCCCGGTGATGGACATGCTGTTCCCAGAAGGGTCTCCGTCGCGCATTCCGATTTGCAGCATTACAGGCACCAACGGCAAGACCACCACCGCACGGATGGTCTCGCACATCTTCAAGATGACCGGCAAGGTGACCGGCTTGACGACCACGGACGGCGTTTACATCGACGGTCACTTGACGGTGAACGGCGACATGACTGGACCGGCGTCGGCGCGCATCGTATTGCGTGACCCCAAGGTCGAAGTGGCGGTGCTCGAGACCGCGCGGGGTGGCATGTTGCGCCGCGGTCTGGCTTATCGCAGTTGCGACGTCGGCGCGGTGCTGAATGTGCAGTCCGATCACCTCGGCCTGCGCGGCGTGGACACCCTCGAGGACCTCGCCAAGGTAAAGCGCATCGTTGCCGAGATTGCCAAGGATACGGCGGTACTTAATGCCGACGATCCTCACTGCCTAAGGATGGCCGACCACACACAGTCGAAGAACCTTTGCTATGTGACGATGAACAGTGCGCACCCGTTGGTGCGCGACCACATCCGCGCAGGTGGACGCGCGGTGGTGCTCGAGCAGGGCATGGGCGGTCACATGATTGCCATCTACGACAACAACCAGCACATCCCACTGCTGTGGTCGCACCTGGTGCCTGCAACCTTGGATGGCCGTGCGCTGCATAACGTGCAGAATGCTATGTTCGCGAGTGGCATCGCCTTCAGCATGGGCGTCGACCTCGAGGAGATTCGTCACGGCCTACGCACCTTCAGTACCACCTTCTTCCAGGCACCTGGCCGCATGAACATCTGCGATGACCATCCATTCAAGGTCATCATGGATTATGCGCATAACCCCGCAGCAGTGTCGGCGATGGTTGATTTGGTGCAACGCATGGAGCCCAAGGGCAAGCGCACCGTCGTGGTCGCCGCTCCGGGTGACCGTCGCGATGAGGACGTACGCGAAATCGCCAACCTCTGCGCAGGTAAGTTCGACCATTACATCTGTCGTCGCGACGATGGCCTGCGCGGTCGCGAGTCCGACGAGATCCCGATGATGCTGCGCGACGCCCTGCTCGATGCGGGCGTGCCAAGTGATTGCATCGAAGTGATCCCGGACGAGAAGACCGCATTGGATCACGCCTTGAATATGTCGAAGCGCGATGACTTGTTGCTGGTCTTTGTTGACGCCATCGGCCGCAGCTGGAAGCAGATCCAGGAGTTCCAGTCCGATGATGTAAACGGTGAAAACGAGGATCAGCTTGTGCCGCACGCCGTCGACTTGGATGGCTTCACCGGCTTCGAGGACTTCGACATGAATCCCGACATGGAAATCATTCAGGACGAGCGCGGTGTGCGCATCGCCGCCCAGGAAGAGTCCGATTAGATTGCCAGGATGTCCGCCGAGCAAAGTTCTGCCAAGCGCGAAATGCGCGATTCAAGGCGTCTGACAGGCCCCAATGTCATTTGGGAGCATGCCGGGCCTGTAATCGATATCGCTCTCGATGACCAAGAGGCCAGCGCAGCTCTGCATGCTTGGCAGAAGGCTATCACCGCTTTGTTGGAGGGTGTTGGCTGGGGAGTCGAGAGGACTGCATCACGACGTTTCCCTGGCGGCCTGAGCTTGGCATTCAGCGCGCCGATGGATGCGCTTTATGCCGCCTGTGAGATGAACGAGTGGGCGTGGTCGGCGGCGGAAGCGGAACTCGATGGCAGTGAAGCCCCTTCGCTGCAGGATGCCATCGAGCATTTCAAGAAGGAGATTCGCAAGGAGGACAACCCGCCGTTGCCGCGCTTGCAACGAGCAGCCACCCGGCGTGGCGCCTTGTTCCTTTGCTGCGACGACTACGTCTCGGTTGGCGCCGGACGTTATGCCAAAACCTGGTCGGTGAAGGAATTGCCTGAAGCTGGCGAGGTGAACTGGGATGAATGCAAACGCATCCCAATCGCCATGCTCACCGGGACCAATGGCAAGACCACAACCGTGCGCTTGCTGCGCTTGATGGTCCTCGCCCAGGGAAAGGTTCCGGGAATGTCTTCCACCGATTGGTTGATGATCGGTGACAAGATCATCGACAAGGGCGACTGGGCCGGACCTGGCGGCGCGCGCAAGATCCTGCGGGACAACCGCGTCGACGTCGCCCTGTTGGAGACCGCTCGCGGAGGCATGCTGCGGCGTGGCTTGGGGCTTGGCGCAGGCGAAGCAGATGTGGTCTTGCTTAACAACATTGCTGAAGATCACCTCGGCGAGTGGGGCATCCAGGATTTGGACATGCTCGCTGATACCAAGTTCGTCATCCGTCATGCCGGCAAGCGCATGGTCTTGAATGCCGACGACGAAAAATCCATCGAGCGCGCCCACTTGGTCTCTCAACCTGTGACTTGGTTCTGCCTGGATGTGCAAAACCCGGTGCTGCAGGAGCATCTCGCCGCCAACGGTAGCGCAGCCTTGTTGGACAGCGATGCGCTTTGGTGGTACGAGGATGGCACTTGCGAGCGCCTGATTGGAGTCGATGAAGTCCCCATCACCCTCAACGGCGCCGCACGCCACAACATTGCCAATGCCCTTGCCGCGATCGCAGTCGCCAAGGGTTTGGGCTTGGATCAAGAGGCCATCCTCGCTGGTCTGCGAGCCTTCCGCAGCGATGCCAAAGACAACCCCGGGCGCCTGAATCTATTCGATATCGATGGCGTGCAGGTGTTGGTTGACTTCGCCCATAACCCGCATGGTCTCGATGCCTTGATGACCATGGCCAAGGCGATGAAGCCGAAGCGCCTACTGGTCACGGTGGGGCATGCTGGTGATCGCAACGATGACGCAATCCGTGAGGTCGCCCTTACAGCTTGGAATCATGGTGTGGATCACATCGTGATCAAGGAGCAGGAGAAGGACCTGCGCGGGCGTGCGCTTGGTGAGGTCCCGCAGATTATGAAGCAGGCGCTGCTCGACGCCGGCGCCGCGGAAAGCGCCATCGGCATCGCCACCGATGAGGTCGAAGCTGCCAAGCAAGCCCTGGATTGGGCGCAACCGGGCGACTTGCTGCTGCTGCTGACCTTGTCGCAACGCGAAGAGGTCCTGCAGATGCTGTCAGAAGACGCGACTTGCGCGAATCAACCGTAGAGGGGTGGTGCACCCGAGAGGATTCGAACCTCTGACCTTCGGCTCCGGAAACCGATACTCTATCCAACTGAGCTACGGGTGCGACTCCTTGAAGGGGCAAAGGATAGCCTCCTCCAGGTAGTCCGGACAGACGAATCGTGGGTGGAAAACAGTCGTTCTTTCGCGTTACGTCGGCCAAAAATTGGCTTAGAAAATCAGGGGATTTGGATGAAATCCGCCTTTCAGCCGCCAGAATCTTGCTAACCTGCTAGAGGATCCTTCCTCAAAGAAACCCACATGACCATCCCTCTGAAGTCACTCTTCGTCACCAGCGCCTTGCTTGGCCTGGTTTCATGGGGGGCATCACACGCTCCAGATTCTCAGCTCGTGGCTCAAGCTTCGGGCCTTGGAACCATGGCGGACACCGATGGAGATGGCCTAGATGATGTCCTTGAGGTGCTGCTCGGCACCTCCCTCACGGATCCCGATACCGACAATGATCAGCGCTCGGACCTTGACGAGCATTTGACCGGCACGGACCCGCTGGTTTTTGATGGATTTGGCGCCCCAACGTCGATCCAGCGCAACGTCAAGATGGATATCTACACCAATGGCGACGATGTCGTGGTGCAGATTTCCGGCATCTACAGCCAGGTCATGCGCGGAATCAAGCTGTACGCAGCCACGGAGGGCCGTTTTTACCAACTGACCCCGCGCGCACTGCCACTGACCAGCTCGGATACCCGCATGCTCAACAGTGGCCTACCTGGGCTCAAGTCCAAGGTACACCGTCTTGTTTTGCCTAGGGCTAGCTTCCAAAACGTCCAAGCTTTGGCGATTGGCCTTACTGTGAACATCGATGGAACGGAGATGGGTGACCAGATCCAACTGATAAGCCGCATGGACTACCTGCTGGAGTACCGTGACGGCGATGCCTTCGGCCTTCAGTCTCAAGGCAGCGGCCAGACGGGTGGCTTGTTCCCGACCTCCCCAGGCGACTCCATGCCGGGTGAGATCTCGTTGGGTCAGATTTGCGTCCAGACCCTGCAAGAGGTCGCCGCCCTCGGTGGTGGACAGAAGCTTTATCAGATTAACGACAGCTATTGTGACTACCTGCAAGATGCCGTGTGCTTCTCCACCTGTAGTGGCGCGATTGGCGGCTCCGTGGTCGGAATCGACATCGTCGGACTGCTCGGCGGCTGATTTCAGCTGAGCAAAAATCACCGGCGTCTGTGCTCAGGCGCCGGATTTTTTTGTCCTTTTTGGTTAAAGCTGTTACCCCCAAGAGGTTAGGGTGAAAGCCGTGCCGCCTGTTGGACTACCTAGATTTCGTGATTTGGGCCGTCTTTTTGGGAACTAAAGCGCGCCAATTCATGTCATTACTGTGGTGAACACTCTTGCCAGACCCCGATCAACAACTCGTAGAAGCCTGCCAGGCGGCTAACGAGCAGGAGTTTGAAGAGGCATATCGCCAACTTTTCGTTCTTTACCAAGACAGGGTTTTCACAATCTGTCTGCGTGTCACAGGCAACCGTGAGGATGCCATGGACGCAGCGCAGGAAACCATGATCACTTTGGCCCGTCGCATCAAGGATTTCGCCTTTCGCAGCCGGTTCTCCTCCTGGGTCTACCGGATTGCTGTAAATGCGGCGATTGATACCCGGCGCCGTCGGCTCGATAGTCCTCGCGCAGGCGTCCACACCTCCGTGGGGTCGGCAGAGGGCGAACATCACCTCAATCAAGTTGCAGGCGAGACGGAATCTTCCAATCCGGTCGCCGAGGTCGCTAGGACTGAGGATCAGTCGCTCGTCCAAGGGGCGCTGACTCGCCTCAATCCACGCTTTTCCGCACTGCTTGTTCTCCGATATATGGAGGGCCTAAGTTACGAAGAGATTTCCGAGGTTCAAGAATGCAGTCTCGGAACAGTGAAATCCCGTCTGAATCGTGCCCACACCGCGTTGCGCGAACTGCTGCAACACAGTGGCTACGACCCGAACCACCTGAATCTCTGATTCTCATGACCAACCACCCGAACAACCCGGAACTGCCAGAGCGGCTCACGCAAGACCTGCGTGCGCTTGGTGGTACCAAGGCTCCTGAAGAGCTTTGGGAGCGGGTTCAGCTTGGGCTCGCCCTAGGCGAGGTCGAAGAAGCTCCAGCAGACTTGTGGTCGCGGGTAGAACCGCAACTCGCAGCGATTGCAGCGCCTGATGGCGAAAAGCCCGCTGGCCGCGTGCTCCATAACCAGGCTTGGGGCCGACGCCTCAGTATTGCCGCTGCACTGATGATTTGCGCTGGAATCGGATACCGCTTTATGGGACCCGCCCAGGTCGACCCGGGCGCAGCTCTCGCCGGTCCAGTCTCTGCCGCGGACCGTGCCGCCTTCCGTGCGAAGGTGGTCTTCATGGAAGTTTCCGCAACGGAACTTTCCTCCGTCGCCAATGGCTTTGCACAGGGCCTCGGCGGCATAACCGCGGAGGACGACGCTTGATGCGCCCATATTTGGTGCTCACGATGTCCGCTCTGTCGGTCGCCCTTCTGGGTTGCGGACCAGCTGCGGAGACTCAAGGCGAGACTCTTGCTGCCACCGTCGGCACGCAAAATGTCGGCCTTGCTGCTCACCAGAAGATCGAGATTCCCGAGTTCGAATACGTCGAAGATCAGGATCTACACCTCACTCGTGAGCTAAGCATCTTCGATTCCTTGGGCCGCGCGCAGCGTTTCGAAGAAGACCTGCATAGCGATGGCAGTGGTCAGATTGCCTTGAGCATCCTTCAGTTCGCGGATTTCGGCTTGCCCATGTGGAGTCAGCCCAGTTCCCAGCTGGAAGCCAGCTACTTCAACCGCCAGAGCTATCTGGTGAAGTATCGTGACCTGCATCTCGGCAGCGAGATCAGCCTGCAGCGCAACTTCCGCTGGTCTGAACAGCCCGGCGTCGTGCAAGTTGCCGGCCTCGATTGCAAGCGCATCATCGCCGAGTCAGTGCATGATCTTGGCGACTTCGAGTTTCACGTCACCGTCGATACCGACCTACTTCTGGGTTGGACCAGCTTCGACGTGCAGGGCAATCCAGTCATGCGGATGAAGACCCTCGACGTAGATTTCACTCCGGATCACAACGGCGTCGCCTGGGCGGTTCCAGCTGTTGCCGAGCACCCCTACGCTGGCGAGGTGGATGAGCCACTACTCGGTTTTTCGCCGAAGAGCCCGCAGTACGTGCCACCTGGCTTCTATCGCCTGGAGGAGCGTCTGCTGCTCGCCAACGGCATCATGGCCAACTTGGGCAACATCCACGCAGCCTTCTACAGCGACGGCATCCACGTACTTTTTGTCGCCCAGCAGAAGATTCTGAGCTCGCCTTCATTGAACGTCCTGAGCGGCGCAGCGCTGGTGAAACACGCCGAGATTGGCGGCATCCGTGTAGCAGAGGGCGATGTTCCAGGTCGCCGTCTCTACGTCGTGGGCCAGCTTCCGACCGAAGAGTTGCAGACGATCTTCGGCTCGATGTTCTAGGTCTCAGCTGCCTAGAAAAACCGCGATTTCGTGGCCAATATGGCTGGTGCCGGGAATTTGCGTCTTTTTTAAAGATTCTTCTCAGGTCAGATCACGCTTGCCCGTTAATAGATGGCCTGCCCAATCAGCAGGACCATCATGTCTGTCACCATCACAGCCCTACTCCTGCTCGCAGCCCCCCAAGAGCCATCTGCCGTTCCCGGTTCCCACCGCGGGCCGCAGGATGAGACTCTGCTCGAGCTCACTACCCTCCGCCTCGCCAATGGCGGGCAAGGCGAAATGCCTGGACTCGGCACGGATTATGTTGTCAGCGGCCTGAACCGCTGGGAATTCTGGTTCGAGCGCGAGCGCGACGTTCTATTCCGCGGCGAACCTGATTTTCCTGCCCGCGCTGTCAATGAACACGGCAGCTATGGCAGTGAATCCTGGGCCGTGGAGCGTCAGGACCTGCTCCTGACCTCGATGCCATTGCTCATCGACGCGCTCCATTCCGACGTCCCCGCGATCCGTGAAGCCGCGGCCCTTTCGCTTGGCCGAATCGGTTATCCCGCGGCCGACACCTTTCTGCAGCGCGCCACCAAGGATTCGGTCGAATCGGTACGCCAAGCCGCATACATGGGCTTGGGCTTGATGGCATCGGAGCAAGGAACCGAGTTCCTGGTCACATCTTTCGAAGAAAGCTCGGACTACGGCACGCGCACCTTCGCGGCACTTGGCCTTGGCCTGAGTGGACGCGTCGAAGGAGGCACCGTGCTGAAGGCTTACCTCAACAAGGTTTACTACAACAAGAGTTGGAAGGCTCAGGAGAACCTGCTGTTGGCCAGCATGTTGGCTGCCGGCGTGCATGGTTCGAATGACTTCACACCCTTGTTGATGAACTTGTTGAAGGCCATGGACGGTCAATCCAGCACGACTCGATTGCGCACCACTGCAATCCAGGCCTTGGGTGCGATTGGCGACCGCCGCGCACGCCCGACCTTGGAAGAGTCCCTGCACGCTACTGAAGAGGGCATTGCTCTTGCGGCAGCACAGGCGCTTGGACGACTCGGCGACAAGGGTGCCGTCGGTCAACTGGCCACAATGGTTCGTGAGTCTAAGGATGTGCAGTTGCAGAGTCTGTCCATGTTGTCCATCGGTCGCTTGGGCGGACGTCAAGCCGAGGCGGTCTTGAAGGAGTTGCGCCCGGTGAAGGGTGATGAGGAGAATCTGCACGCCGCATGGGCAATCGCCGCAGGCATGTCCGGCCACGATGGAGCCTATCAGGAACTCGTCGCGACCTTGCTGCACGGAACCGATGATCGCAAGCACAGTGACAACAAATCGCCACGTCGCGATGAGGAAAACCTGCGTGGTGCAGCAGCGGTAGCACTGGGTCTGTACGGAGCCCCTGGCGGCAAGTCGCAGATCGAGAAGGTGCTCGAGATGAAGAACGTGCGCCCAACCTTCCGTGCCTATCTGACTACTGGATTGGGCCTCTTGGGTACCGACGCCGCCGACGAGCTACTGCTGGAACTGGTCAAGCAAGAGAAGCTGACCCCAGAGGAGCGGCGTGGAATCGCCGCCGGTTTGGGGCTGGCGAACTCCGAGAAGACCAGCGTGGCCTTGGTCAAGATGCTACTCGAGGACGAGGACGATGGCGTCCGCTGGGCGGCTTCCCGTGCCTTAGCCACCTCGCGATCTACGGCTGCCCTGCGCCTGCTCGCAGAAGGTCTGCAGACCGAGTTGCAAGAGCAGAATCAACGGGTACAGGCCGCACACCTTGTGTTAGGCCTTGGATTCCTCGGCGATACCCACAACGGCGCTACCATCTCCAGCATGCTCGCTGGCATGGATTATCGCCATGAGAGCCGCTTAATCGGTGCCTTAAGCCACTACTAGGCCAGATAATCTCTGCGGCTGAACTTTCCGGGGGGTAGGATTCTTTTGAGGCTCCAACCCCTGGAAAATGACGAACAACTCCCCATACGAATCTGAGCAGAAGCTCACAGATCCTGATTATCGAGCAGAGATGCTCACCAAGGTCGAGGCCCTTATCTCGGTCCTGGAAGTCGCCGGTCAAAAGGTTGTGACGAATATCGATGCAGGTTCTCACGATGCCGACCGCATGTTGCGCGTGAAGCGCCAAGTCGAGAACACCCTGAAGGTCTGCCGACGTGCACGCACAGCCCTGCGTGGTACCAGCCCGATCTCTAAAGAGGATGTCTTCAACACCAACATCGACGACCTCTGCTCGCAGCTGGTCGAGCTTGTTTAGGTTCCCCAGTCGCGGGCGTAGCGGTAATCGAGGTTGACCGTACGTGCGGCAACCTTGGCGATTAGCGGCGGTCGGCGCTTGTATTGATTCATGCGCACGCGGCGGCTAATGGTATCGATAAAGTCGGCTTGGAATCCTTGTTCGATCAAGGTCGCGCGGCTTTCGCGTCGATCAATCAAGCGAAACAGCAAGGAATCGATGGAGTCGTAGGTGAACCCCAGCTCATCCTCGTCGGTCTGTCCGGCCCATAAGTCGGCGCTCGGTGGGCGGTCGATGATCTCGTTGGGCACACCAAGATGCCGCGACAGGGCGACCACCTGAGACTTATACAGGTCGCCGATTGGGTTGATGCCCGAAGCCATGTCGCCATATTGAGTACCGTAGCCGAGCATCAACTCGGTCTTGTTGGAGGTGCCGAATACCAAGCCGCCGAGCTTGGCGGAGCGGTCGTAGAGAATGGTCATGCGCATTCTCGAGAACACGTTGCCGCGTCGCAGTCGCACCGCTTCCTGGCTCTTGTCCTCCAGATCGGGATTGTCCTGCAGGTAGCCGTCGGCCATCGCACTGATGTCGACCACTTCGAGTTCGACCCCTGTATGTTTAGCCGACTTTCGTGCCAAGCGCAGGCTATCCGGATGGCTCTCGCGATAAGGCATTGCCACCGCAAGCACGTTCTCTGGACCGAGGGCACGCACCGCAAGCTCGATCACCAAGGCACTATCGATGCCGCCACTCAATCCCAACACGGCACGGGTCATGCCGATGCGATGCGTCTCCTCACGCAGGAAGCTGACCAGCACGCGCTCGGTAAGCTCGACGTTGCAGCCAGGTGGGGGAGGCAGCGTGCTCATGAACTTGGTGAGTTGTCTTGGGCCTGGATGCCACGTTCGGCGTCAGGGTCGTCCAGGAAACGGGCCAGGTGGCTGCGCACCATATGCGGCCGCTCATCGCGCAGCAGCGGCGTCTGGATGCGGGCGCGCTTCAGTGACTCACTGTCAATGTTGTGGATCAATAGCTCCTCTTCCTGGCCATGGGCTTCAACCACGGCCTTGCCAAAGGGCGAGATGAAGGCGGAGCCGCCCCAAAACATCGTGCCGTCCTCGAAGCCGACGCGGTTGCAACGCAACACCCAAGTCTGGAACAGCAGAGCTTGAGCACCGGTGAGGCTGCGCCACGATTTTTGTGAACTCAGCTCGGGTTCATCGGTGTCGATGCCCCGTGCGGGCGAGGCCACCGGCATCAGCATCGCATCGACCCCATTCAGGAAGTGCAACCAACCGGAAGTAACATGCCAAGCGTCTTCGCAGATCATCAAGCCGAAGCGGCCGTGCTTACTCTCAACCGGCTCAAAGTCGTCGCCGCTTGCGAAGTAGCGGCCCTCCTCGAAGATGCCGTAGTCGGGCAGGTGAACCTTGCGATGCACCTGCAGGATCTTGCCGTCCTCGGCGAAGATGACACTGTTGTAGAAACGGTGATCGCGGCTCTCCTCGACGAAACCAAAGACTACGCTGCAGTCCTTGGAGCGTTGTACCAAGGCATCGATACGAGGGTCGTCGAGCGTCATCGCGATGTCCTGCGTGAGGTCGCGCAGGAAGTAGCCCGTTAGCGAAAGCTCGGGGAAGACAGCAATCTGGGCACCGGCCTCGATCGCTCGATCGAGCCACTGATGATGAGTCTCGAGGTTGGAATCGATGACACCCAGCTTGGGGCGCATCTGGCACAGGGCGACGCGGCAGTCCATGGCTTTATGAGCGCCAAGGATATCGCTGCGGGGCTGAGTCGGCTCTAGTTGCGGGCCGGGCTCGGCTGGGCCTCGAGCAGGCGGACCAGGCCACGCAGGTCCTGGACCACAGGAACACCTTCGCGGTCCTCAACGTTTTCCTGCGCACGGTCAATCCATACGGCACGTAATCCGGCGTTCAACGCACCTTGCACGTCGCGCTCGAAATGGTCGCCCGCGTGGACGGTCTCACTAGCGGCGACACCAGCGCGAAACAGCGCGCGCTCGAAGATTGCGCGGCCGGGCTTCTCCGCCTTCAGGTCGGCGCTGCAGATGATGAAGGACACCAGGTCGGATAGACCAAGGCCATCAAGCAGGTTCGGCAGGTGATCCGACCAGTTCGAGACAATGCCAACCTGCATGTCATGTTCGGCCAGGAGCTCGAGCACCTCGCGGACCTCATCGAACAGGTAGTAGGACTTCGGGTCCTCGAAATGCTTGCACAAGGACAGATGTGCCTTTTCGAGTTTCTTCTCGGAAACGCCGCACTTGGCCAGTACGCGGTAGTTGAAGGCCTGGAACCACGCGGAGCTGTAGCGGAAGTTGCCGTCGACGGTGTCGGGGAGATCCGCAAAGGTGTGCTCCATGGCGGCGGAGACTTCGCCTAGGTCGATAGAGGCAACACCATGCGCGAGAATCGCGCTCCGATAAATCTCGGGGCGGCTGGCGTGTTCAGTGAAAAGGGTATTTCCAGCGTCGAGGAAGACGGCTTTGATGTCGGGGCGAAGCATGGCGTAGGGGGATGCTCCGTGATTGTAACGGTAGAATGGCCCAAGATGAAATCGCCGCCGCCGACTCCAGCGTTATTGTTGCTTTTGTTCTGCTCGTGCAGTGCTTTCACTTCCCTTTTTGGTGAACGAAAAGGGGCGTATCAGCTCAAGAACGAGGAATTTCCACGCCCCTTCGCCGACGCCATCGCGATGGAGGGCATGGGCCACATTCCGGCCTGGTTGCGGCCAACCTCAGGCGACATCCAAAGCGCCAACGGCTTGCTGGATGCCGTCGTCATGTTGAAGGAGAGGGAATACGAGAAGGCAGCGATGCGCCTGAACCAGCTGCGCAGCGACAGTTCGTTGGGCAATGAGGTCTGTGGTTTGCACTCCTGGTCGCTATTGCAGGCCGAGCTGGTAGACGAGGCGGCGACGGTCGCGCGCGATGGCATCAGCCTCTATGGCGCAACTCCGGCACTGGCCTTCGCCATGGCACAGGTCTACGAGGCTCAAGACAAACCGGCCGACGCTTTCCCGCTTTATCGCGACTTGTCTTCCTTGGCCGACCAAGATGTCTTGGTGCTCTCCGCCTGCGCCCGTACTGCGGTGGCGAGCGGTCGTGGCTCCGACGCCTTGCTGTACCTCGACCGCCTGATGGTGATCGAGCCGTTGAGTCTAGAGCAGAAGCGCCTGCGCGCCCAAGCCTTGGAGCTTGCCGATCGGCCTCAGGATGCGCTTGCACTCTACGAGCAGATGAGCGCCGGGAATCCAGAGGACTTTCTGCTGTTGGCCGATATGGCGTCGGCATCCTTCGCCACCGCTTCGCGCAGTGGTCAGGCATCGCACTACGAGAACGCCATCGCCTTGCTCGAGCGGCTGGTCGAAGTCGCGCCGCAACATGGCGAGGCCTTTTTCATGCTTGGCCAGTCGCGCCAAACGCTGGGGCTTGATGCCGAAGCCGCCAAAGCCTTCGACCGCTGCCTCGAGATCGAGCCCGCCAACGTCGAAGCTGGCCTGATGTACGCGGAGATCCTAGCCGCCGGCGGCGCTGCGCAAGCCAGCGCCGATGTATTGTTGTCGCTGCTACGCCAACCGATTTCCGGCAAAGACGTGGAGCGCGTGCAGGCGCACCTGGTTAAGCTGAACACCACCGAGTAGAGCCGCGCCTATCGATGAATCCACTCTTGATCTTGCAGCCCCCAGTCCTGAATGCTTTGAAGGGCGATAAGCAGAAAGTTCCCGAGACGGGCGACGGCAACGGCGACGGCAACGGCGAAGTCAACGAGAACATCGGTTGGCTGACGGAGACCCTCACGGGTTGGTTGTCGCCGATCACCGAGAACATGTGGCTGCAGGCGCTGATCGTCGTTGGCGTGGCCATCGTGCTCGCAAAGGTCTTTGATTGGTTGTGCACCGGCACCTTCAAGGCGTTTACTTCGCGAACCAAGACCAAGGCCGACGACGCCATCCTGAAGGCCATGCATTCGCCGGTCATGAACACGGCGATTCTGATCGGCTTGTCCGTGGCCACTCGGCTTTTGCAGTTCGACTCGAACGTTGAGGTCTTCACCACGCGCGCGCTGACCACCATCGGCCTGTTCATCTGGGCTACGTTCTTCTTCCGTACCTCCGGCATCCTGTTGCGTGCCGCTTCGCGTAACCCGAGCCGTTATCACGCCGTCCAGGATTCCACTTTCCCGCTGTTTAACAACCTCGCCAAGGTTCTGCTGTTCGGCATGGTGGTCTACATGGGAATTAGCATCTGGGACTTCGACGCCGGCGGCTGGTTGGCTTCGGCCGGTATCGTCGGCTTGGCGGTAGGCTTCGCCGCGCAGGATACGCTCAGCAACTTATTCGCTGGCGTGTTCATCCTGGCCGATCGTCCATATCGTGTGGGAGATTACATCCGCCTCGATAGCGGCGAACGCGGCAAGGTGGCCTTTATCGGCTTGCGCTCCACGCGTGTGGTCACCCGCGACGACATCGAGATCACCGTACCCAACGCCGTCATGGGTGGGGCCAAGATCGTTAACGAGACTGGTGGCCCACATGTGAAAGGCCGCATCCGCATTCCCGTCGGCGCGGCCTATGGCTCGGATGTGGATCAGGTCATCAAGGAGCTGATGGCTGCAGTCGGTGACATCGATTCTAAGTTGGTGTGCAAGTCCCCGGAGCCGCGCGTACGGATGCGTGCCTTCGGCGCTTCCAGCCTCGATTTCGAGCTGCTGGCGTGGATTCCAGATCCGGAACTACGCGGCAATACCTCACACCTGTTGATGCGCGCGGTCTACCTGCGCTTCAATGCCGCCGGCATCGAGATCCCATACTCGAAGCACGACCTGTTCATCAAGGAGATGCCACCCTCCTTGGAGGAGAGCATCGAGGAGCAATCCTGAGGCCCGAGGGTGGCGCCCTTACTTTCTGTCAAGCCCCTCAAGCCGACGATGCTGAGCGTCCGGATCTTCGAATGCGTCATTTCGCACGCGCCACCGATGCTCTACAATTCCGGTTCGAGAGCGGGCCGATAGCTCAATTGGTTAGAGCAGCGGACTCATAATCCGTCGGTTCCTGGTTCAAGTCCAGGTCGGCCCACCAAATCCCATGCCCTCTGAAACGTGCGATAACATGTTTGCATGTTGGGACTCTCAATTCTCCTGAATGTAGCGCTGTTCCCTCAACAGGAACCGGAGTCGTGGGTGGATGTCTTGCCCGGCACCATGCCGTTGGTGCTGTCGGCACCGCATGGTGGCTGGGAGAAGCCGGTCGCGATTGCCGACCGCCAAAAAGGCGTGTTGAAGCGCGATCGCAATACGCGCGAGCTGACCTTGGAACTAGCCGACGCCATCGAGTTGCGCACCGGCCACCGTCCTTTCGTAGTGATATCGCGTCTACACCGCATCAAGCTCGACCCTAATCGCCCGATCGAGGAAGCGGCGCAAGGCGATCCGCTTGCGGAGTCGGCTTGGTTGCAATATCACGCGGCCTTAGAGCACTGCTCAGCCAGTGCCTTGGAGATTGGTAGAGGCAATGCCCTGTTGCTCGATATGCATGGCCATGCACATGAGCAGGATTGGATTGAGTTGGGTTATGGCGTGGTCGCCACGGAGTTAGCGAAGAAAGATACTGAGCTGGCAGACGCCACTTGGCTACGCGGACCGAAGAGCTTGGGCGCTTTCCTGACCGAAGTAGAAATCCGCGCGGTGCCGTCGCCCGCCATTCCTCACCCCAATGGCGAGAAGTATTTCTCTGGCGGCTACATTACCAAACGTCATCGTGGTGAAGGCTTGCGCTCAATCCAACTGGAGCTGCCGTGGAGCATACGCAACGCCAAGAACCGACCGACTTCGGTGCCGAAGATGGCCACTGCAATCAGCTCCTTCTTCGCGGAGCACTTCTCGATTCCATCCATCCCGCTGACGATCACGCGCGAGTTCTCTCCCAAGCAGAAGATAACCGCCTTCGAGGATTCCTTCGCCGCTTATGGAATGGTATTCGGAATCCCAGTCTTGGCCACCAAGAGCCTTGCGGTCGACAAGCACCTGCATGGCATGACGGTGTTGGCTGAATACCTGGACAACGATGAGGACGGCTTGGTCGATGATCCCGCGGTACTCAAGATTCTGCAGGAGCAAGGTGCGTTCCTGGTGATGCCAGCCAGGGAGCGTGAGATGAATAAGTTGTCACGGCACTTCGAGGATTGGGAGCAAGCTGGGTGGCAACTCGGCCAGGATCTCTATGGCGAGGAGACCAATCCCAAGTATGCCTTCGATGCCGCCCTTGAGGAAGTCTGGCACTTAGTCTCTCATGGTTGGGCCGAGGCTTATCCGGCATTTTTCGCGTTCGAATCGGGCAGCAAGCTGTGCGATGCGATGGATGTTGCCCGTAGGGATGGTGGGCATTACCACTACGGAGATCCGACCTGTGATTACCCATGCCAGGCTGCCGAGTATTCCTATTGGGTGCTGACCAGC
>JASMKM010000094.1 GCA_030749235.1 Planctomycetota bacterium | reverse complement strand
GTAAGGACAGCGCCAACTCAGAATCATCGCGGTCCAGGGCCAAACTGGCGTAGTGCAGCAAGTCTTCTTCCGGCTCGCCCTGACCAATCTGGCGATCGCGTAGGTCCAGCAGCCATTCTGCCCAAATCTCTGACAGCTCATCGACCGTCTTGGCGGGAGACTTTTCGCCTGACAGCACCATCTCCTCGAAGTGCGTCACTCGATTGTCGACGCCAACATGGCGGGCACCCGACAAGTAATACTCGTGCAGAGGATCGCGCAGCACTGGGATGCCGGTCTCGGGGTCGCGGTAGTTGTAGAGGAAGTACACCACGCCCCACGTCGGCGCATACCACGGCGGACCCCACTGATAACGGTTTTCAATCAGGATCCGCAACGAAGGTGCGCGTTCAGGGTCGCCCCAGTCGCCGTCGGCGCCGCGCACGCCATCCTTATGATCCTTCATCCAACCGGCTTCCAATCGCGGCGCAATGGCGAATAGGCGGCCGTTGTTGACACGGTTCCAGCGTACGGTTCCGTTCGACAGGATGGTGGTGCCCTCGAAAAAGGATGCATAAGCCTCGTTCAACCAACCAGGCACGCCGCCCTTGCCGGTCAGGGACACGAACTGGTGCGCCGCCTCATGGAACAAGGTGCTGTACATCTCCTTGATGCCGTCGGTGCCTTCGGTACCGCCGATATAAGTCTCCACCGCATTGCCGGTGAAGTGACCGGCCGACCATTCCACCGGCGGGCCCTGGCCGAGCTTCAGGTATTCATCGCGGTTCTTGAACACATGCACGTCGATGCGGGGCGTGGCACTGCCGTCTTCCTTGTAATGGAAGAAGCGGCGATAGGCCATGTTCATTTGATCCATGGCGATGCCAGCAGTCTGTAGCACCATATAACCGGCATTGGTGCGCACCCGGTAATGCTCGGTCTCCTTGCGCCAAGCATTCTCCCATTCGCTGTGCTTGGCATCTTCTTCCGCAATCCACTCCGGATCCACTCCGGCGGTAGGGTCGGCACCGGCGTAGAGGTCTTCGGTGGCCACATCGGCGCCGCCTTCGCGTTGGATTTCCTTGCGCCGCTTACGCGCCACCGAATTCACCGGGTCGATATGCAGCACCTCGTCGAGGATGGCTAAGGCCGAGTGATAACGCCCTTTCTTGGCATGCTCCTTTTCAAGCTTCATCAACTCCTTGATGTAGGAGTCGGTTAGCTTGCGGAAGCTTTTGGCCTCGGCGTCCAGCTCGAGAAGACGTGCCTCAATCTCCTTGACCTGCTTGCGCGATACCGGTGACTCCTCGGCGGCGCGCACAATCTCCAGCCACGAATGCATGGCGAAGACGGCGGTATCCATGTCTCCGGCCTTGGCCGTGACCTCGGACAACATCATCAAGGCACCGAGGTGTTGGTCGTCACGTTCTAGCGCGCGTTCGATTTCGAGGCGGGCTTCCGCGTTCTTGCCAGCGTCAATGAGACGACGCGCCGCCGACATGTGCTTCTCAATGAATGGGTTCTCGCCGCTGCCGGAGAGGATTCCTGAAATCAGGACCAGAGGCAGGAGCAGGAGGGGGAGCAGGCGCATGCGGGAATCAGACTTCAGTGGTGGGACTAGAGGGCGGGAGTTGACGACGTCGGAGTTGTCCGCAGGCAGCATCCGCTTGGCGGCCGAGACTGCGTCGCAATGTTACCGATACTCCGCGATCCTGAAGGCGTTTCGCAAAGTTCTCCATCGAATGCTCACTGGGGCATTCGAATTCGGTCTCCTCAACAGGGTTGTAGGGAATCAAATTGACATGGCACCGGCGCTGGAAGAGTAAATCTGCCAGGGCGGTGGCCTGGTCGGGCGAATCATTGACCCCGGCTAACAACACATATTCGATCGTATATTCACGACCGTTGGTGGCGAACAGATCATCCACCTCGGTCAGCGTTTCCATGATGGTGCGTTTGGCCACCCCTGGCACCAGCTCATGGCGAAGCGCATCTTCAGGAGCGTGTAAGGACAGGGCAAGGGTTACCGGCCGACCCCATTCGGCGATGCGCGGCAGGGCACCTCTGGGCCCGACCGTGCTCAAGGTAATGCGTCGTGCCGACATGCCGAAGCCTTCCGGGTCCATCAGCACGTCTAAGGCACCGAGTACCGCGTCGAGATTGAATCCGGCCTCGCCCATACCCATGATCACGACGCGCTGGAAGGGGCCTTGTGCACGTCTAAGCCACAGCGCCTGTTCAAGAATCTCGCCCTGACTGAGGTTTCGCCCCAAACCTTCTAGGCCACTGGCGCAGAAGGTACAGCGCACCGGGCAGCCGACTTGGGTACTCAAGCAGACCGTACGGCCGGCGGTTCCCGGCATGCCGACGGCTTCGACCATGGCGCCATCTTCCAATTCCAGCAGGACCTTCTCAGCGCCATCCTTGGCTCCCGAGGTGGTCAATAGCTTGGCGCACCCTAATGGCGCTTGCGCTTCAAGTTTGTCGCGCAAACTTGCTGGCAAGTCGGTCATCTCACCCCAACTCTTCGCGCCGCGGTGGAATACCCAACGCGCGGCATTGCGCCCATGAAACTTCGCCACACCCACCTGCTCGAACAAATCGGGCCAAGCCGAAGGGTGATGGTTGAGCAGGTCTTTCATGGAGGCGATGCGGCGAGTCAGTGCAGCGGGAAAATCAGTGCAAGTTCTCAATTTTCTGGAAGATCTCGTGCGCCCACATCACCGCAGTTGGCTCATCCGGAGGATTGCATCCGCCCACACCGAGGTGACCGCCACCGCTGTATTGCTTCATCAGGTTGCCCAAGTGGAAATCGCTCTTCGGGCGATTCCAGGGGTTAGAAGCGACCGTGATGTGGACGCCTGCACGCGTAGGCAACAAGGTAATTGCGTAATGGATCTCCGGGTGTAGGTAGAAGGGGGCAAAACGCTCCCGGCGGATCTTCTTCGAACGCAAATCCGCCATCAACGCAGTGGCCGAACGCAGCTGGATGTTTTTCGAGAAGTTCTCCAAGGCATTCTCGCGGTTGCGGCACGATCGTTCGTAACACTTTTCCACAGTGGGATCGTTGGCGACCTGAATCATTGCCTTGTTGCGCATCAGCTTGACCACCTTGTCATGGAAGCTCAAGTCAGGGGCACAGGTTAGGGCACGGCTGATGCGGATTGCGGCTTCGGTGCCAAACAGCGATTGGTCGGCCGAGCCGAAGCTGGCAGAATCGATGATGTCGGACCATTTGGCCAAGTCGGCGAAGTGCGGTCGGGGTTCATAACCCCACTTCTCGACCGCATGCTTGAGGATGATCGGAGGGCAGCTTTTGGCGGTCGGGTCGAAGCTATGTGTGTGATTCTCCTCGTACTTGGCCTCGTCGTCCGGAGTCAGGAAGGTGGTGGGGTGATGGTCGAACCAGTACTTGGCACGCGGGTGAAAATGGAAATCCACCACGGCAAAGAACTGCCCCATGGCGAAGTTCTCCCAATTCAACGTCTTGTCGAAGTTGACGCCAGCCCAGTTGACATCTTTCTCCAATCCGCAGCTCAGGAGGGCGTCAGCGAGAATGGCAGCCGAAGCCATGCCGTCAAAATCACGATGGTAGTAGATGCGCATGGTGTTCTGGCTTTAGTCGTTCACGGGTAGGTGGCGCCCGTAGACATGCTTGCGCAGGAAAGTGGCCCAATCCACGTTAGGCTGACGATCCTGCAGTTGTTTTTCCAGATCCAAGGTTGACCAGCTGCGCGGGGAAGCCAATAAGAAGCGCAGCATGGCGTCCATGGGCTCGCGCCCTAACTTCTCCTCGATGGCAACCCAGACTAAGGGGCCGAAGCTCAACAGGCGCTGCGCGCCGAACAAGTCGGAAGTGTCAAGCAGCGACAGCGGCATCGGCAGCTTGCCCAGCAGCTGCTCGCGGGTGTGCCACCAGGCAATCAACTCATCGGCGTCGCTTTGGTTGTCGCTCTGCTGCAGAAGACGCCAGGTGGCGAACTCGGCCAAGGAGGAATCGAGGAACTGCTTGGCGCTGCCTAAGCCTTGCAGGCGCGTGCCAAAGCGCTCTTGGCACAACAGACGCGCCAGAGTCACGCGGCGCGACAGGTCTTGTAGCTTGGCGTCCACGGGGGCCTGGAACCAATCCTTGTCTTCGTCCAAGACCAACAGGTTGGGCAACACGCGGTCACCGGTGTAGTTGAAGGATGCAACTGTCCAATCCTGCGAAGCACCGGGTAGCCATTGATCCAGCACCTTGCGCAGGCGCAGCAACTCCTGGACCGAATCCTGAGTCAGCTTGGCCTTGGAATCGAGGCGCAGGTGCCAGTTCAGCCCTTCGGTCTGCTGGCGCTTGTAGGCGCCGACCAGGAAGTAAGGCCATGCCTTTCCGGCTTCAACCTTCTTGAAACTGGTAATGCGCTTGCCAAGACGTTCGGAGAACTGTTGCGCCTCCATGACCGGGCCAAGGCACAGCACATGGGGAGGGTGAATGACTTCCAAGGTCCAGGCGGGGGGCTGGTAACCGGTCTTCGATTCGACCAGGAAACTCGGCACCGCCAGCCATAGCGCATCCAAGGCGCTGAAGGATTCGCGGTTGATGCGGATTAAGCCATGGTCGCCTTGGCCGGTGATCGGCAGGCTGTAGGCAATGCGTCGGCCCCCGAGATTCTCATCGACTGGTAGCTGCCCCGCACCAGGCGGCAGCTGCCATTGGAGTTCACCGCTGGCAACCGGCACCACGCTCGGCACATAGGTCAGGTCCACTTCGAGGCGCAGTTCCTCGTTTGCTTTTTCCGCCACGACCTGGGCACGGATGGTGAAGCTGCCGGGAAAAGGCTGCGCAGCGCCATGGGGGCCCAAGCCACGGTAGATATCGACCTCTGGCGGTGGCGCCGGGATCCATTCCTGCGGCATGAGGAAGGTATCCAGGGCTTTGCGCGCGTCGTCGGCTCCGGCGGTAAGTCCTTCCCACAACAAAACCGTCATGCTGTCACCTTGGATGGCGATGCGCTCGATGATCATCATCGGTGTCGCGCCCTGGTCGTAACGGATTTCGGTGCCGGCGGCGTGGATCGTGTCGATGACTCCAGTCCAGGCCTCCATGGTGTGTTCGCGCTGGCCTAACAATGGCAGCCATTGGCCCTGGCGTTGGTTGGCGGCTACCGATTCGGCAATCGCGCCGACCGCACCGAGCCACTGATGCATGACCTGGAGGTTGGCTTGACCATCCTTGCGGCTGGCCGTCCAGACTTCGACGCCACTTTGCAGCCCAGCATCGGTGTGGGTGAATTCTTCGAAGCCGGCCGGCAGCTCCAACTCGAACGGTGTGGCTACGGGCTGCTGGGCCCAGGCCAACAGGGTTAGGGATAGGATTCCAAGCACGGTGGTACTAGGCGCTTTCGCGGCGCGGGTTATCTTCTCCGCCTTCGAGCAGCACGTTGGCGTTGCCCTTGCGAATCATCTCGCCGCTGATTACGAAACTGCGCGCCGGCGTACCATATTCAGGCAGCTGGAACATCAGGTCGTGAAGCACACCTTCAAGGATGGAACGTAGGGCACGCACGCCGGTCTCGCGCTCACAAGCCAGCTTGGCGATTTCTTGCAGGGCCTCATCGGTGAAGGACAGCTCGTGGCCTTCCATTGCGAAGTAGGTCTGATACTGGCGGATCAAGGCGTTCTTCGGCTCAGTCAGGATGTGGACCAAGTCATCGGCCAGTAGGCCCTTCAGGTGCACATGGATTGGCAAGCGGCCGACGAACTCGGGAATCAAGCCAAAATCGACCAAGTCCTTGGTGTCCAGTAGCGGCACCAGGCGCTCACGGTCGGTGAGGCTGGCAACTTCCTGCTCCTCGTCGGAATCCGGACCGTGGAAGCCAATTGCGCCTTCGCCAACGCGACGACCAATGATCTCCTCGATGCCGGAGAAAGTTCCACCACAGATGAACAGGATGCCAGTGGTATCCAACTGGATACAGGACTGTTCTGGATGCTTGCGGCCACCCTGCGGCGGCACGTTGGCGACCGAGCCTTCGAGAATCTTCAGCAGGGACTGCTGCACGCCTTCACCGGATACGTCGCGGGTGATGCTGACATTCTGGGTAGTGCGGCTGATTTTGTCGATTTCGTCGATGTAGATGATGCCGCGCTGGGCACGCTCCAAATCGAAATCGCAGGATTGCAATAGCTTCAGCAGGATGTTCTCGACATCTTCCCCGACGTAACCGGCTTCCGTCAGCGTGGTGGCATCGGCAATTGCGAAGGGCACGTTGAGGATCCGTGCCAGAGTGCGAGCGAGCAAGGTCTTACCCGAACCGGTAGGGCCAATCAGCAGCACATTGCTCTTTTCAAGCTCGACGTCGGCCCAATTGGGACTCTCGTCTTCTTTGACCAGGTCTTGCTTGGCCTCGAGCCGCTTGTAGTGGTTGTGCACCGCCACAGCCAACACTCGCTTGGCGGAGTCTTGGCTGTAGACATATTCGTCTAGCTTGGCGACGATCTCGCGAGGAGTGAAGAACTTCTCCTGCTCGGCCTCCGTTGCCGAAGTCGAGACCTGACGCAAGCGGCGATCCTCTTCATGGAGGATGCTATTGCAGATCTCCACGCATTCGTTGCAGATATAAATCCCAGGAGGACCCGCAATCAGCGACTCCACCTGGGCACGCACTTTCTCGCAGAAAGTACAGCGTTCGATTTCGGTCCTATCCTGGCCTCTTGCCATGCACCCAGTGTACCCTAAAAAACAGGAGTTAAGGCTTAAGACTGACCAGGACGTGGATTAGACCGCGCCAATAATCTGGTCGACCAGCCCGAAGTCGACAGACTCCTGAGCGGATAGGAAGTTGTCCCGATCAGTGGCCTTCTCGACCTGCTTGACAGTCTTGCCACTGTGGTGAGACAGGATGCCGTTCAAGCGCTTCTTGAGGTGGAGAATCTCCTGCACCTGGATCTCCATGTCGGAAGCCGTTCCTTGTGTACCACCCCAAGGTTGGTGAATCATCACGCGCGAGTTCGGCAGGATGAAACGCTTGTCCTTGGCACCGCCAGCGAGCAGCACCGCACCCATCGACGCGCACTGGCCGATGCAGTAGGTGGCTACATCGCAATCGATGTATTGCATGGTGTCGTAGATTGCCAAGCCCGCGGTCACGGAACCGCCAGGCGAGTTGATGTACATCTGGATGTCCTGGTTCTTGTTCTGTTTGAACAGGAACAGCAACTGTGCCACGATGACGTTTGCGACCATGTCATCCACGCCGGTGCCGAGGAACACAATGCGATCCTCAAGCAGACGGGAGTAGAGGTCGTAGGTGCGTTCCCCACGGCCAGTCTTCTCGATGACGTAGGGAATGGAGAAGCCCTGCTCGGACTGGTGCTCAGACGAGTTCATGGCGTGAAAATAGCGTTCCTACTCGGCAGAAGCAACAGCCTTCTCGCGCTGGGCCGCAATCGTGTCGACCAAAAACGCCCTAGCCTTGGATTCCATGATGTCCGAACGCAAGCCGTCGACCATCTTATTTTCCTTGTAGTACTGCTTGACCATCTTCACGTCGACGCCCTGCTGAGCGCCCATTTGGCGGTAAGCTAGGTCTAGATCCTTCTTCGAGACGCGAATCTTCTCGGCCTGAGCGATCTTGCGCAGCACGAACCAGTTCTTCAGACGACGCTCACAGTCTTCCTTGACCTCGTTCTCGCGCTTGGCAGCCTCTTCCTTGGCCTGCTCCTCGGTGGCGCCTTGCTGCTGCATGCGCTCGATGTTGTTCTTGATGGTAGAGACAGCTTCCTCTTCGATCATGCGCGCTGGCATGTCGAAGGGGCGCAGGCGCACCACACTGTCCAGCAGCTCGGAAGCCTGACGGTCACGCTCGCGCTGCTGATTATCGAAACCTAGGCGCTCCATGACACGCTCGCGCATTTCCTCTGGGCTTTCAATGCCGAGGGCTTCGGCGAGCTCCTCCTCAGTGGCAGCCCGTGGCTTGATCACCTTATTGACGACAACTTTGGCCTGCCCGGTCTTGCCGACCCAATCCTCGATTGAGAAGCCTTCGTTGAATTCCACATCCAGCTCGAACTCGCTACCGGCCTGGGTGCCGCGTAGGGCCTCGTCGTACTTCTCTGGATCGGCACCGTAAAGCGGCGAGCCCAGGCCGAATTTCAAGCCAGCGGCTTCCGGGCCAGCCTCTCCATTCAACATGTAGACCAGGTCGATGTCGGCGAGCAGCTCCTCATCGACAGCTCCGTCCTCGACGTCGTCGAACTTCTGGTGGTTGGCACCGAGGCTCTGCAGAGCCTCCTGGTACTGCTCCTCGGTGGCTTCAACTTCCGCAGGCTCCACAGCCAGTTCGCTCCAATCTGGCAGCTCTACGATCGGCAGGGTCTCGAGCTCGAAGGTGAACTCCAGATCCTGGCCTTCGGCAACCTCATAGGGTTCAGGATCGAAGTCCAGGATGCGCAGTACGTCGCCGCGCAGGCCGAGAAGCTCGATGGCATCGCCAGAGCAATGCTCGAAAATATGCTCCTTGGCGTGATCCTTGACCCCGTCGCCCATCATCTGGCGCAGCACCGAAACAGGTGCTTTACCTGGACGGAATCCAGGGATCTTCAGCCCCTTGGCTGCAGCCTTGTAGGCATGGTCGAACTCCTGGGTGACACGGTCGCCAGGGACCTTAACGGTGACGGAGTAGTGGCAAGGACCGACTTCGGTCTTCTCGGCTTCGATGGGAATGTTCTTTGACACGGCTTTAGGGCGATTCTTGGTGAATCGAGCCGGACATTCTCGCTTATCCGAAGCTATTCAGCAACCGGGAACAGATGGTTGAAGGGTGCCTTCTTCAGGTAAGCTTCAAACTCGGGTAGATCGCGGTAGGGCGCGAGCTCAATTGGCGAGTAGCGTGTCGCCGTGAGCCAGCGCCCAGATTCCGTCGGTCGCCGTGCTCCCGCAGCGGCTCTTGCTGCATACAGATAGTCCTCAGGCGACAGCCGACGTCCTGCAGGTGTGCCATCGATTTCCTCGAAAGTGTTCTTGATGGTCTTGTAGGCGCTATTGAATTCACCCACATCGACCTGCATGCGGCCGAGCAACATCTGCGTGCGCCAATCATTGGGATTGGCCTTGGCGCGCTCCTCAGGACCAGCCAATAAGTGTTTGCGTCCCGATTTCTCGCCGAGGCGATGTAAAGTCCAGGCCACCGCGTAGGTGGCTTCGCCAGGGTTCTCGTCCTTTAGAAAACGCGTCATCTGCCTAGTACCGGCACGCCAACGGAAGGCTGCCGAACCGCTCTCGTAGGCGGCAAGCGCACTCTTGCGATCTTCTATGGCCAGGCCTTCGTTGCGCGGCAGGAGGGCACGTTCGACTAGATAGTCCTCGGTATCAGGCTGGGGATAACGCACCATGAAGGCGACGAGGCCGTTGATGAACTTGAGGCCCCTCTGGTCGTAGAAGGAGTGCGGCAACAACACGCCTTCGGGTAGTTCGCGTTGGGCGAGCAGATGCAGGATGACGCCGAAGCTCTCGAGGTCGATGGTGCTTGGATCCACATTGGCCAACAAGGCGGGCACCAGACGTACATCCTGGTGCAGCAACAAGGTCTCCAGCACCGATTGGCGGACGTCGGATTGCTCATCGTTGAGATAGGCATGAGCACTTCGGCGGGTGCGGATTCCACCTTGTTCAATTGCGAAGCGCAAGGCCTTGGCGCGGTGCTCCTTCGGCAGTTCGGGTACCAAAAGCAATAGGCGGGCAGCTCCACCTCGATTTATGCAGCGGCCGAGCAGCTGAAGTAGGTCGCCAATCTGGGCGGGGTTGCTGCCAGCGGCGCGCAGGTTGCTTTCCAAGCTGTTAAGCACTGGCTCCTGGATGTACGGCGCAAAATCCAGCAGCGTGCTCATGTTGCCGCGAGAAGGCTGCGCCAAGTACAGCTTGCCTTGGGTCTTCCAGGCGGCCTCAGCGGCATTGCGACGCTCGCGCGTCTGTTGCTCCAGCGTGGATACGAGCTGCTCCAACCCACCCGTAGGCGCTTGCGGCGCTGCGGCGGGGCAGAAGCAGAGGATGAGGGCGGATACCGAAAGCATCAGACTGTCCTAGAATACCGAGCTCGACCGGTGAAGTCGCCGGTCTGGACAGATGTCGGCAAATTCTTACGACGTAGTGGTGGTCGGTGGCGGCCACGCCGGTTTGGAAGCGGCTGCAGCCGCAGCTCGTTTAGGACTGTCGGCTGCCATGGTCACGCTGGATGCGCTCGCGATTGGGCGCATGTCGTGCAATCCAGCCATCGGCGGCATTGGCAAGGGCCAGCTGGCGCGCGAAATCGATGCCATGGGTGGATGGATGGGCCAAATCACCGATCGTGCCGGCATCCAGTTCCGCATGTTGAACACATCCAAGGGCCGGGCGGTGCAGTCGCCGCGCGCCCAATGCGACCGTGAGCTCTATGAACAGGTTGCCCAGGAGATGGTGTCGGCGCAAGACGGGTTGGAGGTGGTCGAAGGCGAAGCAGTGGAGTTGTTGATGATTCCCAAGGAGGGTTGTTCCGAGCCAGGACCTTTGGCCTGCGCTGGCGTGCAGCTGGACGATGGCCGCACGTTGATGGCCGCAGCTGTAATTCTGACCACCGGCACTTTCCTGGAAGGCATCTTGCATACCGGATTGGAGAAGGTCGCTGGTGGCCGTGCAGGTGAAGCCGGTGCCGGCAAGTTGGGGGAGTCTTTGCGCGCTCTAGGCCTGCCGACCGCCACCATGAAGACCGGCACCCCGCCAAGACTCGCTGCTGACAGTGTTGATTACTCGGTGATGCAGGAACAGCCAGGCGATGAACAGCCGGTGCCGTTCTCCTTCCTGACCGATCGCCTGCCGCAGGCGCAAGTGTCCTGTTGGCAGACCACCACCGTGCCTCGTACCCAGGAGATTGTGCGCGACAACCTGCATCAGGCACCGATGTACGCCGGACGCATCGACGGCAAGGGGCCGCGCTATTGCCCTTCCCTCGAGGACAAGGTGGTGCGCTTCGCCGATCGTGAAGCTCACAACATCTTTCTCGAACCCGAAGGCCATGATTCGGATCTACTCTATGCCAACGGCATCTCCACATCTTTGCCAGTGGAAGTGCAGCAGGAGTTCGTGCGCACCTGTGTCGGCATGGAGAACGCCGTCATCATCCAAGCCGGTTATGCTGTCGAATACACACACGTGGCGCCGCGTTGCTTGTCGCGCACCTTGGAGCTGCGAGATTTTCCTGGCCTTTATCTTGCCGGGCAGATCTGCGGCACTTCTGGTTACGAGGAAGCCGCCGCCCAAGGCTTGATGGCCGGATTGAACGCCGCGCTGAAAATCCAAGGCAAGGAACCGTTGATCCTCGGACGTCATCAGGCCTACATCGGCGTGTTGATCGACGACCTCGTGGTCAGTGACCCCAGTGAGCCTTATCGCATGTTCACGTCCCGCGCCGAGCACCGTTTGTTGTTGCGCCATGACAATGCCGACGTGCGGTTGACACCCATAGCATCGGCGGTGGGCGCTTCGACGCCGGAACGCGATGCCCGCCTCAAGCAGCGCGTTGCGGCGATGGAGCAAATGCGGGAGCGCTTGCAGTCCATGACCATCCCCGGCGAACCACAACGCGGTGGTCCCAAGCGCACCATGTTGGACGTGTTAAGGCGGCCCAAGGACGGCGGCTGGCAGAAGGTCCTGGAGTTGTGCCCGGCTTTGGAGGAGCATGCCTTGGCGCGACGCGATTGGGAAAGCTTGGAGGCCGATGTCATGTACGCCGGCTATGCCAAGCGTCAGCAATCGTGGGTGGAGCGTAGCGAGTCGCGCGAACAAACCGAGATTCCTAATGGCTTCGACCCCAAGGCCTTGCGTGGTTTGCGCGGGGAAGCCGTCATCGCGATTTCCGAGGCACGACCGGCCACCTTAGGTGCCGCTGGCCGCTTGGCTGGAGTTACTCCGGCCGACCTGGCCTTGCTCGAGATTGCTTTGGCTAAATCGGCACGGTCTTGAGGCTTCGCTGATAAGCTTCGCTGCGATGGCGAAGCTGTTAGAGTGAGCCAATGCTTTCACGTCGATTGTTGTTGGTTCCTTTCGTGTTGATCGCTTTTTGTACCGTGGCCGGTGCGCAATCTAAGAAGCTCGACCCCGGCGCCGCCAAGAAGCCCGAGGCGGCCGAAAAGTCTGGCAAGCTGGCGGGCGCCAGCGAAAAGCTGGCCGGTGCGCCGGACCTGGACTTGGTCATGGCCAGCGGCTTCAACCACCTGTTGGCCGGACAAGAGTCCGTCGGCAAGTCCGAGGAGAACTGGGAATGGCCCTATGAAGGCGTCTATCGCGAACGCGGTCGTATCCCGATCGGCTATCGCGTCGGTGGTACGGCGATCTGCGCATGGGCCATGCTGGAAAGTTCCATCGGTCTGCGCACCGACGAGTCCGACGCTGCCATGGAGCGCGCCATTCGTTTCATCCTTGCTGGTTTGGAGCAGCCGAAAATGCAGCCTGGCTTCAACAGTACCTACGATGTTCGCGATTGGGGTTCGATCTACGCGCTGAACTTCTTCCTGCGTTTGGACAAGATGGGGGCGGTTCCCGAGCAGCACCAAGAAGCGGTCAAAGCCAAGATCGAATGGTTGGTTGCCACTTTGCAGACCAATGCTATCCCCAAGACCGGTGGCTGGAACTACTCGCGTAGGGCGGGGGCTGGCAAGCCATCAGCATCGTCTCCATTTATGACCGCACCGGCGATCCTGGCCTTATGGCAAGCGCAGGCGCAAGGTTATGAGATCGAGCAGGACATCATCGACTTGGCGCTGAAGTCGCTGGTCGCCGCACAGGTGGACAGTGGCGTCTACAGCTACACTTCCAGCGGTGGACTCGGCAAGATTCCTGGCACGATCGGGCGCAGTCCAGCGGTAGAGGTTGTGTTGAATATGGCGGGGCTGAGCAAGCCGGAACACTTGCGTACCGCCGTCGATCACTTCCTCGAGCATTGGGGAGAGCTGGAGAAGCGTCGCCAGAAGACCGGGACCCATGAGGGCGATTACGGCATCGCGCCGTACTACTTCTACTACGCGCATTACTACGCCGCCTTGGCAATCGAGCAGTTGCCCGAGGAGTCGCGCGAGCAGCTGCGCGCCAAGTACCACGAGCGCCTGTTCGCCAGCATGGATGCAGAAACGATGACCTTTAACGACCGCGTCTTTCCACGCAGTTCGCATTTCGGCACCGCCATGAGTCTGCTGTCCTTGATGCAGCCGTCGATGCCTGCACCGGCCATGCTCCTAAACCCCAAGAGCCGGTAGGCCCCGGATCTGGGGGATGTTTAGCGAGAGACGCTGTCTGGCAGGGAGCCGGTCAGGATTTCGCAGATGTCCAGGTAACGCTCGCGTGTCTTGGCGATGAGATCGGCGGGAACGGTGGGAGGTGGCGCCTTCCGGTTCCAATCGGCGACGGAGCGGAGATAGGCGCGCACGATTTCTTTGTCGAAGCTTGGTGGCTCCTTGCCGGCCTCGATTTGATCGGCTGGCCAGTAACGCGAGCTGTCGGGGGTCATCACCTCATCGATCAACACAAGTTGCCCATCAATGCGACCGAATTCGAACTTGGTGTCGGCGAGGACGACGTTCTTGGTTGCGGCGCGCTCGGCGGCACCATTGAAGATGCGCAAGGCCAACTCGTGGATCTTCGCGGCCTCTTCCTCGCAACCGATCAGCTCCTCGGCTTGCTCCCAAGTGATGGGCTCATCGACTTCGGCCTTGGTGGTCGGGGTATGCAGGACTTCCGGCAACTTGGA
>JASMKM010000093.1 GCA_030749235.1 Planctomycetota bacterium | reverse complement strand
GAATCAGCACCGAAAAATCACCATGCGGATGCTCGCCAGGAATCCAATACCCCAAGCAACCGCAGTAAGGTCCACGCGAGCGTCCTTCCAGTTCCGAGATGGCATTCAATGCGCGTACCTTGGGCGCCCCAGTGATTGACGCTGGCGGGAAGGTGGCAGCAAATAGGCGTGCCAAACCGAGCTCAGGTCGCCAACGTGCACGCACTGTGGCGGTGCGGTGAAAGAGGGTCGAGAAGGCTTCGACGTCGCCTGCGGAATCGACTTGCACTGCAGCGACGTCGGCAACGCGGCCCAAGTCGTTGCGAGCCATATCGACAATCATGGTCAACTCGGCGACCTCCTTCTCGTCGGCGGCCAAATCCTTGGCGTTGGCCTGATCCTGCTGATCGTCGCCCCCCCGAGGCGCCGTGCCCTTGATTGGCTGCGACAGCAACTCGGTTCCGCGCACCTGCAGGAAACGTTCGGGCGAATGGGACAACAAGACGTGGCCTTCGGCATCTTCCCAATAGGCACTCATCGCCGTAGGTTGGGATGCGCGCAGTGATTGATAGAGCAGGCGTGCGTCACCATGGAAAGGGCCACTGAGTACATGCGACAGATTTGCTTGATAGAGCTCACCTTCGCCAATCCATCGACGCAACTTCTCGACCGCTTGACAGAAGACCTGGCCAACCGTCTCCGGCTGCAATTCCGGTCCTTGACAAGACTCGGCCTTGCAGTCAGCGGCGGCAATCAGGTTCTCGAACTGCTGGAGGGTGGCGGCCTGATCATCCACTCCACCTTGCTCCTGAGCATGCAACAACAGGACTTCGCCGTCGGGCATCCACACCATGGCATGGCGATAGCGACCGAAGTGAAAGTCAGGCCAACTGTCAGGGTATGCGGGATTCCATGGAAAGCTCTCATAGGCATGCCCGCACTCGAAGCCGAACCAACCCAACCAGCCAATCCCCGCCTTCGGCAGACCGGCTTCGAAAATCCACTGCTCGCCCGCGCAGGCCTGCTCCAGCAGCAACGCTGGGTCGGAGGAAGCCAAGCCGTGCTGCGATTCGGCAGCTGCATCTGGGGTGGGATGCAGCGAACCGCGCAGCTGCGCGTCGGGCGCCCACGCCAAGGTGGAGAATCCGACGTCGCCGGAAGAATCCAACAACACCGGCTGGCAGGCGGGCGGCAGCAGCCGCAAGCAAGTTGCAGGCCCAGGGGCCTTGCGTGAACGCGCGATACAGCGCACTTGGAGGGTAGTCATTGCCCCTAGTATGATGGATTCCGATGGCTTTGACCCTTAGGCAACAGCATGAAGCTTTCCTGAAGCACCTACGCGAGGTGCGGCAGGTCAGTCCAAACACCCTGCGTGCCTATGATCGCGACCTGGTGCGCTTTTTCGCCTTCCTGGCGCCTGAGCAGCCAGCCACGGCGAAGCCATCGGATCGGCGCGAGGCTTCTAAACCACAACCAAAGCCTGAGTTGCCGCTGGCCGTCACCATCCGCCCGGCCCGTCTGCGCCTTTATCTTGGCCATCTGGCCGGCGACGGCCTCGGCGGCACCACCTTGTCACGCCACCTGTCTACTTTGCGTAGCTTCTTCGCCTGGCTGGAGGAGAATGGCCACATCCAAAGCAGCCCTGCCGCCGCCTTGCGTGGTCCGCGCCGCGGCCGACGCCTGCCGAAGTTCCTCGAGGAGGAGGAAGTCGAACGTCTGCTGGCCAGCCCATGCAGCGACGACCCGCAACAGCATCGCGACCAGGCCATCCTTGAGGTGCTCTACTCCACCGGCTGCCGGGTGGCCGAGCTGGTGGCCCTGGATGAAGCGGACTTCGACCTAAGACGCGACCTAGTGATGCTGCGTGGCAAGGGGCGCAAGGAGCGCCTTGGCATGCTCGGAGGGCCGGCCGTAGCCGCAGTGAAACGCTACATGGCCTACAAGGGCAACGTGGGCCATAACCGCGGGCCGATGTTCCTGAATCGTCTGAATACGCGCCTGACCGATCGCTCGGTGCGGCGCATCCTGCTGCGTTGCCTAGAACGTGCCGAGATCCATCGCCACTGCTCGCCGCATACCCTGCGCCATAGTTTCGCCACCCATTTGCTGCGTCGTGGAGCTGACCTACGCACGGTGCAGGAACTGCTTGGGCATGCGAGCCTGGGCAGCACGCAAATCTATACGCATGTTTCGCTGGAGGGCCTGCGCAAGCTGTACCAGCAGGCACACCCGCTGGGCGAAGCCTGAGCCTTGGCTCTAAGGCGGCGGCAACATGAAGAAGTTGTGCAAATCAGCAGTTGCCAGGCCTAGAGAAACTGCACGGTGCTGAAAACCAAAAACCCACCGACTGAAGTCGGCGGGTTCCTGCTTGGTGACCCCAAGGGGATTTGAACCCCTGTTGCCAGGATGAAAACCTGGTGTCCTAGGCCAGACTAGACGATGGGGCCGGGTGCCCTGGCGGGCATCGGGGCGGAAAAGATAGGGTCACACGGGAGGTGTGTCAAGTTGCAGGGCCGAAAAGCACGCCAACATCTCAGATTTCATAGTCTCGACCATGCTTCCCCCTTTCAAGACATCACCCGGAAGACCCGGCAAGGTGTAGGTCTCCAGTTCAAAATCCCGATATCCGGCCTGCTGAGCCAAACGGACCGCCGCCTTCCACTCCGTCCCCTGCATGCCGTCGCCATAATCCGATTGGCAAACCGGTACATGGCAATGCACACGAAGGTCTTGACCATCATGATGCTCGGTGGCTGCAAGAAAATCAGGGACGTCGGCGAAAGCGAAGGCGCGTTGCTGGCCATCCACCCCACGCACCTGATGGAGGTATGCGTCTTGGGTAAGCTGCTTAAGACGTTGACTCCGCGCCGGCGTAAGTTGCTGCTTCAGCTGCAATGCCGACGAGATCTGGATCTTGGCCAAGTGCACTGCCGTGGACTTCAGGCTAGCCAACACGACCTGCGTATCTTCACCCACCACGGCGCTGTGGCATAGGTCCCAACAGACGCCCAAGTGCCGCAGCTGTTCGCCTGTGAAACGCTTGCTGAGCCACGCGGCAAGTTGGCTGACGCGCTCAAAGCCACCGTCGGGCTCCGGCTCAATCGCCAAGCACAAGCTGCGCCCGGATGCTTCAGAGAGAGCCGTGAAGGTCGACGCCACAATCTGTAGGTGCTGGATCGTGGCCGGATCGTCGACAGCAGCTTGACCATAACCCAAGGGGCAAGTGGAGACTGAAACAGGACTGCCGTCATCGGGCGCCACATCCAGCAAAACCTTGGCCACGTCCAAGGTAAAGCGCAATCGTTCGGCAGTACGCCAATCTGGAGAGAAAGCAGCCTGCTTGACCAAGGTGTCGTGGAAGCCGCCATAAGGGAAAGCGTTAGCAGTCCAGCAGACCAAGCCAGCTTCGTCCAAGGCCTTCTTCAGTTCCTGGCGCGCAGCAAAATCCATCGCAAAGGTACGCGCAGCTTCGGCAGCCAAGTACAGGCCAAAGCCGTAAGGTGGCTTGTGCCCGGCGGCTTGCATGGCCTGCGACCAAGCAGTGGCAGGACCGCGAATCGCAGCGAGGACTGCGCTTGGCTCATCCGCGGGGAAGACATTCCCGCATAAAGCCAAACGCGTCGGAGAGGTCTGACTTAGTTCCAGCTTTCTGCCGCGTCGCGAAACTCAGCGGTTCGGTTCGGGAAACGCTTCAGGAAACCGATTGCCTGGTCACGGGCAGCTTCGGGCAGACCCGCAGCAACCAAGGCTTCGTAGACCGCAAGCTCGGCGCGGAAATCTGTTGGCTGATCGCTTTGCCATTCGCGTGCAGATGTGATCCATTGGACTGGATTCTCCGCACCGCTTGCCTTGGCTTCGACCCATGCGGCTTCTTTCTCATTGGGCTCGGCATCGGCCGTCGGCTCAGCTTCGGCACTGGCCACTTCGCCCTCACCTTCTGCGCCGGGGTCGGCCTCGGCGAGTGCTGCGGACTTCTGCGCTTGTGGCTCCGCCATCGGACGGGAGACATGCAGCGGTACGTCGGCGATCGTGTCGCTGCCCTTCTTCACTGTGACCTTACCGAAGTAATACCGACCGAAATCCAATGATTCTAGTTCCGGCATTGGCGCAAACAGGGAACGCGCCCCCTGGAACGGAATGGTCAAGCGACCAAGACCACCTTGGCCATTGATGGCGCTCTCCAGATCGGGGTACAAGGAAACGTCACCTTGGTTCAACTTCAGGCGCACCTCGATCGCGGCAAAGCGCGCTTCCAATGCATTCTTGCCGAGGCTAGGGACCAACAGGCGGAAGTGATATTTGCCAGGGCCGATACCAGACAATGGAGTCTCGTCCTCGTAGACAATCATGCGCGTGACGACGGCACCAACCTTGTCATAAACCTCGATGGCCATGTCCTCGCGCCATTCGTTGGTTTGCATCGAACGAGGCGTGTACAAGGTCACGCTGCCCGTGCCCTCGGGCACCTCCAACTCCCAATCCAAGGTGGCCTGGAACATACCGGCGCCCTCCATGATGGTGGCGCGGATGGGGTCGGGCTCGATCTTCCAATCGGCAAGCACCGGCACGGCGACGCCATCGATGCTGGCCGATGCCCTCAAGCCAGTCTCATCACGCAACAACGACGAGAAAGCGAAGTAACCGATCTCCTGACCGGCAGGCACCTGGAAAGCCGTGAAGTTGGACTGCAATCCTTCGAAACGCACATTCAGGTCCAGCTTGGCTTCGGTGTTGACCGACCAGCGGCTGGCGATGGTGTACTCCACCACCATGCCTGCTTCGACCGGCACGATGGTCTCGTAGGTATCGGAATCACCAAGGAAGAAGCGTCCGCGCGCTTGGCGGTCGCCGGAATAGAGGAAACCACTGACGGAACCTGCACCACTGCGGTACTCGTTGCGACCACCGCCGGTCTGGGTGACGGTCAACTTGGCGTAACGCGCACCCAAAGGTACCTGCAGGAAGGTGCGTTGCAGATCACCCTGAGCTAAGGTGAAGCTGTTATCAATTTCGCCGAATTCATTGGCTGTCATCGGCACCACCACAGT
>JASMKM010000092.1 GCA_030749235.1 Planctomycetota bacterium | reverse complement strand
ATCGAAGTTTCACGGCCTCGCGCCGTCCACGGGCCTCCAGTCATGGGGGCCTGTTTGCAATTCTCCTCAGATCAATGGGCTACCGAGAACATCATGGATCCAGAAATCATCCTCATCCGCCTGCGTAAGGAATCGCAGAAGAAGTGCAGCCTGACGCCCTTGCGCCAGCGCGATGACCTGCCAATCGAATGGATCCACTGCGATATCGGTGATGCCATTGAGGTGGGGGAAGTCACCCTGTTGCATCCCGGCGGCGAGCCATTGAGTCAGGCCGATAATCAGCGGCCATTGTTGTTGGTGGACAGTTCGTGGCGCGACCTGCCGCGGATGTTGGAGACTGTCAATGGTGACTTCCACAAGCGCTGCCTGCCGAAGGACCTGCAGACCGCCTACCCGCGCAAGTCCAAACTGTTCGAGGACCCCGAGACCGGACTGGCCAGCATTGAGGCTTTGCACGCCGCCTTGACCCTGCTCGATAAGCGAGACGACAGCCTTCTGGAAGGCTACTATTGGGCATCTGCCTGGCTACAGACCAACCCTGGTTTGTACGCGTAGGCGCCACGATGCAAGCCGCTTCTTTCCGCAACCTGGGCATCCTCGCCCACATCGACGCTGGCAAGACCACCGTTACCGAGCGGATTTTGTTCTACACCGGCGTCGAGCGCCGCATGGGCGAGGTCCACGATGGCACCGCCACGATGGATTGGATGGAGGAGGAGCGCGAACGCGGCATCACCATCACCGCCGCCGTCACCCATTGCCCATGGCGCGACTCTGTTCTTCAGCTGATCGATACGCCCGGTCATGTCGATTTCACAGCCGAGGTGGCGCGTGCCTTAAGGGTGCTGGATGGCGTGGTGATTGTGCTCGATGCTGTCGCCGGGCCACAGGCACAGACCGAGACGGTGGTCCGCCAAGCCTCCAAGCATGAAGTGCCGATGCTGTTGTTTGTCAACAAGATGGACCGCCCCGGCGCGAACTTCGAGGCTGCAGTGGCGAAGGCCGCCGAGCGCCTGCACAAGGGCGTTATCCCGGTGCAGTTGCCGTTTGGTCAAGGCAGGGACTTGGAAGGGGTGCTGGACCTGGTCGAACAGAGGTTGTTGACTTGGGACAAGGCCGACTTGGGCGTCGAGTTCAGCGTTCACAAGGTACCGCCGGCCGAGCAGGGACGGGTCGCCGCTGCTCGCCTGGAGCTGTGTTCGAGGGTCGCAGCGCTGAACGATGATTGGGTCGATATCTTTCTCGACCTGGACGACTTGCCAAACGAAATCCTCAAGCAGGGACTGCGCCAAGGCACAATCAGCCGCGAATTGGTGCCAGCTCTATGTGGTTCGGCCCTGCACAACTGCGGTATCCAGCCCCTGTTGGATGCGGTGGTGGATTGGTTGCCTTCGCCTTTGGAGGTCGGATCTTCGATGGCAATCGACCCTCAGACCGGACGCGACCTGGAGGTGGCGCCTGATCCGAAGGCGGCGACGTCGGCCTTGGTCTTCAAGGTGGCTCATGAGGAGCATGGTGACTTGGCTTACCTGCGAATCTTCAGCGGTACCATCCGTAAGGGCGAGGCGCTCTTCAATACGCGTACCGGCAAACGCGAGAAGCTGCAGGCCTTGTATGCGATGCACGCCGATCACCGCGATGCGCTCGATTCCTGTGGTCCGGGCAGCCTGTTGGCTGTGCCTGGCATGTCGCAGGTGCGCACTGGTGATACCCTCTGCACCGACAACCGCCGCCTGCTGCTGGCTTCGATCGAGTTCCCTGAACCGGTGCTCCAGCAGACCTTGGAGACCAACGACGCTGCCAGTCGTGACCGCCTCGGCGAGTTGCTCGCGATCCTAGTACGCGAGGATCCCACCCTGCATTTTCAGGAGGATGAGGACACCGGCGGATTCTTGTTGTCGGGCATGGGGGAGTTGCACCTCGAAGTGAACCTGCACCGCTTGCAGCGCCAATTCAAGCTGGACGTGCGCGCTGGCTCACCACGGGTGAACTATCGCGAGACCGTCGGCGGCGAGTGTTCGGCCGCCGGGCATCTGGAGATTCCTGGCGATACCGGCATGCGCGTGGAGGTCCGCGTACGGCTGAGCCCATCCGAGAAGATGGTGCCTGAACTGATGCTGGCGCCTGGCTTGGATCCCTTGCCGCAGGGGCTAATCGATGAGCTGCAGAAAGCGCAGATGCTTCAGGGTTGGGTGGGGGCTGAGGGATTCCCCTTGGCCCAGACCCGCGTGCTGATTGAATCCTGGAGCGCCAGCAGTGAAAGACCTCCGGGTCTGGATTTCTTTCTGGGCGCCTTGCAGGCGGCTGTGGCGGCGGCGATGGGCAGTGGCAGCGTGGTCTTGGAGCCACGTATGGACCTGCATGTGGAGGTCCCTGACGAGCATTTGTCTGCGGTTTTGGCCGATTTACAGAAACGCCATTCGGAAATCCTAGACATCACCATGGAGGGGGACATCCAGCAGGTCCACGCGCGGGTCCCCTTGTCCGAGATGGTGGCCTATTCCACTGCCCTTCGTTCGCAGACCCAGGGCCGCGGTAGTTTCCAGATGACTGCCGACGGTTTTATGCCCAGAAGTTGACTTGGAACCGCCCGAATTGAGCGGAAACCCTTGACCTTCCGTGGTTTGCCTTTAGAATACTCGGCCTCTTTTTTGGGGGCAGCCTCGTTTGATTCTGGACCTAACCACGCAATTCTGTGTGGCGGATAGATCGGCCGAGGCTTGAAGTCCATCCACACATGGCGAATCGAATCCAAATCCGACTCGAAGCGTACGACCACGAGGCAATCGACCAGGCAACTGAGTCGATTATGGAGGCTGCACGGCTAACTGGCGTCAAGGTCTCTGGTCCAATTCCGCTTCCTACCCGCATTGAGCGCTACACCGTGCTGCGTTCACCGCACGTCAACAAGAAAGCTCGCGAGCAGTTCGAGATCCGCACCCATAAGCGGCTCATGTACCTGCTGGAGCCAACTCCACAGACCATCGACGCCCTGAACAGGCTCGTGTTGTCTGCCGGGGTCGACGTCCGCATCAAGCTCTAGACGTTGATTCCTCCTTCCCGCATGTACCGAGCGGTACCTCTGCGAATTTCCCGAGATGGAACACGGGGCACCTCAAATGACTGATAAGAAATTCCTGCTAGCGAAGAAGAAGGGCATGTCCCAGATCTTCCGCGAGGACGGCAATGTCGTCCCCGTCACAGTGCTGGAAGCCGGCCCGTGCACAATCACTGGCCTGCGTACGATGGAGACGGATGGCTACACCGCCGTCCAGCTCGGCTACATCCCAGCCCGTGACAAGCACACTAACAAGCCTCAGCGCGTCGCTGCCAAGAAGGCCGGCGTCAAGTCCCATCGCGTACTGCGCGAGTTCCGCGTCGACGATCTGAACGGTTTCGAAGTCGGCCAGGAACTGAAGTCCGACCTCTTCGAGATTGGTGACGTCGTCGATGTCATCGGCAACTCCAAGGGTCGTGGTTTCGCCGGTACCATCAAGGCGCACGGCTTCCAGCGCGGTAGCGAGACCCACGGCTGTATGAACGTGCGTCGCCCTGGTTCGATTGGCCAGTGTGCTTACCCTGGCCGCGTATTCAAGGGCCAGCGTATGGGCAAGCACTTCGGGGCTTCGCGCAGCACCGTCAAGAACCTGGTCGTCGAAGCGATCGATGCCGAGAAGGGCCTAATCCTGGTGCGCGGTGGCGTTCCTGGTCCTCCCAACGGCCTCATCCAGATCTGCACCGCCAAGACCGGAGGAGCTAAGTAGTCATGACTACCGTCAGCACATACGATGTCGCCAGCAACAAGACTGGCGAGAAGGAAATCTCGCTGGACCTCGGCGATCAGGTGCTCTACCGCACCCTGAAGGACGCAGTGGTCATGTATCAGTCCAACCGTCGCCAAGGCGACGCCCATACGAAGAACCGTACGGAGTTGGCTGGTCACACCAAGAAGCCTTGGAAGCAGAAGAAGACCGGTCGCGCCCGCGCCGGTGACCGCCGTTCCCCATTGTGGGTCGGTGGTGCGACCACCTTTGGTCCCCGTAACAAGCGTAACTGGTACTACAGCCTGCCGAAGAAGCAGCGTCTGGTGGCCTTGCGCTCCGCTTTGCTCGGCAAGCTGCAGGACAACGAGGTCCGCATCGCTTCCGGCCTGAGCTTCGAAGCACCATCCTCCAAAGCTGCCCGTGCGGTCATCGCCGGCTGCGGTTTCGAAGGAAGCCTGCTTGTCGTCACTGCCGACTATAACGAGAACGTGTGGAAGAGCTTCCGCAACTTCCCGAAGGTCAGCATCTGTACCGCCGCCGATCTCAACGCGCATTCGCTGCTGGCCCACAGGTGGGTGCTAGCGGAGGAGGGCGCCTTGGACGTGGTCGCCGGGCGCCTCGGTAACTCCAAGGAATCCTAAAGGTAAGAGACATGCAGAAGAGCGAAGCCTATCAGTTGATTCTGAAGCCCATCCTGACCGAGAAGTCGACTTCTGAGCAGGAGATCCTGAACTCATACCGCTTCGAGGTCGCAGGCGGCGCCAACCGCGTCGAGATCAAGCAGGCCATCGAAATGCTTTTCGAGGTCGAAGTGGACAAAGTCAACACCATGCTGCGGTCCGGCAAAATGCGGCGCCGCGGTGCATCCTACTTCCGTCAGCCGAGCACCAAGATTGCGCTCGTGCGCCTGAAGGAAGGCAGCAAGATCGACCTGCTGTAAGCAGCAGGATCTGAACCAGACCAAGAGAAAATGGGACTCAAGTACTACAAGCCGACTTCACCGGGCCGCCGCGGCGGTTCCGTGTTGGATCGTGCGGAGCTCACCAGGCAGACCCCCGAGAAGAGTCTGCTGGCGCCGCTTAAGAAGACTGGCGGCCGTAATAACCATGGCCGGGTCACTGCGTGGCACCGTGGAGGTGGCCACAAGCGTCGCTACCGCATCATCGACTTCAAGCGCAACAAAGATGGCGTACCTGCCACCGTCGCGCATATTGAATACGATCCGAACCGCACCGCGTACATCGCGCTGCTGCATTACGCCGATGGCGAGAAGCGTTACATCCTGTGGCCAAAGGGCCTCAAGCAGGGCGACGTCGTCATGTCCGGCGAGGATGCGGAGCCGAAGGCCGGTTGTGCCATGAAACTGAAGGATCTGCCACTGGGTCTGGATGTCCATAACGTTGAACTGCGCCCGAAGCAGGGGGCCAAGATGGTTCGTTCTGCCGGAGCCAGCGCCCGTTTGGCCGCGCGCGAAGGCAACTACGCCTTGCTGGCACTGCCCAGTGGTGAAATGCGTCGCGTCCATATCGAGTGCCGCGCAACCATCGGTGAAGTCGGAAACTCCGACCACCAGAACGTCACCCTCGGAAAAGCTGGCCGTTCGCGCCACATGGGCAAGCGCCCACATGTCCGTGGTGTCGCGATGTACCCAGCCGCACACCCGCATGGTGGTGGTGAAGGCCGCACCATGGGTAAGCACCCAGTGTCGCCATGGGGCAAGCCTGCTAAGGGTCAGAAGACCCGTAACAAGCGCAAGACAACTTCCAAGTTCATCGCCCGTCGCCGTCCGAAGGGAGTGAGGTAACAAGCTATGACCCGCAGCATTAAGAAGGGCCCATGGGTCGACCCGCGCATCCAGCGCAAGGTCGATAAGGCCAAAGCAGCAGGAGATCGCAAGCCCATCAAGACATGGGCTCGTGCATCGACCATCACGCCGGAATACGTCGGCATGACCTTCATGGTCCACAACGGCCGCCAGTTCCTCAAGGTGTACGTCTCCGAGGACATGGTAGGTCACCGGTTGGGGGAGTTCGCTCCCACCCGGATATTCCGCGGCCACGACAAGAAGTAGGAGTCATTGAATGGAATTCCGCGCTTCACACCGTTACGCACACATGTCCGCCAAGAAGGCTCGCCCCGCGGCGAACCTCATCCGTGGCCTGGATGTCAATCGTGCGTTGATCCTGCTCCAAGGTCACAAGACCCGTGGCGCAGCGATTTTCAGCAAAGTTCTTAAATCGGCCATTGCAAATGCTGGTCAAAACGACGCAGTCAACGTCGACTCCCTGGTGGTGTCGGATGCACGTGTCGACGAGGGTCCATTGATCCACGGTCGTCCACGCTTCCGTCCCGGTCCGATGGGCCGCGCGATGACCATCCGCCGTCGCACCTCGCATTTCCGCATCGCCGTCTCCGAAAAGGAGGTCAACTAGTCATGGGACAGAAGATTCACCCAATCGGATTCCGCATCGGCATTAGTGAGCCTTGGCGCTCGCGCTGGTTCGCTCGCGGTAAGGATTACCCAGCCAAGGTGCTCATGGACTACAACGTCCGTAAGCTCATCAAGAAGCGTTTCCGCAAGGGAATCATCTCGCGCATCGACATCCAGCAGCGCAGCGATCGCATGACAATCGGCCTATTGGTGACTCGCAAGGGCGAGGTGATTGGCCGCGGCTACGCCACGCGTGATCAGCTGGTCTCCGACCTCGAGAGGATCACCGGAATGGAGATCAAGCTTGACATCCAGGAAGTCCGTCACTGGGACCTTGATAGTCAGACGGTCGCCGAGAACCTTGCGGCTGCCATCGAGCGGCGCATCTCGCCACGCTTCCAAATGAAGCGCATCATGGAAAACACCATGAACGCGGGTGCTGAAGGCGTCAAGATTCAGGTCTCCGGCCGTATCGACGGCAAGGAGATGAGCCGCACCATGACCACCCGCACCGGTCGGGTGCCTCTTTCTACCTTATCCGCACGCATCGACTACGGATTCGCCGAAGCCAACACTAGCTACGGCATCCTCGGTGTGAAGGTGTGGATCTTCACTGGAGAAAACACCCGCGACTAGGCCTTCGGGTTTAGAGAGGAGAATAAAGCCATGATGATGCCTAAGAGAACGAAATACCGAAAGGTACAGCGCGGCAAGGTCAAGGGAACCTACAAGTGCCAGAAGCCAGACGGCAAGGGGCCAGCAGGTTCCAACATGCACCGGCGTGGAATCAAGACGCCGAACAAACGAACCGCGACCGCTGCTGCCACCCGCGGCAACCGCGTCAGCTTCGGTGATTACGGCCTGCAGGCCCTGGAATGGTGCTGGCTCAGCTCGCGCACCATCGAGGCCGGTCGTATCGCCTGTAACCGTGCGATGGGTGAGGGCCGGATGTGGATCCGCGTCTTCCCGCATAAGCCGGTCACCCAAAAGCCCCAAGAGGTTCGCATGGGTAACGGTAAGGGCGATGTGGATCGCTGGGTAGCCGTTGTCCTTCCCGGCACCGTCATCTACGAGATTGGCGGTACCGACATCGAAACCGCTCGCACTGCGTTCAACCGTGTGGCACACAAGATGCCAATCCGTTGTCGCATGATCACCAAGAAGACCATCTAGCGGAGTGAATGATGAAAGCTAACGAAGTACGCGGCAAAGAAGATGCGGAACTCCGCTTCGACACCGAGCAGCTCGAGAAGGAGTTGTTCGATTTACGTTTCCGTTCCATGGTCGAGGCCAACACGGACCCATCCAAGATTCGTCGTAGCCGTCGCAATATCGCACGGATGAAGACGATTCTCCAGGAGCGTCAGCTCGGCATCCGCGGTCAGGAACCGCGCTAAGGCAGGAATCTACTGATGACTGAAGAGAATGAAGTAGTCCGCGGAACCCGCAAGGTTCTTAACGGCAGGGTCATCGCCGACAAGGCCGATAAGACCATCACCGTCGAGGTTGAACGGACCTCGCAACACCCGCTTTATCGCAAGACCATCCGTATTCGTAAGAAGTTCTACGCTCACGACGAGAAGAACGAGGCACGGGTAGGCGACAAGGTCGAGATTATGGGCACACGTCCGCTCAGCAAGAACAAGTGCTGGCGTCTGGTCAAGATCACCGAAACAGCACCACAAGACTGATAGGGAGCTAAGAAGATGATTCAGATGCAAACTCGACTGCAGGTCGCCGATAACTCCGGCGCCAAGGAAGTCATGTGTATCAAGGTGTTGGGCGGTTCCGGCCGTCGTTTCGCGAGCATCGGCGACGTGGTCGTGGCTTCGGTGAAGAAGTCCGCTCCAGGTGCCGAAATCAAGACTGGCGAGGTCGTGCGTGGCGTAATCGTCCGCACCAAGCAGCGCGTCCGACGTAAGGACGGCACCTACGTCAAGTTCGACGGCAATGCACTTTGCTTGGTCGACGGGGAGAACAACCCGCGTGGAACGCGCATCTTCGGGGCGGTTGCCCGGGAGCTGCGCGAACGCAACTTCATGAAAATCGTTTCGTTGGCTCAGGAGGTTGTCTGATGCACATTAAACAAGGAGATGAGGTCCAGGTTCTTGCCGGCAACGACAAGGGCAAGCGCGGCAAGGTCATGAAGGTGATCGACAAGACCGACCGCGTACTGGTGGAGGGCGTGAACATCCGCGTCAAGCACCTGCAGAAGACTCAAGCAAACCCGGAAGGCGGCAAGGTCGAGAAGGAGTTCCCAATCGCTGCATCCAACGTCCTTATCTGGTCCGAGAAGGCCGGCAAGGGCGTCCGTACCAAGAGTGTCATCGAAGGTGACAAGAAGATCCGTGTCGGGGTTCCCTGCGGCACCAAGTTTGATTAATCCATGGCACGTCTCAGCGACCAGTACAAGGACAAGGTAGTTCCGAGCCTCAAGGAGCGCTTCGGCTATCGCAACGTCAACCAGATTCCGCGCCTGACCAAGATTGTGGTCAGCATGGGGGTCTCGAAGGCAGTCGAAAACAAGGCGGCAGTTGAGTCTGCCGCTAAGGATTTGACCAAGATCACCGGCCTGATGGCCGTGATTAAGCGCGCGACCAAGTCGGTCGCAAACTTCCGCCTGCGTGAGGGCATGCCGATTGGCTGTGTCACCACCCTGCGTGGAGCTCACATGTACGAGTTCATGGACCGCCTCATTTCGGTAGTCCTCCCTCGTATCCGTGACTTCCAGGGCGTCAGGGACAAGTTCGATGGCCGGGGCAACTTCAGCCTTGGTCTCACCGAACAGAGCCTGTTCCCGGAGATTGATCTCGATCGCGTGGAGTTCCCTCAGGGAATGAACGTCACTTTCGTCAGTACTGCCTGCACCGATGAAGAGGGCCGCGCCCTCCTCGAAGGATTCGGCATGCCTTTCCGCCGTCGCAACGAAGAGAACTAGACATGGCAAAAACCAGTGCAATCAACCGTGAGAAGAGGCGTCAGCGCCTCGTCGCGACCCACGCCGCTCGCCGTGCCGAGCTCGTGAAGATCATCAAGGATCCCGAGGCCAGCCTCGAGGAGAAGGATGCCGCCTACAAGAGCATCCAGAAGATGCCACGCGATGCCTCGCGTGTCCGTCTCCACAACCGTTGTTCCATTACCGGCCGTCCGAAGGGGTACTCCCGTCGTTTCGGCATTTCTCGACTGGTTCTGCGTCGCCTAGCGCACGAAGGCCAGCTCCCCGGTGTTCGTAAGTCCTCCTGGTAGGGGGATACTGCCTCCTTTAAGGAGTTTCATCATGACCATGACCGACCCAATCGCCGACATGCTCACGCGGATCCGTAACGGGATCCAAGTGCGCCGCAAGTCGGTGGACATGCCGACCTCGCGTATGAAGAGCCTCATCGCTCTGACCATGAAGGAGGAAGGTTATCTTTCCGACGTCGAGGTGATTGACGAGGGTGGCGCAAGCAATACCTTGCGTCTCCACCTGAAGTACGATCGCGACGGCAACCCATCGCTGCAGGAGCTGGTTCGCGTCTCCAAGCCTGGTTGCCGCGTCTACCGCGATGCCGCTAACGTTCCACTCGTCCGCCGCGGCCTGGGAACCACCATCATCACCACCTCGAAGGGCATCATGAGCGGCCGCAAGGCCCGTGAGCTTGGCGTCGGTGGCGAAATCATCTGTTCCCTGTTCTAGATCATGTCACGTATCGGCAAAAAGGAAATCGCCATTCCTGCAGGCGTCACCGTGACTCCGTCGGCCACCAGCGTCGAGGTTAAGAGCGACAAGGGATCGTTGACCTTCCCAGTCTTTCCAGAGGTCAAGGTCGAGGTCGAGGACAACAGCGTCCGCGTCTCCACCACGGGTGCCGGCGCTGCGAAGAACGCTTCGGCATTGCATGGCCTAGTCCGTGCGCACATTGCCAATATGGTCTTGGGCGTGACAGAAGGCTACTCCAAGACCTTGGAAATCCACGGTACCGGTTGGAACGCCAAGCCCTCCGGTCAGGGCATCGAGATGCAAATTGGCTTCTGTCATCTGGTGAAGTGCATGCCACCTGAAGGGGTGAACGTCACCCTCACGAACCCTACCACCATCGTGGTGAGCGGGATCGACAAGCAGGCCGTCGGCCAGTTCGCTGCCGACATCCGCCGCGTCCGTCCACCTGAACCCTACAAGGGCAAGGGTATCCGTTACTCCGACGAAATGGTTCGTCGCAAAGCTGGTAAGTCCCTCGCATAATCATGGACCATCTCCAACAGAAGAAAAAGTGGAAGCGCCGCGGGCGCAAGGCCATGGGTGTGCGTCGCCGTCTGAGCGCATCTTCGGATCATCCTCGGCTCAGCGTGTTCCGCAGCTCAAAGCACATCTCCGCTCAGGTCATCGACGACCTCGAGGGTCGGACCTTGGCTTCGGCAACCACCCAAGAGTCGGCGTTGCGTGACCAGTGTGCCGGCAAGACCAAGACCGAATGTGCCGTCATCATTGGCACCACCGTCGCCGAGCGCGCCAAGGCCGCTGGCGTCGAGGCGGTCAAGTTCGACCGTTCCTGGTACCTCTATCATGGCCGCGTGAAGGCCTTGGCCGACGCCGCCCGCGAAGGTGGCCTCAAGTTCTAGGCGAAATAAGACATGTACAACAAACTGCCTGAATTCCTCGATCGCACCGAAGCGGAGAAGCTCGGTGAGCTCAAAGAGGAGCGCGTCAAAGTCAACCGCTCGGCGAAAGTCGTGAAGGGTGGCCGTCGCTTCGCCTTCTCGGCCCTGACTGTCGTCGGAAACCAAGACGGCATCGTCGGCTTCGGCTTCGGCAAGGCGAAGGAAATTCCTTCCGCCATGCAGAAGGCCTTCAAGGATGGCCGCAAGCATCTGGTACGCGTACCACGCGTCGAGACCACCATCCCGCACGAGATCGAGGGCATCTACTGCTCCTCGAAGGTGCGCTTGATTCCGGCTTCGCCCGGTACCGGCATCATTGCCGGCTCCACCGTGCGTGCGGTACTCGAGCTCGCTGGCGTTCGTGATGTACTCACCAAGTGCTACGGCTCGACCAACCCAATCAACCTTGTGAAAGCGACTATCGTGGCTCTCGGCGCCCTCCGTACAAAGGAGGAGATTTCTGAGCTACGGGGAGTTGAACTCTAATGCAAATCCACGACGTAACCGCCCAAGGCAACAACCACGACAAGCGCAAGCGCATTGGTCGTGGCGTCGGCTCCGGCAAGGGCAAGACAGGTGGACGCGGCCATAACGGTCAGCGCAGCCGTTCGGGTGACCACCCACGCATCGGTTTCGAAGGCGGCCAAATGCCGATCTTCCGCCGCATGCCAAAGCGTGGCTTCACCAACGCCCGTTTCAAGAAACACTACACCTTGGTCAACGTCGAGGCCCTCTCCGTGTTCGGGGAAGGCGACATCGTCGACCTACAGTCGGTGCTGGACCATGGCCTCGCCCGGAAAACCGGCGACATGCTGAAGGTTCTAGGCCAAGGCGAGATCTCCACGAAGGTCACTGTCAAGGCTCATAAGTTCTCCGGTTCCGCCAAGAACAAGATCGAAGCGGCGGGTGGCTCCGTCGAAGTGATTTCCTGATTTCCCAACCATGGACAAGTTCCTGACCATTCTGCGCGTACCTGAACTGCGCTCGAAGCTGATTACCACCTTCGTGCTGCTGTTCATCTACCGCCTAGGCTTCCACATCCCGCTGCCAGGCATCGATTTGGAGCAGGTCGCGGTTGCTGCCAATAAGGCCGACGAAAACGCATTGTTCGGCATCATGAACGCCTTCACCGGTGCAGGTGTAGGTCAGGCCGTCCTTTTTTCGTTGGGGGTCATGCCGTATATCTCGGCATCGATTATCTTCAGCCTCCTCACCAAGGTTGTTCCCTCGCTCGAAGCACTATCCAAGGAAGGTGCTGCTGGGCAGAAGAAAATTAGTCAGCTCACACGTTTGGCGACCGTGCCGATCTGCCTGTTGCAGTCGGTTTTCGTGGTTCAGGCTGTGATTTACAACCCGTCGTTCAACCTGATGCCTGATGGCGGATCGTTGTTCTACACCTTGACCATCATGCTTGCGTTGACCGCGGGCACGATTTTCATCATGTGGGTCGGTGAGCAGATTACCGAATATGGCATGGGCAATGGCGTGTCCTTGATCATTATGGCTGGCATCATTGCTAACCTGCCGTCCACGGTTACCAAAGCCTTCAGCATGCGCGAGGACGGTCACCAGTTAGCCGTGACTCTCGGCCTGATGTGGATCCTAATCGTCATCGTCGTGGTCTACCTCACTAGGGGCCAACGTCGCATCCCAATCCAGCAGGCCAAGCTCACCCGCGGTCGCAAGGTGATGGGGGGGCAGCGTCACTACCTTCCATTGAAGGTCAATCAAGCAGGCGTCATGCCGATTATCTTCGCGTCGGCTTTGTTCATCGTGCCGAACGTTCTCGGTTCGATGCCAGGTTTCGGTTGGTTGGGTAACGCATTCAACCACTCCGGTTTCGTATACCTCGCATCCTATACGGCAATGATCATCTTCTTCTCGTTCATGTGGACGCGATTGATGTTCCAGCCGGATGAAATCGCCACAAACCTCAAGGAGAACGGTTCCTTCATCCCAGGCATCCGCCCGGGTAAGGCTACCTCAGAATACTTAAGCTTCGTCCTTGACCGTATTACCCTAGCGGGATCGGTTTTCCTCGCGGTCATCGCCGTGATGCCGAACATTCTAATCGGCAACCTACGTGTCGATCCGATGATCGCCTATTTCCTCGGTGGTACCTCGATCCTGATTGTGGTCGGCGTTGCCCTCGACATGGTGGATCGGGTCAATGCTCAACTGGTCATGCGTAACTACGATGGCTTCATGAAAGGCAGCAAGAGCAGCTGGACCAAGAAACGTACATGATTGCTATCTTGCTAGGTGCACCCGGCGTCGGGAAAGGAACTCAAGCCGAGTTGGCTGCCGAGGCCAACGGCTGGGTTCATCTTTCCACTGGCGAGCTGCTTCGCCAAGAAGCAGCAGCGGGCTCTGCATTAGGCCTCAAAGCTAACGAATACATGAGCCGTGGGGATCTGGTTCCCGACGAGGTCATGGTTGGACTGGTTGTGGCAAGGATTGAATCGCTGAAGGTAGACGATGTTCTGCTGCTCGACGGTTTCCCGCGCACCCTTCCCCAGGCCGAGGCCCTCGGAAAGGCCGCCCCTAGCGGCTCTATCGGCCTCGCGCTATACTTCACGGCTTCCGATGACGTCCTCACAGGGCGTTTGTTAGGTCGTGGACGCCAGGATGACACCCTCGAGGTCATCCAGCATCGTCTCTCGGTCTACCGGGAGACCACTGAACCTCTGGTGGCGTATTACCGCGACCAGGGACTACTTCGTGAAATACAGGCGGACCGTCCTGTGGAGGCCATCCAAAAGGATACCTCTCAGGTTGTGAAGTCTTTACTCTCACAAAAGGAATCGGCCTAAACATGGCCAAGGAAGAGCCCATCCAGTTGACCGCGGTAGTCCGGGAAACCCTCCCGAACGCCACCTTCAACGTTGAGCTTGAAAACGGCCAGCAAATCCTGGCACACATCTCCGGCAAGATGAGGATGCACTACATCCGCATCACCCCGGGGGACACAGTAACCATCGAATTGTCGCCCTACGATCTCACTCGCTGCCGCATCGTGTACCGAGGGGAACGTCGACGCCGCTACGGTGGTCGCCGCTAGGCCAAACCAGATACAACTCAGAAAGAAGATGAAAGTACGCGCCTCCGTCCGCCGCATCTGCGGCTCTTGCAAGGTGATCCGTCGCCACGGCAAAGTTCGTGTCATCTGCAGCCGTGACCCTCGCCATAAGCAGGTACAGGGCTGAACAGGGTTTTCCTACCAAGAGAAATCAGAAATAGATCATGCCACGTCTCATCGGTGTAGACATTCCTAACGATAAGCGCACAGTCATTGCGCTTACTTACATCTTTGGTATTGGTAATACCAGCGCGAACAAAATCTGCGAGGACCTCAACCTCGATAAGGGCCGTCGCGCGAAAGAACTTTCCGACGAGGAGTTGGCTTCGATTGCCAGCTACGTGGAGGGCAACCTGTTGGCAGAGGGTGTATTGCGACGTACCAACGCCGCGGCCATCAACCGCCTCCGCGATATCGCCTGCTACCGAGGCCTGCGCCACCGTCGTGGCCTGCCGGTCCGTGGCCAGCGCACTCGCACCAATGCTCGTTCCCGCAAGGGTCCCAAGAAGACTGTGGCCGGCAAGAAGTCCGTCAAGTCCATGAAGTAACCGTGTGATCGGCAACCAGCTTAAAGATTAAGACATGAGCGCAGCACGCAGCAGCAAACGGAAGTTGAAGAAGGTCGGTGCCCGAGGCATCGCCTACGTTCGTTCGACTTTCAACAACACCATCATCACCTTGACAGACGCCAAAGGTAATACGATCGCATGGGGTTCCCCAGGCAACGTCGGTTACAAAGGTTCGCGTAAGTCCACCCCATTCGCCGCACAGCAGGCAGCCATCCGCGCAGCCGAAACCGCATGCAAGATGGGCCTTCGCGAAGTGGAAGTCCGCGTCAAGGGTCCTGGCTCCGGCCGGGAAAGCGCGATCCGTGGCTTAAACCACGGTGGCCTGCGCATCACCTCGATCGAGGATTTCACACCGCTGCCGCACAACGGCTGCCGCCCACCGAAGAGGCGTCGCGTCTGAGCGACATCCATCTTTCCTTTAGGTTCTGAAACCCAAACCATCCAGATACCATGCGAATCCGTTGGCGTGACTTTGAACTTCCCTCCGGCGTGGTGCACGAACAGTCCACCGCTACTGACTCCTACGGGAAATTCCTCATCGAACCCTTCGAGCAGGGGTTCGGCCATTCAATCGGCAACGGCCTGCGCCGTGTGCTGCTTGGTTCCATCGAAGGCACTGCAGTCACTGCTGCCGAGATCGATGGCGTCGAGCATGAGTTCCGCTCCATCGAAGGCGTCGTCGAGGACGTCACCGAGTTGGTGTTGGCATTCAAGCGCCTGCACGTGAAAGTTGAGACTGCCGAGCTGCCGGTGACTCTGACCCTCGAGGCCAGTGGCGAAGGCGTCGTGACCGCCGAGTCCATTGAGTGCCCGGCTGGTGTCGAAGTGATCAACCGGGATCTCCAAATCTGCACCTTGACCGGTGCATCGGCCAAGCTGTCGGTCAAGCTGACTGTTCGCCGTGGTCGTGGCTACGTCTCCGCCGAGGAGACCGGCGAGGCTATGGACGAGATTGGCCTAATCCCATTGGATGCCGCCTACAGCCCAGTGCTCCGTGTGCGCTACGGCGTAGAGGCAACCCGTGTCGGTAAGTTCACCAACTACGATCGTCTGGTCCTGGAGATTTGGACCAACGGTACCGTGGAGCCGATTATGGCCTTGGTAGAGGCTGCCAAGATCTTCCGCAAACACCTGAACCCCTTCGTGCAGTTCAACAATGCCATGCAGGGTCGTTCGGTGGTCGAGGAGGTCCAGGCCGTCGATGCTGCCGCCGAGCGTCGCCGTGAGCGCGTCGCCGGGCTTCTCAGCGAGCCAATCGAGCGACTCGACCTTTCTACCCGGGCGCGTAACTGCCTGGATGTTGCAGAGGTCCGCATCCTTGAAGACCTGGTCTTTAAGACTTCGGATGAACTGCTGGCAATCAAGAACCTTGGCCAGACCGTCCTGACGGAGATCGAGCGTAAGCTCGGCGACCTGGACTTGGGCATTGGCATGGACCGGGAAGAGCTTCTCGGCGCCGTCAACTAGGAGCAAGAACATGCGTCACCGCGTAAAGACCAACAACCTTTCCCGTACTGGCTCCCATCGCCGTGCTCTGGCTCGTAACATCGTGAGTGCCCTCATTGAACACGAACGGATCGAAACCACAGTCACCAAGGCCAAAGTTCACCGTCCATTCGCCGAGAAACTGATTACCTTGGCAAAGGAGAAGAACCTGCACAACTACCGTCGCGCCTTGGCGATGCTCGGTAACGACCGCAAGGCCACCACCAAGCTTTTCGACGTGCTTGGCCCTCGCTTCAAGGATCGTCCAGGTGGTTACACCCGCATCCTGAAGTTGGACCGCACCCGTCTTGGCGACCAGGCTCCCCTGGCCATCTTTGAGTTAGTCGAGCGCTCCGAGCCTGACTTCGAGAGCGATGAGGACTGATTCCCCCAGGTGATCGCGACAAAAGCCGGCTGGTGAAGACCAGCCGGCTTTTCTAATTGCTGAAATTCTTGGTGAATCCTGGGCGGTGGATCTGTGGCATGTCCTCAGCTTTGGCCTTGCTGCTGGCGCGAACCGCCTAGTTGCGACTCCAAGCCGGGGCACGCTCGCGCTTGACGGTGCCGCGCTCCATCGACAGCTTTGCGCTGTCGGTACCGAGCAGCAGGTTCAGCTCATCCACGAGGGTGCTATTGAGCTTCACCGACCACTCCTTGCCGGCACGCACAAAGCGCGCACCCTGCTCGCCGTCATGCACGATGAAGCGCACGCGGTCCTCGCCGGCATGGCGCTGCAGAATTTCCGCCATCTCTTGGATCGGCGGCGTATCGCCACTATGCAGGCGGATTTCCAGGCTGCCCTGGAGGCGCATGTCATCTTTGCTGCCAAGTGGCTCGACCTTGTCGACAATCATCTCGGCCTCGTCATTGCTGACCTGCATGCGGCCGTGGAACAAGCCGACGAAGTCCTCGTCGATGAACTCCTGCATTTCCTCCCAGTTACGTGAGAAGATGATGGCCTTGGTGGCGCCGTGCAAATCCTCGACCTTGAACTTGGCGTACTTTTGGGTCGGATCCTTGCGCGTGCCGCGAACGTTCAGCTGGCTGACGATGCCGGGCAGAGCGAGGATGGCATCAGTGCCAGCCTCCTTGGCGGAACGGCTGTCCCAAGGCGAAACGCCACCGAGGATGTCGCGGTAGTTGTCCAATGGGTGGGAGGTCAGGTAGAAACCCAGCGATTCCTTCTCATATTGCAGCAGCAACTTCTGGCCCGCTGCATCGAGCTCCACCTCGTCGGCAGGGGACTTGGTGCTGTCGGTAGCCACAGTGGCTGGCGCAGGCGCTGGAGCGGCGTCGAACAGCAGGCCTTGGCCCTTGGCGCGGTCCTTAGCCAAGGCCGAGGCCACGTGGATGCGGTCCTCCAGCTGCGGCAAGAGGTGCACTCGGCTCTCGGCGAAACTGTCCATCGCTCCGGCCTTGGTCAGACTCTCGAAGGTGCCACGGTTGATGCTGGCGGCCACACCGCCGATTAGGACCTCGTCGACCGTGGCGAACTGCCCGTCTTCCTGGTCGGCGCGCATCTCGACGATCGAATCAGCAGCGCCATGGCCGACGCCCTTGATTGCCTCGAGACCGAAACGCACGGTTTCGCCGTCAATTACGGTGAAGCTGCTCTGCGAGGCGTTTACGCACGGCGGCAGCAGGTGCACGCCATGACGTCGGGCGTCCTCGATTAAGGAGCGCAGCTTGTCGGTGTCACCGGCCTCGTAGGTGAAGGAGGCGGCAAAGAACTCGGCGGGGTAATGCGCCTTCATCCAGGCGGCCTGATAGGTCACCATGGCATAGGCCGCCGAGTGCGACTTGTTGAAGCCATACTCCGCGAACTTGACCATCATGTCCCAAATCTCCTTGGCGATCTCGGCCGGCACACCACGTTCGGCGCCGCCGTCGAGAAACTGACCCTCGAAGTTCCCCATCATCTCGGCGTTCTTCTTGCCCATCGCCTTACGCAGCGAATCCGCGTCAGAGAGGCTGAAGCCGCCCATGAACTGGGCGACACGCATGATCTGCTCCTGGTAGATCAACACCCCGTAGGTTTCGGCAAGGATGTCCTCGAGGATTTCATGCTGGAAGCTGACCTTTTCCTCGCCATGCTTGCGGCGCGCATAGGTCTCATGCAGGCCAGAGCCCAGCGGCCCCGGTCGAAATAGTGCCAAGACTGCGATGATGTCCTCGTAGTGGGTGGGCTTGATTTGCGCCAACAGCTTGCGCATGCCGGCGGATTCCAGCTGGAATACGCCTTCGGTGTTGGCCTTGCGCAGCAGCTCATAGGTGTCTGCGTCGTCCAACGGCAGTTCATCGAGCACGATGGTTTGACCGAGCCGACGTTCGACCTGATTGACGGATTCCTGGAGGATCGACAAGGTGCGCAAGCCGAGGAAGTCCATCTTCAGCAGTCCAAACTGCTCCGAGTACTTCATGTCCCACTGCGTGGTAATGTTGCCCGACACCTTGGCCAGCGGCACGATCTCACGTAGCGGTTGGTCGGCGATGATCACGCCTGCGGCATGAATGCCAGAGTTGCGCGGCAGGCCCTCGACCTTCAGCGCCAGGTCGAACCACTTCTTGTGAAGTTCGGAGTTCTCGAATAGTTCCTTTAGGTCTGGCTCCTCGTCAATCGCCTTGCCGAGTTTGACGCCAGGACCCTCCGGGATCTTTTTGGTGACCTTGTCGACCTCCGGCAGCGGCACTTCCATGATGCGTCCCATGTCGCGCAGGGCGTTCTTGGCCTTGAGTTTGCCAAAGGTAATGATCTGGCAGACGTTCTCGTCGCCATAACGCTCGCGCGTGTAGTTGATCATTTCCTCGCGCCGATCCTTGCAGAAATCGATATCGATATCCGGCATCGAGATGCGCGCAGGGTTCAGGAAGCGCTCGAAGATGAGGTCGTACTCCAAGGGATCGATGCGCGTGATCCCCAGCACATAAGCCACAATCGAGCCGGCCGCCGAACCGCGCCCTGGACCGACCGGGATGCCTGCCTCGCGTGCGAAACGGATCAAGTCCCAGACGATCAGGAAGTAGGAGATGAAGCCCATCTCGGTGATTACGCCGATTTCGTACTCGAGTCGCTCACGTGCCTCTTGAGTGACCTCGGGATAAAGTTCCTTGAAGCCGCGTTCGCACAGTTCGCGGAACAGCTGATCGGGAGTGCGACCATCTTCCGGCGTGAACACCGGCAGGCGCAGGCGGCCGATCTCCAGCTCGACGTCGACCTGGTCGGCGACCAGTTGCGTATTGCGCAAGGCTTCCGGGATATCGGAGAAGATACGGTTCATCTCCTCGCGGGTGCGGAAGTACAAGGTGTCGCTGTCCATGCGCCAGCGGTCGGGGTCATCGAGGCGTGAACCCGTATTCAGGCAGATCATCGCGTCTTGTGCGGCGCAATCCTCATGGCGCAGATAATGGATATCGTTGGTGGCAATCAGCGGCGCATTCATTTGACCTTGAAGACGCGTCATGCCCTCGGTCATCTTGTCCTGAAGGGCAATGCCGTTGCGCATGATCTCTAGGTAGAAATGCTCCTTGCCGAACATGTCCTGCAACTTGCCAGCGGTCTGAATAGCGCCGCGCTCGTCCTCGACTCGCAGACGTTTATTGACGGGCCCGCTCAGGCAACCCGACAGGCAGGTCAATCCGTTGGTCCGCTCGGCTAGGTATTCCATGTCAATCCGCGGACGGAAATGCTGGCCTTCGATGAAGCCGGCCGATGACAAGGACATCATGTTCTCCCAGCCCTGAGCATTATGCGCCATCAGGGTCAGGTGGCTGTAGGGATTGGCGCGTCGGCTGTGCGGCTTCAGCATTGAATCCTCGGCGATATAAAACTCGCAGCCAAGGATCGGCTTCACGCCGCGTTTCTTGCAGGCCTGATAGAACTCCATGGCGCCAAAGAGGTTGCCATGATCGGTGATTGCAAGGGCGGTGTGGCCATCGGCGACGGCGGCATCGACCAGCTTTCCGATCGGGTTGGCGCCGTCAAGGAGGCTGTATTCGGTGTGTACGTGAAGGTGAACGAAGGGTTCCATCGACAGGCAACTAGCCTAGCAATACGCAGCCCCTTAGAGGTGGCTGAAGTAGAATTCCGTTTAGGTCTTGACGGCAGCCCTGGGCGACTGTGAAATCTGCCTCTCAAATCAGCGCCCGTAGCTCAACTGGATAGAGTACTTGACTACGGATCAGGGGGTTGGGGGTTCGAATCCTCCCGGGCGCGCCACTCACTTGTTGGCCTTCCCCTCAAGCGCGAAGTCAGCCGTGTTTCGTGAGTGATGAGCATTTGAGTAAGTTTGCGCTAGGCTGTGGACATGACCTTGCTATTCCCACTACGTGAGCCGGAGAGTCAGGAGGAGCGTGATCAGGCGATCATGGAGATGGCCTTGCGGCAGGCGCGAGCCGCATGGGAGCAGGATGAGGTTCCGGTAGGAGCTGTGGTCGTACGTGGCAATCAGGTCATCGGACGCGGGGCAAATGGCGTCGAGGCTTTGAAGGACGCCACCGCCCATGCCGAAATGCTAGCCCTTTCGCAAGCCTTTGCCGCCGTGGAAGAGAAGCGTCTGGTCGAGGCCGAGCTGTATTGCACTCTTGAGCCCTGTATCCAATGCACCGGTGCACTCTTGCATGCTCGGATCAAGCGAGTGGTCTATGGTGCCGCTGATCCCAAGTTCGGTGGGGTGGAATCTTTGGCAAGGCTGTTGGAGCTGCCAAGGCTTAATCATCGAATCGAAGCCGTCGGCGGAGTGCTGGCCGAGGAATCCGCTACCCTCTTGCGTGACTTCTTTCGTCGCAAGCGCGCCAAACAGCCACTGGCAGACGATTCGGAGCGAATCCCGCCAAGCGGTCAGGAATAGGGGCTTTCCTGGTAAGGTCGGCACGGGTATCATCCTCCGCCCAAGGAGAGGTGCCAGAGCGGCTTAATGGGCTGGTTTCGAAAACCAGTGTGGTCGAGAGGCCACCGAGGGTTCAAATCCCTCCCTCTCCGCCAATCCCTCACCGAGGGATTCGTTGTTTTTCCGAATTCGTGGAGAGGTGTCAGAGTGGCCGAATGAGCACGCTTGGAAAGCGTGTGTATCGTAAGGTACCGAGGGTTCAAATCCCTCCCTCTCCGCCATTCGGTCTTTTGTAGGAACCGGGAGTCCGGCGCCACGCGGCGAGACTTTCTTGAACCGGGTCAGGTCGGGAACGAAGCAGCCCTAAGGGGAAGTTCTCGGGCGCCGTGGATGTCCGGGCTTCCGGTTCCTACAAAAAACCCCTCCCTTGGGCCAGAGCCGCAGGTTTTGAGCGGCCAAGGCGGCTGCCCTGATGGCTGCTAGGATATGCAAGTGAGCGAGCCCGCCCCGACCTACCGCGTTTTTGCGCGCAAATATCGCCCGCGTACGTTCTCCGAGGTTATCGGTCAGGAGCATATCGTGCACGCGCTCAGCCGTGCGATCGAGCGTCAGCGCGTCGGTCAGGCCTATCTGCTGATCGGCCCGCGTGGTGTAGGTAAGACCACCACCGCACGCATCATCGCCAAGTCGATGAACTGTGAGCAAGGGCCCACGGTGGAGCCCTGCCTGCAATGCGCCATGTGCCGTGATATCGAACGCGGCGGCGACATCGACGTGATCGAGATCGATGGTGCATCGAACAACGGCGTAGACGACGTGCGTGGCATCCGCGATGCCGTACAGACTCAACCGATTCGTGATCGCCGCAAGATCTACATCATTGACGAGGTGCAACGCCTATCCGGCCAAGCCTTCGACGCTCTGTTGAAGACGCTGGAGGAGCCGCCGGAGCATGCGATGTTCCTGTTCGCCACCACCGATCCGCACAAGATCCCCGACACCATTGTGTCGCGTTGTCAGATGTTCGAGTTCCGACGCTTACGCGAGGTCGACATCCAAGCCAAGTTGGTGCGCGTCTGTGAAGCCGAAGGCATGCAGGTCGACGCGGAAGTGCTGCAGGCAATCTCGCGTGGTTGCCGTGGCGGTATGCGCGATGCTGAATCGATGCTCGATCAGGTGCTTGCCACTGCCGGTGAGAAGGTCACCCTGGATGATCTGGAAAGCGTGGCCGGCTTGGCTCGTCCGGAGCGTTGGTTGACCTTGTTCGAAGCCATGGCTGCTGACCAGCCCGCCGTCATCCTGCAACAGGTCGAAGGCTTCCTGGAGCGTGGTGGTACCGAACGCGACTTCGTCGAGCAAGCCGTCGATGCGTTGCGCGACTTGTTGCATGTGGCCTTGCTGGGGGAAGATGCACTTGGGGTGGAACCGGCTCCGGAGCGCCGTACGCGCATGATTGAACTGGCGCGCCAGATGGGGCGCGACAATCTGGAGGGGGTGCTCGGCATGATGTTCCACTTGGAAAGTCGCATGCAGAAGTCTCCTTTGGGCGCTCGCGCCTTGCTGGAATGGACCTTGTTGCGGGCTGCCCGCGTCGGTCATTTCTTCGACCTGGCGCAACTGCTGGGAAAGAGCCAAGGCAGTGACTACCAGGCGCCGGTCGCTGCCGCAGCAAAGGTCGCGCCGGCTGCAGCAGCACCTCAGGCAACGCAATCAGCGTCTGCTGCGCCTGTGCCAGCCAAGCCGAAGGCCGCTGCAGTAGTTCCAGTACCGGTTGCACCAGCGCCAGTTGAACCACAGGCCACGCCAGTGCAAGCACCCGCAGCGACGGCTCCTGCGCCACCCAGCAGCGTCGTCCTGCGCGACATCGAAGCCTTGCTACAGCGCCTCGAGAACGAACGCCCAACCTTGGCAGCGGTCGTGCGACGCAACTTCGTCAGCGGTGCGCTTGAAGACAACAACGTCGTCATCACCTTGTATCCCCTGGAACAACGTGATCGCAATCTGGTCGAGGACCCGATTGAACTGAAGGCATTGGCCCGTTTGGCATGGAGCCCCGGGCCATGGCGCTTCACCTTTGACACCGGCACTCGCGTAGAGCAGGATCCGGTGGTCGACAGTCTGCTCGAATCCTTCGGCGGACAAGAGGAAACGCCCTAACAATAAAACAGAAAAGAAACGATGGCAGGAAGTCTCGGTGATCTTGGTGGCCTGTTGCGCCAAGCCAAAAAAATGCAGCAGCAAGTTTCCGACATGCAGGACGAGCTCAACAAGAAGAGCTTCGAAGGTAGTGCCGGTGGTGGTGCGGTAAAGGTCGTGGTCAATGGCGCGCGTGAATTCGAATCGATTAAGATCGATGCGGAAGTGGTCGACCCGGCCGAGGTCGAGATGCTCGAGGACTTGGTCGGTGCCGCCGTCAAGGAAGCCTTGAAGCAAGCGGAAACCGCCCACTCGGAAGCGATGAAAGGTGTGACCGGTGGCATGGGCCTGCCAGGCATGATGTAGACGTGGCGTTCCCGGAACCACTGGAACGGCTGATTCGCGCCTTGGAGCGTTTCCCCGGCGTCGGCGCGCGTAGTGCCGAGCGTATGGCTTTGCATGTACTGCGATCCTCGCGTGAGGAAGTCGCCGACTTGGCGATGGCCTTGCGCGATGCGCGCATCGAGACCGAGCGTTGCGAGACCTGCGGCAACATCACCTTGCGGTCGCCTTGTTCGATCTGCTCCGACCAGGACCGTGACCGCAGCGTGGTTTGCGTGGTCGAAGGTCCGCGTGAAGTGGAGAAGCTCGAGAGTGCCGGCGTGCACGATGGGCTTTATCATGTGCTGCTCGAAGGCTTCGCACCTCGAGAAGGGGCCGAGCCCGACGCCAACGCATTGACCGCTTTACGTCGGCGGGTTGAACATGAAGGGGTGAAGGAGGTGGTGCTCGCCACCGCGCCCGATCGCGAAGGCGAAGGTGCTGCCTTGAGCGTGCTCGAGATCCTTGCCGACACCGACGCCCATATCACGCGGTTGGCGCGTGGCTTGCCTGCTGGGGCACGATTGGAGTATCTGCACGGCGAGATCCTTGCCGACGCCTATCGCGGGCGTCACCCGTTGAATGACTGAAGATCCTGCTGCAGCCTTCGTCGCACCGCGCCGTGTCGCCATGGTCGTGAAGTACGACGGTGGTGGTTTCTGCGGCTTTCAACGTCAGCCAGGTTTCCGCACCGTGCAGGAGGAATTGGAAACCGCATGGGCCGCGGTCTCCGGCGAACGTCAGGTGGTGCATGGCAGTGGACGTACCGACAGTGGCGTGCATGCCTATGGCCAGGTTGTGCATCTGCCAGCGGTGAAACGGATGCCGGCACACAAGATCGCGCGCGCTATGAACGCCTATCTACCCGATGATCTGGCAGTGCGTCAGGCCGTCGAAGCACCAGCTGGTTTCCACGCCTGCCAAAGTGCCGTCGGCAAACACTATGTCTTTTTTGCCGCCACCGGCCCGGAGCGGCCGGTATTGCAGCGCGGCAAGGTGGCCTGGATTCGACGCCCGCTGCAGCTGGAGCCGATGCGCGAGGCGCTGCTGGCCTTGATTGGCACTCACGACTTCGAAGCCTTCGCCGCTGCTGGGCGCAGCACCACGACCACCATCCGCACCATCACCGCAGCCCACATCCAGCCGATGCGCGGCGGCTTGGCTTTCCATTTTCGCGGCAAAGGCTTTCTTTACCGCCAAGTGCGCAATATGGTTGGCAGCTTATTGGAGGTTGGCTATGGCAAGCGTGGTCCACAATGGGTGGCCAACGTGCGAGACAGCCGCGATCGCCAGCGAGCAGGTGCAACCGCCCCAGCGGAGGGTCTTTACCTGTGGCGCGTGTTCTACCAGCCGAATCCCTTCACAAGGCTTTGCGGGGAATCGGGGAGCACGTATCCTTGATGGTGGTGGGCATCTCTCACCACCCCCGAAAAACATGAGAATCGAAACTACTTGTCGTCACGAGTCCTTCCCACAGGCCCTTCTGGAATATGCCCAGAAGCAGCTCAACCATATCGAGCGCCTTGGTGAGGAATTTGAACAGGGTGAGATTGTCTTTGACCATGATGGCGGAGAGGTGACCTGTGACGTCATCATCCACCGTCGTCGTGGTGAATCTTTTGTTGCCTCTGATAAGGCATCCGACGGCCGCACGGCCGTCGACGGCGTCGTCGGCAAGCTCGAGCGCCAGTTCCTCAAATCCAAAGAAAAACAATCCGCGAAGGACCGTCGTCCTCACTAGCGGAATCACAATACTCCATGAACTACGTGGATCTCTTTTCCGAGCAGTCCATACTGCTTGACCTTCAGGTTTCCGACTCCGACAGCGCCTTGGCTGCAATGGTCGACCAGATGGTGGCGAACAATGCCGCCCTGGCCGAGCGTAAGGATGAGTTGCTAACTGCTTTGATTGCACGCGAAGCGCAAGGCTCTACCGGCGACGCTGGCGTAGGCATGCCTCACGTCAAGATGGCTGGCATCACCGATGTCGCCGTCGTCGTCGGCATCCATAAGGAAGGCCTCGATTTCGCTGCCCTCGATGGCAGCGTTGTGAATGTATTCTTCTGTGTGGTCCGCCCCGAAGAGGGTGCCGACGAACACCTTGGTCTGCTGCGCTGGTTGGCCAGCATCGCCAAGCACGAAGATTTCGTGTCGTTCTCGGTCCAAGCCACTGAAGCTCAGCAGGTAATTGATCTCCTGTCCGAGCTGGCTGCGGCTTAAGCGAATCAAACATGTTAGAGACCATCGTCCTCAAGGCGAAGGTCGTGAATTCACATGGCATCCATGCTCGTCCGAGCCATGCCATCGTGTCGGCAGCGATCGACTTTGAAGCCACCATCGAATTGCATTGCGATGGGAGGGTGGCGGATGCACGCAGCATTCTGTCGGTGATGACCCTCGGCGCCGCCCATGGTGCTGTGATTGAAGTGCATGCTTCTGGTCCACAAGCCGAGCAGGCAGCCACCAAGATGGTGGAGATACTCTGCGCCGATCAAGACTGAACCATGTCACGATCCGGAAACATGTTGGTGGTTAACGCACGTGACCCGGAGGAGGTGCGCATTGCCTTACTTGATCAAGGCAAAATTTGTGACCTGCGCAGTGGCCGCCCCGACGCTGGTTCGATGGTGGGCAATGTCTACCTCGGAGTGGTCAAGCAGGTCGAAGACAGCCTCGATGCCGCATTCGTCGATTTCGGCGACCGGCGCGCGGGTTTCTTGCATGTCGGCAATGTGCATCCGGCTTATCAGGATGCCAGTGTTGACGCGATGACCGCTGCCACCACGGTAATCGAACGTGAGGTGCCAATGAGTGGGGAGGACCCAGAGGCGGCGGTCGACGCCGATGCCGATGTGGATTCCGACACGGATGTGGGTCACGATGCCGATGTCGATGCCGACTCCTCACTCGAAGCCGAGACCGCCGCACCGGCCCGTATCTCCGATTTGTTGGAGGTGGGGCGTGCCGTGGTCGTGCAAGTGGTGCGTGACCCGGTGCGTGGTAAGGGCGCCACTTTGTCGACGATCATCTCCTTGGCCGGTTTCGGCTTGGTATGGATGCCGTCCTTGGGGCGTATCGGTGTCAGCCGCCGCATCGAGGAGACCGAGGAGCGGGAACGACTGCGCGAGGTCCTTACCGATTTGGGAGCTGGTGAAGGGCTGCCGGTGATCGCCCGGACTGCCGCTGCCGGCGAACCCAAACGCGTGCTACAGGCCGACATGACGCGCATCCAAAAGCGCATCAAGAGCATGACCAAGACGGCGTCCGCAGCGCAACCACCAGTCATGTTGGTCGAGGAGGAGACGATCGTGATGCGCGCCATTCGCGAACTTTTTCACGCTGGGATCGAATCGATTTGCTGCGATGAGCAAGAGAGCTTCAAGGCCATCGCTGAGTTCCTAGAACGAAAGGGCGCCAGCAATCGAGTCGATTTGCGTCTCTACGAGGACGAGGTGCCCTTGTTTGAGCAGCTTGCCTTGGAAACCGATTACCAGCGCTTGTTCCGCAGCCGCGTACCGATCGGGCGCGGTGCTTCGATTGTGATCCACCCCACCGAAGCGTTGACCGCCGTCGACGTCAACAGCGGTCGTATCGAAGGCACCACCTTGGAGGAGACCGCGTTGCAGACCAACCTTCTGGCGGTCGAGGAGGTCGCCAATCAGGTGCGCCTGCGCGACCTGGGTGGCATCATTGTGGTCGATTTCATCGACATGCGGGAACCGGAGAATCGCCGTCAGGTTGAGGAAGCCATGCGCGAGGCGCTGCGGGGCGATCGCGCACGCATGAAGACCGGGCGTATTGGCAGCTTCGGCTTGTTCTCCTTCACCCGCCGTCGCCTTGGCACCGGTCCCGGCCGCGCCGCCGATGCCATGTGCCGCAGCTGTGGCGGCAGTGGCAATTATGCCCACCACAGTGCCGGCGCCTTGCGCGTCCTGCGCCGTCTGAGGGCGCTTTCGGGCGCTTGGATGGTGCGAATCCGTGCGCAAGAGGGGGTTGTACACCAGCTGCGTCGTCATCAGATCGCCCTCCAGGGACTCCCTCACAAGGTCGAGTTCGTGGAAGACCCACAGGTTCCCTCTGGAGAATCTGTCCTAGAACCCATGACTGCTCTTGCCGATGCTTCGGACCCCCGTTAAAATGTCCGGCCCTTTTGCATAGGAAAACTACCTTGTACGCAATCGTCCGCGACCGCTCCCGCTGCCTGACTCTCACGCCTGGTGAAGACCTGTGGATTGACCGCATGTCCGCCGCTGAAGCCGGCAGTGAACTCGTCTTCGATCAAGTCCAGCTCCTGAAGAAGGAGGATGGATCTGTCGAAGTCGGCACCCCAAATGTCGATGGCGCCTCTGTGGTCGCCGAAGTCGTCGGTGAGGTTCTTGATAAGAAGATCACCGTCGCCAAGTTCCGCCGCCGCAAGAGCAGCCGCTCCAGCGTTGGCCATCGTCAGAAGTACACGCACATCCGCGTGAAGGAGATTCGCGCCTAAGGCGCCTCCTCGCCCAATAGCTAAGAAAGAACAATGGCACATAAGAAAGGTGGCGGCTCGACCAAGAACGGTCGTGATTCCAACCCGCAAATGCGCGGTATCAAGAAGTACGGTGGCCAGAAGGTCCAAGCCGGCGAGATTTTGATCCGCCAGTGCGGTACCAAGCACCACCCAGGTCGCGGTGTCGGAATGGGCACCGATTACACCCTTTACGCGCTGTGGGATGGCACCGTCGAGTTCCAGTCTCGCCGTCGGGTGCGCATCATCCCTCTCGAGGGCTAAGCTTCTACGTCGCGTTCAACACACGCGACCTTCAGCCTGGGAGTCAGATGACTTCCAGGCTTTTTTCTTGAGCTGCGCCGAGCCCCCTTTTTTTCAAGTTGAGGTACACAAGCATGGGACAGAAGATCGAGAACATGTTCCGCGACGAGGCGGTGATGATTGCCAGCGCCGGCAAGGGCGGAAGTGGTTGCCGCTCCTTTCATCGCGAGAAGTATGTCAACATGGGTGGCCCCGATGGCGGCGATGGTGGCCGCGGCGGCGACGTCGAGATGCTCGCCGACGGCCAGGAAAGTTCGCTGTTCCGCGTATCGCGTAACTACCATGCGTGCGCCGGCGATGGACAGCCCGGTGGTGGCAATAACCGCACCGGCAAGTCTGGCGACAAGCTGTTGGTTCGGGTGCCGGTTGGTACCCAGGTCTTCGATTTTGAACGTGGCAACCTGCTCGCCGACCTTGACGAGGATGGCGCCAAGGTGGTGGTCTGTGCCGGCGGCAAGCCGGGCCGCGGCAACGCGCGCTTCGCCACCTCGGTGAACCAGGCGCCCGAACGCGCCGAGGAAGGCATGGAGGGTGAAAGTCGCAAGTTGCGCCTGGAGCTGAAGTTGGTCGCCGACGTCGGCCTGTTGGGCTTGCCCAATGCCGGCAAGAGTACCTTTCTGCGTCGTGTAACTGCCGCGCGGCCACGGGTGGCGGACTATCCCTTCACCACCTTGGATCCCTCGCTCGGCATTCTCGATTTCGGAAACCTGGAGCGCCAGATTGTCATTGCCGATATTCCCGGCCTGATCGAAGGTGCCCACGAAGGCAAGGGCTTGGGCCATCAGTTCCTCCGCCATGTGGAGCGCACCCGCGTTTTGCTGCATCTGGTGGATTGCTCGTCATTGGCATCGGATCCTCCGGAGGAGGCCTATCGGGTAATCCGGCACGAGATCGAGGGCTATAGCGCTGAACTGGCTACCCGCCCAACGATGGTGGTGGCCACCAAGGTGGAGGATGAGGAAGCGGCCCACCTCGCCGAGGATTTCTTTCAAGCAATCGGCCAGCCCGCACGATGTATCTCTTCGGCGACCGGCAAAGGGCTGGAAGCGATGCTCAAATCTCTGCAGACCTTGGTCGCCAATGGGGAAGAAGCCTAGGCTTGGACGCGTCGCAATCGCTTGAGGACACCGCTAAGATGCTATTCGTGAACGAGAAATTCATCCGCCTCTTGCTCGTAATTGTGGGCATCGCTGGACTGGCCGGTTTCGGCTGGAAGATGTTCGACTATTGGAACAACCAGGAGCAGATCATCCGGAAGATGGATTTCAATCGGATCAGGGAGCAGGTCAAGGCTGTAGATGCGAAAAAGGGCCCGACCCACCTGAAGCCCTACAGTCAATATGCTGTGCTGCAGGACCTCAACATCACCGGTTATGTGGCACCACCAGAGCTCCCCGAAGAGCTTGAACCAGTGGTCGAGAAGCCAGTCTTGGCCGCCGAGGATGTAGAAGTTCCGTTAATTCAATCGCCCAATGCAGCGTGGGTCCAAGCGCGTGGTGAAAAGGCTGCCGAGGATGATTTCGTCGGCCAGTTCCTGGTGGTTGGTGAGGTCTTCGAACTGAAGGGCAAGGAAGGCCTGAAGATCCGCCTCAAGGCCGTGCAACCGGGTTGGGTGGAGCTTGAGTTGGTCGAGAGCGGCGAAATCATTAAGGTCCATGCCCTTACCTATGAGGTCGACTCCGCGCAGATCTACGCTGCCGGTCCCAACCAAGGTGGCAGCGGGAACGGCGAGGGCAACACCGATGCTGCGGTCAGCGTCGTTCCGGATTACACCAAGGAACTCAGCGAAGCCAATAGCTTTGCGGTCGGCAAAAAGGATGTCGAAGCCCTGGAATCGATGTCCCAGGAAGAGATTCTAAGCTCGATTCCGCACCGCGTGCAGCGCGATCCGTTATCGAACGAACCAATCGGCTTGCGCATCAAGAGCGTACCAGCGAACTCGGTGTTCGAACGCCTGGGCCTGCGTGCCGACGACATCGTGTTAGATGTCAACGGTCAGTCGGCCACCAACCGCGATGAGTTGTTCGAGTCGATGAAGCAGCTAGACACCGACCTCATCAGCGTGCGCATCGAGCGTCTCGGCGGCGTGCGCACCCTGACCTACCGCCTGCCGCGCTGATTGTGATCAAGCCCGTCCTGCTGGCGGATGTTGGCAACAGCAGGGTGAAGGTGTGCCAACTCGGCACCGCGGAAGTGCGAGTCTTCGATTGGCAGTCCGGCGAAGGTCGCCGCGCCTTGCGTACTTTGGTCGAGGAGCTGCAGCCGCAGTTCATCCATGTGGCTAGCACCTCGCCACGCGCCGACGCCTTCCTCGATAACGAGTGTTGGTTCCGTTTTCCGATGCAGCGTTGGCTTCCCGCCGACGTGCCCCTGCAGATTCTCACCGAGGGAACTGGCATGGACCGCTTGCTATCTGCCTGGATTGCATGGCAGCAACACCAGGGTGCTGTGCTCATCGCCGATTGCGGAACGGCCTTTACCGTCGATTTTGTCGATACTGATGGACGCTTCCACGGCGGCGCAATTGGTGCTGGCCTGAGCGTGCAGGAACGTGCCTTGGCCGAGGCATGTCCGCACCTGTCAGCGGCGATGGCCACCGAAGTCGCAATTCCGGCCGATACCGCCGGCGCGGTCTTCGCCGGAACCTCGCTAGCCGTGGCTTATGCAATCGAAGGCCTAGGGAAGCGTTTTGAGCAGGCGCAGGACTGCACAGCAGCGCGTTTCCTCAGTGGCGGGGATAGCCCTCGCCTACAGGAGTTCTTGCCGTCTTGGCAACGACGCGAGAACTTGGTACTTGAAGCCCTAGCCTATCTTGCCGCACGTGAGCACTGAGTTGCCTCATTACCGTCGGCTTTCGGCACCCGGTGCCAGTGCCTTGTCGATCTGGGAGCTTCGCGCAAGCCGCCAGCAGATGCGTCGCTTGTTGGGGGCCAACACCGCCTTGGAAGTCGGCAAGGTGGTCTTAAACCGCAACAGCTTTGCCTTCGATGAATGCCTATGTTGGTGTCGTTCGACAGGGGATATGCAGGAGGGAGCAGATCCGAGGACCGTGGTGGAAATCCACCTGCATGGAGGTTTCGGCGTAGCCGCGGCCTTACGTACTTGGCTGCATAAGCAGGGCTGGACAGAGGAGTGCGAAGGACAAGCCGTCAGCGCGGACCTCAGTCAGCAGACCTTCTTGCAGGCTACCTCGCCATTGGCTGCACGTATATTTGCAGCTAGGTTGGGCGGTAGCTGGGATCGGCATCTACAGAAACTGCGCGCCTTGGCGCCAGCGCAGCGCCAAGGCGAGAAGGAAAGGCTGCGGGCTTGGAATGATTGGGGGAAGGTTTTGGCCGGCGTGCCGAAGCTGTTGCTCGCTGGGCCACCCAATGCCGGCAAGTCCACCTTGTTCAATGCTTGGTTGCAAGAGCGACGCGTGACCGCCAACGAAGCCGCCGGCACAACCCGCGACCTGGTCACGGCACCCTTGCGGTTAGGCCAAGGCGCCGAGGCCTTTGTCGTTACGTTGACTGATAGTGCCGGCGTCTGGGAACAGGCCAAGGGCATCGACCAAGCTGCGGTGGCAATGACCAAAGCGGCACTGGCGTCGGCATGGCGGGTGATCTGGGTCTTCGATGCTGCCGAAGCACCCAGTGCCCAAATCCTGGCTGCCGTCGCCGATCGACCTGCACACGACCCGCTGGTGTTAAACCGTTGCGACCGTGCAGCCACCTGGCCAGCCGAGAAGGTCCTGCCGCGGCCCTTCCTGCGTGCTGAGCCGAGCAGTCAAGCCAGCCTATTGGCGGCCTTGGAGCGCCAGTTGCTTGGGCAACTTGGCCCGGCTCCGCCAATCAATCAGCTGGTCGCGACCAGCCAGGCCGAACGTGACGCTTTGGAAGCACTTTAGGGCATTCCCGTTGGCAGGCTCCGGGGTTATCCTGTTGCTCGCGTGGTGGCACTCGCCCCCTTGCTGGAAAGCCCAACAAAATCCCTGTGATGCAACTCCTGCCGGTGATGGAAGGTCTTCATTCTGCTGAAGCCTTCAACCCCGCGTTTTTGGATGCGTTTTTCCAACGCGCCCGCCAGGTCGAGAGTCGCCCCTTGGAATTTAGCGAAGCCCTGCGTGGCCATATCATCGCCACGGTCTTCGCTGAGCCATCTACGCGAACCCGCTTGTCCTTCGAATCAGCGGCGCATCGACTCGGTGCGTCGGTGATTTCGGTCTCCGATCCCAACACCACCAGCGGCACCAAGGGGGAGACCCTGGCCGACATGGCCAAGGTTGTCGGCAGCTATTGCGACTTGTTGGTGCTGCGCCACCCCAGTGATGGAGCTTCGCGTTTGGCAAGCCAATATGCTGGCGTGCCAGTGGTCAATGGCGGCGACGGCCGTCTAGGCCATCCCACCCAGACCCTGGTTGATCTCTATACGTTGTACCGCAAGTGGGGAGACTTCGATGGTCGCACGGTGGCCTTGATGGGGGATTTGCGCCATGGACGCACCGCGCGTTCCTTGGCTTGGGGCTTGGCGATGTTGGGCGCACGTCTGCTATTGCTGCCTGGCAAGGGGTTGGACTGGGAGGCCAGTTTCGAACGCCGCATCCTCGATAAGTTCGATTATCGCCTGCGTTGGGGCAAACATCCGCTGTTCGCCGAATGGACCGGATCCACTGAGGCGCGCGTGCTCGAACCGAAGGGCTTGGTGCAGAAGAACCTATTCCGCGAGGATCCACCCGAGATCGACAAGCTGGATGCGATGTACTTGACCCGGATGCAAGCCGAACGGGGTGCTGAGGCCGGCTCGGGTGGCTATCCCGGTGTCACCCCGGCTCATCTGGAGAATCCTTTGATGGAATCTTGCCAGCTCCTGCATCCGCTGCCGCGTTGTGAGGAGTTGCCCGCTTCGGTCGATCACGACCCACGCGCTCTTTATTTTCAGCAGGCGGCGATGGGGCCAATCGTGCGCCAAGTGATTTTCTTGGCCATGTTGGGGGAGGATCGATGGCCGCTGCCGGCTTTGGCGCCCCTTCCCTCAGGAAGCAATGAACACGACTTAGGTCTTTGCCCCAACGAGGGTTGCATCACCCGGTCAGAGGCTATTTCGGCTCCATGGAGGGTCATTGGTCTGACCCGACGCACCTTCTTGTGTGCCTATTGCGATGCGCTCCTTCCAGTTGATTATGCCGGTTGCCGATCGACCCAACGGGTGCATCCTGTGCACTCACAGGCCGCATTGCGGATTTTACCTGAGAATTTGCGGCCATTTTTACGGCGTGACGAGGCCGCTGCCGCGGGCTACACCTGGGGCGGCTAAGGCCGAAAATTGAGGCTCAGCAGGGGATGTGCGTTTCCGCACCTGATGGGCGCTCTTGTCCGCATAAGAGCCTTTCAGGCTAGTTCTTAGGCTGGTACGGGATTTGCTCTAATGGAACGAGCGAACAAGCATGCGCACCTTTAGGATAGAAGGCCTGTGTCATGGCTCGCGCGCCACGATACAGATTGCCCCATTGACTACGAACGACAAAACCCATTCAGGATGAAACTTTTCTCGAGAATTGCACTCCTCAGCGTTGCTGCGGCCGCATTCGGCGGCGGCTGTATCACTGGGGGCTCCGATACCGGAAGCGGCTTCGGCTTCGGCTTCGGTGGCAGCGGCGGCTCCAATCAAGGGACCTCAGGTCTGTTCCTGGAGAGTGTGGATTGGGGGCGGCTCGTGGATGTCTACGACGTCAACGGCACGCTGATCGATGCCGACGTCGTCGTCAATCACCTGCTGGATTCCGATGGCCTTAACTACGAGCTGTCGACCAACCCAGCCACCCAACGGGAGACTTTGACCATCCTGCAGGCATTTGGCACTTCGGCTTTCGACACTTTGAAGGCATCGGCCGAAGACAACTTGGCAAATGTCACTGCCAAGAAGACCACCACCGCGCCGCCAATGAGCATGATTGCTCGCAACGCGGCAGTGCGTCTGCAGTTCTCGCAAGAGGTCGATCCAAACACCGTCGATTTCACCACGGTGCAAGTCTTCGTTGGCGACCCACCCCTGCTGTCGTTCGCAGGGCGCTATGTGGTTGATAACGATTCCGCTGCAGGCAAAGGCTATGTGATCTTCGATCCTACGGTGTCGGCACAAGAAGCAGCCCAAGAGGCCATCCCGCAGAACGCGGTCGGTTTCCCCAGTTCGTTCGACACCTTCTCGGCCAACTTGGCTTTCCGCATCCCAACGGTACCGGACCCATTGTTCGGCCAGCCTTTGGTGCTTACGAGCCTCGATGGTCGTCGCACCCCAACGGTTCAGGATCCAGCTACCGAACCTTTCGAGGAGTTCATCAGTGGCAAGCCGGTGTTGGTGCGTGCAGCACGGACCGGTAACGAGGTCGACCCTTACCGCGGGTTCCTTCGCGATGCCACACGTCCGCGCCTGATTGGTGTTCAGCAGGCCACCATCTCCAGTGTGACGGCAGCCTCCAGCTCTACCGCCGATTTGGTCTACAGCATCGACGCCACCCGCTGCCAGCCGATGCTGCCGAAGGTCGGTGACATCTTCGAGGTCGGCACCGGCTTGTTGCTGGTTACCGACGTGTTGAACTCCAGCAACCCGGCGGCCTATCGGGTGCGTACCTCGATCGAGGTTGCCGACACCAGCATCGTTACTGGCGCAGCCGACCTGTCGGCGCGTTACACCACGCGTTACACCCCGGTCGATGCTCCGGTGCAGGTCTGCTACCTGGACATCCAGCCACCACCGGCAGCGGCTGGCGATTTCCCGACGACCAACATCGATCCGAACGCCACCGTGACGGTGCGGTTTGATGAGCCAATCGATCCGAACTCGATGCGCTCAATGAAGACCTTTGTGGTCGCTTCTCCTGACGATACCGCCACGGGGCTGATTAACGAGCCGCATGAGATTGAGGCGGCTTGGTTCCGTCAGATTCAAGCGAGCGAGAGCGTCGGCGACTTCATCGATCGTCAGCGCGGTTACGACTACCGCCCCGTCCCTGCAGGTGCCGACCCGGCTTCGGAGTTCGGCGGTCGACTGCTGTTTGGTTCGATCGAAGCCACCGACGGTAACCGCCAGTATACCTTGGCTCCTTCCGCTGGCTGGCGTGACCCAGGCACCGACCACGCCTTCGTGGTCGCACTGCGTGATGGTGCCGACGGCATCAAGGATCTCTCCGGTAACCCAATCGACCTTTCCAGCTTTGTCGCCGGTAACGAAGGTCAGGCCGAGGCAATCACCGTCGCCACCAACGAGGCGGGCTACAAGAGCTTTGTGTTAGGTGCCGCCTCCTTAGACGAGAACGGCGACGGCCTTGCTGAATGGGCCGGCCAGGTCAATATCGTCAACGGCGGTGAGATCACCGGTCGCGTACCGGAGCGTTTCTCGCGCACTGCAGACACCTCGCGTGAATCGATTTCCAACCGCCCAGTGGGTGCCGCGGTTAACGAGCCGCTCACTCCTGCAGGCGCCGTGGTGATGGGCATGCACCGTGCACACGACTTCGGCTTCGGTTACACCGATCCGACCGAATACAATGTTTCGGTCGTCGGTTGGAACTGGGCACCGAACAACGGTGTGGTCTATGACGAGAGCTTTGCCGACATCTCCTTGTCCTTGGCGCACTCTGAGTACCAGCCTGATGAGGTCCTCGACATCCAAGGTAACCCGGTCAACCCACAGTCTGGTCTGGTTACCGAGAGTTTCGATTCCAATATCCTCGGCTACCAGGATGGCGTCGAGACCGGTATTGATGAGGTGGAAGTGTTCCGCAGCAGCTACTTCACCCAATCGATCAATACCTTCGTGTCCAACGGTGTGAACTACCTGCCATGGCCGGAGTTCACCACCAACTACATCTGGCGCGATACCACGATTCCACAGCTGTACCTCGGTGGCGCACAGGCCACGACGCCAGGTCCTCAGTACCTAACTGACTCAGGCGAGCTCTTCGCTTGGACAGCTGGCTTCACGCCTTCAGTCGCCTTGCCGTTGCTGTCGCGTTACCGCACCTTCCCGCAGAGCAACACCCTGGGTCTGAACTCCTTCATCGTCACGGACATCGTGCCGCAAGGACGTAACCCGCTGTACTCGCCAATCTGCCGCATCTACTCAGTGGGTGGTCAGAACAGTTCCAGCCAGTGGGAGCAGGTCCAGCCAGACAACCCTGCGAGGGGCGGTACCCGTCCTACCGGTGGTTTTCTGCCTGGTGGTGGTCCGACGCCATCCATCGGCGACCAAGCCATCTACTGGGTGCAGGCCGACTTCGCCTTGGAAATCTCGCGTATGTACAGCCACTGGTTTGATCTTGGCGCCAACCTCAACCCTGAGGCCGTGCTCGACGTTGTCGTAGAGCCACCGGCTGCCGCTCAGCCTACAGGCACTTCCCTGCTCGTCGAG
>JASMKM010000091.1 GCA_030749235.1 Planctomycetota bacterium | reverse complement strand
CATACGCTCGCTCACGGGCTTGGGCCATGCTGTCACCTAAGGCAGTAATTGATAGGACTCTACCTCCGGCTGTGACAATTTCGCCGTCCACTTCGGCAGTGCCGGCATGAAAAACTTGCAGGTCGCCACCAGTCTTGACCTTGTCGAGACCATGAATCGGTAAGCCAGTGCGATAGCTCTCGGGATAGCCCTCCGAGGCCAACACGAGGCAGCATGCCGGACGTTTCTCCCAAGTCGGCGCCTCCAACTGATCGAGGCTGCCCTTGCCGCAGGCCTGCAGATAAGGCACCAGGTCGCTAGCGAAGCGCATCATGAGAATCTGGCATTCTGGGTCGCCGAAACGAACATTGTATTCAATGACCTTGGGGCCGCCCGAAGTCAACATCAAGCCGGCGAACATCACGCCCTGGAAGGGCTGACCTTCCCGCACCATGGCATGCAAGGTTGGCAGCAAAATCTGACGCTCGATCAAGCTGGCCGAACGATCACTGATCTCTGGGTTTGGGCTCACTGCGCCCATGCCTCCGGTGTTCGGGCCACGGTTGCCATCTAGCAAAGCCTTATGGTCCTGACAGGATTCCAGCGGCATGAAGGTACGACCATCGGTAAGGCAAAATGCCGATGCCTCCGGACCTGTAAGAAATTCCTCGATCACAATGGTGTTGCCGGCCTCACCGAAGCGACCGCCTTCGAGCATGTCACGCGCGGCCTCGGCGGCAGCGGTGAAGTCTTCACAAATCACCACGCCCTTACCTGCAGCCAGGCCGGAAGCCTTGACGACTAAGGGATAACGTGCACCTGTCTCAAGGTAAGACATGGCTTGATTCAGCGCGCGGAAAGCGCGGTAGCTGCCTGTCGGAATACGGTGACGGACCAAAACCTCCTTGCACCAAGCCTTCGAACCTTCCAGCTCAGCGGCCCCCTTACGCGGTCCGAAGGCGGCAATTCCTTCCTCGGCCAGGGCGTCAACCAGCCCCAAAACCAAGGGATCCTCCGGCCCAACCACGACTAGGTCGACCTTGTTGCGTTTGGCAAAATTGACCAAGCCGGGTACATCGTTGGCCTTGATGTCGACATTGCTGCCGAGGGTGGCTGTGCCGGGGTTACCCGGAGCGGTCCACAGAGTTTCCACCAGTTCGGAACTGGCGATTTTCCAAGCTAGGGAGTGTTCCCGAGCCCCGGATCCGACGAGGAGGATGCGCATGATTCTGGCGCTATTCTAGCGTGTGACCTGTGCGGCCTTTAAGCTCCGTCCGACGATCTCAGCACAGTCCTTGGAAAGGCCCTCGACCTGGGAGATGCGCACCAATTGCTCGACCATGAGCTGCTGACGGTTCTTGTCGAAGCGTTGCCACTGGGCGAAGCCTGCGACAATGCGGGAAGCTACCTGTGGATTCAAGGCATCGATCTTGATGATCTGTTCGGCAATGAAGCGATAACCCGCGCCATCAGGACGATGAAAGTGCAGTTGGTTGCCGGTGAAGGTGCGTACCAAAGACCGGACCTTATTGGGGTTCTTGATGTCAAAAGCCTCATGATCGAGCAAGGCATGAACGTCGTCCAGGGTGCCAGCCGAAGAAGAAGCCGCCTGGACAGCAAGCCACTTGTCCACCACCAAGGCCTCATCCTTGAAAGAGCGGTAGAAGTCGTCCAACACTTCGGTGCGGGCAGCTCCAGCATGGGCCGACAAGCAGGCCACAGCGGCAAATTTGTCCGTCATATTGGTGGCGGCCTGGTATTGGGCCTGTGCCATGGTGGTGGTGGCTTCTTCCTGCAGAGAGGTTAAATAACCTAGGCACAGGTTGCGCATGCGGCGTTTGCCAATCGGCCCCGCCTCGACCAGGTATTCCCCATGATCCTCGAGTTCTGCGTAGAGGACCTCCAATTCGGTACGCAACGAGGTCGCGATAGCATGTACACACAGTTCCCGAGCCTTATGCAGGTTGTCGGGATCGATTACGCTCATCTCCGCGCCGAGGGTGGTCTCATCCGGCAACCGCAAGGCATAGGACTTCAGAGAATGGTCCATGCCATCGTCGTGGAAGACAGTGTGAAATGCGTGGATTAGGTTGGCCGGCACCTGCGCTTCCCTACCGTCCTGTAGGTCGGCAACCATCTTAAGAATGACGCGCGTGGCGAAACGCTGCCCCGCCTCCCAGCGATTGAAGCTGTCGCTGTCGAAGGCGAATAGCAAGGCCAAGTCGGCATCGCTCTGGTCGATCTCGAGCCGGACGGGTGCCGAGAAGCCGCGCAGGATGGAAGGGACTGGTTGTACGGAGATATCTTCGAAGACGAAGGTCTGGCTCTGCTCCTTGAGATCCAGAACCTTGGTGGCGGCGATCTCCTTTCCGAGATGATCGAGCAGGCCAACGGCTACGGGAATATGAAACGGCAACTTCTTTTCTTGTCCCGGCGTCGGTGCGCAGCTTTGCGTGAGAGTCAAGCTGTAGGTGCATTCCTCTTCGCTCCAGACGCCATGAGCCTTGATTACAGGCGTACCTGCCTGCAGGTACCAGCGCTCGAACTGTGCGAGGTCATAACCGTTGGCATCGGACATGGCGGCACGGAAATCATCACAACTAACGGCCTGTCCATCATGCCGCTCGAAGTAAAGGTCCATGCCCTTGCGGAAGCCAACATGGCCCAACAAGGTGTGGTACATACGGATGACCTCGGCACCCTTGCTGTAGACCGTAGCAGTGTAGAAGTTGTCCATAGCGATGTACGATTCCGGGCGGATCGGGTGCGCCATCGGCCCACTGTCCTCACGAAACTGCACCGCGCGCAAGCCCTTCACTGATTCGATGCGCTTTACCGCTGCTGAGCCCATGTCCGAGGAGAATTGCTGATCGCGGAAGACGGTCAGGCCCTCCTTCAAGGTGAGCTGGAACCAATCCTGGCAGGTCACACGGTTGCCAGTCCAGTTGTGAAAATACTCGTGGCCGATGACGCCCTCAATGCCTTCGTAATCGCAATCGGTAGCGGTATCGGGGCGCGCCAACACATACGCGGTGTTGAAGATGTTGAGGCTTTTATTCTCCATCGCGCCCATATTGAAATCACCGACGGCGACGATGTTAAAAATGTCCAAGTCATACTCCAAACCGTAGACCTGCTCATCCCATGTCATTGACTTCTTCAATGACGTCATCGCATAGTCAAGCTGGTCGATGTTGCGATGCTCGGAGTAGATGTGCAGCGCCACCACCCGGCCGCTTGCTGTGGTGAAAGTATCGGTAATCGAACCGAGATCGCCAGCGACCAATGCAAACAAGTAGGAGGGCTTCTTGAAAGGGTCCTGCCACACGGCGAAATGGCGATCATCGCCAGCTTCACCGGATTCGACCAGATTGCCGTTACTGAGAAGCACCGGGAAGGACTTCCTGTCGGCCTCGATGCGCACGGTGAAGGTAGTCATGACGTCGGGACGATCTGGGAAGAAGGTAATGCGGCGGAAACCTTCGGCTTCGCACTGGGTGCAGAACATTGATCCGGAGCTATAAAGACCCGAAAGCTGGGTGTTTTCCTGTGGCTTAATCCGCACGGTCGTTTCCAACAGGAAAGCGTCGGGCATGGATGGGATGGTCAGGCCTTCCTCGTCGTGGGTATAGGCGCTGGCAGCGAGCTCCTGGCCATCGACAGCCACGTGCTCCAGGACCAAATCCTCACCATCAAGCTTTAGGGCCACGTCGCTGCCCGGCACAGCGCGCTGCATTTGCAGACGGGCCTTCACTAGGGTGCTTTCGTCGCCCAACTGAAAACCCAACTCCACATGGTCGATAATGTAGTCAGGGACGCAGTAATCGCTGCGGAACTTCTCAACGGGGTTCTTGTCGCTCATTGGACAGGATTCTATCCTCTTACCGTGTTCCTCGCGGGTAATCCCTGCCCTCCATAACATGATTAAGTCTCTGTTCCAGCGTTCGATTGCAATCCTCGCCGGTGCCTGCCTCGCAAGCATCGCCAGCAGCCTATTCGGCGGCAATACTCACCCATTCCTGGAGCTGCTGTGGCCAACTCTGTTCGGCAACCTAGTGGTATGCGGAATCCTGCTATTCGTGAACATCGCCCTGAGTCTCGCTCCGGCCGTCGCAAAGCGCCTTTTGGACCCCTCCTCAATGTTCTGGGTGAGCACCCTGAGCTGCTTCGCGCCCAGCTTTCACCATTTAGGCTTGCCAAGTGGCGGTGTCATGCCTGTGGCTGTGGTCCTGGCTGCATTGGGACTCTACTTCGGCTCCAAGCTACCGCCGCACCGCTCCCTTCCCCATTTCGCCCTGGCCCTCCTTACCGTGGTCACGGCCATCTACGGAGCTTGGTCGACCAACTCACTGATGCGCCAAAGGAATCGCCAGGCGGCCATCATGGAAGTGACTGCCAACCCAGCGGAGACGGTGCCGCAAAGTCCGGACATTATCTTGTTGTCGATTGACACGCTGCGCGCCGACTCCATCGTCGGCCCACGGCAGCCGGCCTACGAACTGCCCTGGTTCGATGGTAAGCGCGCCAACGGCACTTGGTGGGACTACGGCTATTCCTCCAGCAACCAGACACTGCCTGGCCACACGTCGATGCTCTCTGGCTTGGATTCGATCGCTTCGGGCGTGCGTTACAACTTCGACGCGCTCCCCACGCGCTATCCCTTGCTCCAAGAACACTTGTGGAGCGCCGGCTTCCAGACCGCCGGAGTGATTTCTAATTCCTTGCTTTCCTCCGAAATCGGATTCGGACGTGGCTTCGATGCCTATGACGACACAGCCTCGGAACATTACGGCCCGCGGAATGCCAACATGGCCTTCATGAAAGACAGCAGTTGGCTCGGGCAGTTGTTGCCAGCCGAGGCGGTGGCGGCCTTGCTGAATGCCACCTCCTTCCACGCCCTGGGCCGAGTGCAACGTGACATGACCGGAATCGGCATGCGCAACCGTGGCCGCGCCACCACCGATCAGGCCCTGGAGATGCTCGACAAGCTGTACGCCATCGACCGACCGTACTTCTTCTTCCTGCATTACCTCGATCCTCACCACCCTTACGGTGCACCAGAGGGCTTTGATGGGCGCCTAACCGCAAACCTGCCGGAGTTGCCGGAACGTTACCAGGGCGACATCACGCGGGAAGGCGTAATCCGCCTAGAGCAACTCCACAATATGCGCAGTGACCTGCTCAGCAACGATTCCAAGATTCATGCCGAAGCCAAAGCTGGTGCTGCACAATACCACCAGTTGTATCTCGAAAACGTGCTCTACCTGGACAGCCTGCTTGAAGAGGTGCAGGAGCGCGTCGACGCTTCCGGCCGCCCCACTTTGTGGTTGATTACCGCCGACCATGGGGAACAGTTTGGCGAGAACAACTCCTTGATCCACGGCAATCACCTTTATCAGGATTCGATCCGTGTGCCCTTCATCATTGAAGGCCCCAACGTGGAACCTCGGCATCGCCAGGACCTGATCCCTGACGTAGCCGACGTCGCCCCGACCTTGCTGGCCTACTTGCTGATGGAACCACCGAGCAACATGACCGGCCGTCCTCTGCTGGTCCCGGGGCA
>JASMKM010000090.1 GCA_030749235.1 Planctomycetota bacterium | reverse complement strand
CAACAGGCCTCCGGAGGCGCTAAATAGGTCGCCTTGTCCCGCAGGTCGGCTTAAAATCCCTCCGAGGCACCGCGCGTGTCAACCTCACCACCCAAAAGCATGAAGACTGCATTCATTACCGGCATCACAGGGCAGGATGGTTCCTACCTGGCTGAACACCTCCTCGATCTCGACTACAAGGTCGTAGCCATGATGCGCCGCTCGGCGACCCCCGATACCTCGCGCTTCGCCCATATCGAGGACAGGGTCACCATGTGCCACGGCGACCTGATGGATCAGTCGTCGCTGATGCGCGTAATGGATGAGTACAAGCCCGATGAGGTCTACAATCTTGCCGCGCAGAGCTTCGTGCACTCCTCCTTCCATGAGCCAATCCACACCGGCGAGGTCACTGGCCTCGGCGTGATGCGCATGCTCGAGGCAGTGCGCTTGTGCGCTCCACAGGCCCGCTTTTACCAGGCATCTTCCAGCGAGATGTTCGGCGACGTCTACGAGACCCCGCAAACCGAGCGCACGCCATTCCACCCGCGTTCGCCTTACGGCGTAGCCAAGGTCTACGGTCACTGGGCTACGGTCAACTACCGCGAGTCCTACGACATGTTCGCCTGTTCCGGCATCCTCTTCAATCACGAGTCGCCACGCCGCGGGCTGGAGTTCGTGACCCGCAAGATTAGCGACCACGTGGCCGCGATTGCTTTCGGCGAGAAAGATCAGCTGGCGCTCGGCAACTTGGATGCACGTCGCGATTGGGGATTCGCCGGCGATTACGTGCGTGGCATGCACATGATGCTGCAGCACGACACTCCAGATGATTACGTCATCTCCACCGGCACCACCCAGTCGGTTCGTGAGTTCTGCAAGATCGCCTTTGAGCGCGTTGGTCTCGATTACGAGGACTTCGTGGTCGTCGATCCGAAGTTCTTCCGTCCTGCCGAAGTCGAGCTGTTGCTCGGCGATGCAACCAAGGCCAAGGAGGCTCTCGGTTGGGAGCCGGAAGTCGATTTTCAGGGCCTGGTCGAGATGATGGTCGATGCCGACATGAAACGCCGCATGGTGATGGGCGCTAGCCCGACCCGCGGCTCGCTGCCCGAAGAGCTCGCCTAAGCAGATGAAGAGCATTTGGCTTACCGGCGCCGACGGCTTCGTCGGGAGCTGGTTGCGTGGTGAGTTGAATGGCGCTCAGAGTCCTTGGGCAGCCTTGGGCTTGCCCGAGACGGAAGCCGGTCTTGACGGTGGCGTCTTCACGCCCTTGGATTTGGCTGCGGCTGCCGGACGCGATGTTGGTGAGGCGGTAGCGGCTTTGAAGGACCTGCCGGAACCGAGTGGCTTGATCCATTTGGCTGCCTTGTCGTCGCCACCAGCCTGCGAAGCCAATCCTGAGCTGGCCCAAGCCATCAATGTCGACGGCCCGGCGCGCTTTTACGAGCAGTTGTTGGAGCTATGGCCACAGTGTCCGATCGTGCATGTGTCCTCTGGCCATGTTTATCGCCCGGCCGCCGAGCCGCTGCGCGAGGATGAGCCCTTGGAACCGGTCAATGTCTATGGCCGCACCAAGCTAGAAGGCGAGGCCATGGCGCACGGCTTCCGCGACCGCGGCGCACGCTTGACCGTGGTGCGCCCCTTCAACCATACCGGCGCCGGTCAGCTGCCAAACTTTGCCTTGCCATCCTTCGCCATGCGCTTGGCTAAGTTGGAGCAAGCCGGCGGCGGCGAACTGGAGGTTGGCTGGCTGGGCGGCGTGCGTGATTTCCTCCATGTGCGCAGTGTGATCAGCACCTACCTTTCGCTATTGCCAAAGGCCGGCGAGGTCGACCTCGTCAACGTATGTTCCGGAGTAGGCCATGTGATTGGCGACCTGTTGGACGGCCTGGTTTCGCGCTTCGAAGGAGACATTCGCATTGTCCAGGCCGAGGGCCGCTTGCGCGGTGCCGCCGACGCCGATCGACTGGTCGGCGACACCACGCGCTTGGCCAAGCTGTTGGGCGCGGCACCAGTTCTGGATCTCGATGGCCTGCTCGACGAACTCGCGGTTGATGCGCGTGCACGGCTGGCATCGGGCGAAGACCTCTCGCAAGCATGAAGCTCGTCATCGCCCACGATTTCATCCGTCATGGTGGCGCCGACAAGGTGCTCGAGGAAATGCATCGCCTGTGGCCGGATGCGCCGATCCATACACTCTTGGCCGAGGAGCTGCCGCAGTATGAGGGCTGGCCGATCCACTCTTCATGGCTGCAGGGCAAGGTCCCGGCGGAGAAATACCGTTGGCCGTTGCCGTTGTTCCAAGGCATGATTGATCGCTTGGGCAAGAGGATCGACTGGGACGGCGTGGACTTGTTGATGAGTTCCTCAGTGTCCTTCATGAAGAATCTCGAGGCGCCGGCGCATGTGCCGCACATGTGCTACATCTATCGACCGGCCATGTTTGCCTACGATCGCCAGGACATGTTCCTTTCCGGTTATCCGCCAATCCTACGACCAATCCTGAAGGCTACTGTTTCGCGCTTCAAGCGTTGGGACCAGAAGCACAAGCATTCGCCTGATATGTACGTGGCGATTTCCCACTACGTGGCGAAGATGGTTAAGGACGCGTACGACAAACCTGCGCGCGTGTTGTATCCGCCGGTGGATGTGGAGCCCTTCCGTAAGGCCGCAGTCGGTGTGGAGCGTGGTGATTACTACTTCACCGCCTTGCGCCTCGAGGGTTATAAGCGTGCCGACCTAGTGGTCGACGCCTGCGAGAAGCTTGGCTTGCCGTTGAAGGTGGCTGGCGCCGGACCGTTGCTGGAGAAGTTCCGCAAGGAGGCCGGCCCCAACACCGAGTTCCTCGGCTTTGTCTCTGACGAGGAGATGCTGAAGCTGGTGGCTGGTTGTCGCGGCTTTGTGTTCCCTCCCGAAGAGGATTTCGGTATTGCACCCGTAGAGGCTCTTGCTGCTGGTCGCCCGGTGGTCGCGCTTGGCAAGGCCGGCACCGCCGAGACCGTGGTCAATGGCGAATCAGGTATCCACTTCCCCGAACAACGGGTCGAAGACGTGATTGCAGCAATCGAGCAATGCGAGTCGATGACCTGGGACCCAGCCGCGTTGCAGGCACAAGCGGACAAGTTCTCGATGACTGCCTTCCATACGGGCTTGAAGGAGTTGGCCGAGGAAGTTGCGTCGATGAAGAAGCCAGTCCGGCCGCTCGCTGAAAATTCCGGCTAAGCGGCTGTCTTCGCTACGGCCCGCCGCACCGCCCGCGCACGGTGTGCCAACCACAAAGTCTGCGTGATTCCGCCGATGCTGAATACGGTAATGGTGGTGTAAATGCCGGCGAAGGCTCCCCATTGCACACCGACGAACAGGCCGAGCAGAGCCATGCAGACATAGATCACCACCGCCTCGGTGATGCCACGGGTTCTCTTGGCGTGCACGAGTTGTCCTTGATAGAAACTCTGGAAGACCTGATAGAAAGGCATCGCAATTGCAAACAGCAACGCCGTGGCGCAGACTTGGCGTAAGTCAGGCTTCAGCTTGTAGAGGTCACCAAGGATGAAATCGGAAAGCGGCGTCAGTGCCACCAAGGCCAGCAGACCCGAGGTGCCGAAAGCCACCATGAAGGCGAACTTCTTCAGCGCCTTGCGCGAGCTAGGTCCGTCCAGCTTGGAAACGACGACTTCGTTGAAGGCGAAGCCAGCGCTGCGAGTCAGGAACACGACGGCATGGACCACTTGCCAGCCGGCAAGGGACAGGTCACGCTCCGGCATGCGTGACATGGCGGCGGCACCGGCAGGACCGATGAACAAAGTCAGTAATGGCGTCATCGCCAGTGGCAGGTAAAACTGCAGGAAGGACAGGCGCGTGATGACGTCGGCTGCTGGATCGAGCTGCGGCATGCGATTGCGCAGCACCGGACCCACGGCCCAGCGGGCGAACAGCGCTTCAGCAGTGACACCCAATGCGACCGCAGTGGAGCCGACAGCGATGCCGCTCCAATCGCTGAACTCGCGGCCAATCACCAACGCGCTGAGCAGAACTATCAAGCGTACCATGGTCCCAATCATCACCATGCGCGATTGTCCGAAGCGGATCAATACGCCTTGCAGGAAACGTCGATAGGCGATGGCTGCGGTCCATGGCGTGAGGATCATCAAGCCGGTGCGCCCGGCGGCGTGGAACTCCTCAGGAATGCCAAGGATGTCGCCGACCACGAAGTCATAGAGCGGCGTGAAGGCAATCAGCGCATGCAGAGCCGTCAGCGCCACCGATGCCCAGATCATGAAGCGCCTCACCTTACGGTAGGACGGCCAATCGCGGCACAATGCGGTGGACGCAGCGAGCAACATGATGATTGGCCCTTCAATCACCATGGAAATCGGGAAGGCGATGCTGCCGAAGGCGGCCAGGTTGGCTTTCTGCGCTTCCATGCCGCCCACGCACCAAGTGAAGAGTGGGCCTTCAGCGCCCATCAATAACCAACTGGCTGCCAAGGGCAACCATAGCTGAAAAATCTGACGCTGCTTGAGCAAGGGGGCTGGCGTTGCTGTGGGGGCGAGGCTCTTGGCCGTGCGGTCAGAAACCGCAGATTGCGAGTATCTCATCGAGCAATCGGTCGATGTCGGCCTCTTTGATATGTGGATTCACGGTGACCAGGCGGAACACATCCTCGCCACGCACAACGCCATAACCGATCAAGGCTTGGCCAGAGTCATGCAGGTTGCTGCAGATTTGGACGGCGTCGGCACCCTCGATCTTAAAGCAGATGTTGGTCGATGCCGGCTCTTGGCACAGGGTCATCTTCTCTTCCCGCTGGATGCGTGCTGCAGCGTACTTGGCGTGATGCAATTGCTTCGCAGTACGCTTCTGCCAACCTTCATCGCCGAGGCCCAACCAGGCCGCCCACAACTTAAAGGCATCGTTACGCCGGGCGCATTGCAGTGAACGCGTGCCTGGGTTCAGTAGGTCATCATCGGCTTGGAAGAGATAGTCGGCGACTTCGTTCAGGTCTGCGCGCAACAGGCCACGCTCGCGGGTCAGCAATACTGAACACATCAACGGGACGCCCATCGACTTGTGCGCGTCCCAAGCCAGCGAATCAGCGAGCTCCAGGCCATCGAGTAACTCACGACCTTCGGAGTTCAACAACATGGTGCCGCCGTAGGCGCCATCAGCATGCAGCCAGATGCCATGCTTCTTGGTGACAGCGGCAATCTCGCGGATCGGGTCGAACTCACCGAGCACGGTCGTGCCCATGGTGGCAATCACCGCACAAGGTACGGCGCCGTCAGCCAGGTCCTTCTCGATTGCGACGGCGAGCGCATCGACTCGCATGCGGCCCACCTCATCGACGGCAATCTTGCGCAGGTTCGCGCGTCCGGTACCCAGGATGCCGGTGTTCTTCGACACCGAGTAATGACCCAATTCAGAAACGTAATAGGTCAGTGCGCGGCCGTCGGAGCCGTTCTCGCGGATGCCCGGCATGGCTCGGTTTCGTGCTAGCATCATGCCAACTAGGTTGGCCATCGAACCACCTGGAACCGAGATGCCTTCTCCATCCGGGAAGCCGGCGAAGCGACACATGCGCGTGAGCACTTCATCCTCAATCAGGATCATCGGTCCGGCGATCTTGTAGGTGTACATGGACACGTTCAACAGACCCGTCAGCATTTCGGCTGCGCTCGACAAAACCTGGCGCCCGGCGAATAGCTGGTTATAGAAGCGCCGGTTCGAGGTGCGCGGTGTATTGCGCACCACTTGGCGCATGCGCTCCAGCACCTCCTCGGTAGGCAGGCCGGTGTCGTTAAGCGACAAGTCGACGCGCTGGCGCATCTCGTCGGGCGCGATCCGAGGCATTGGAGCCGAAGTCTCTTCGTCGTCGAGAAGCTCCTGGGCAATGTCCAGGATTTCAGAAAGTAGTTGGTCCATGTGAGCTCTATCTAGAACGAAGGCTGCGGGATGAAAGGCATCGGCCGGCTCCCCGAACAGGCGATTTTGTGAAGCAATCACGCCGTCAGATGGGGTGTCACCCATGCAGAAGCCCCTCAGCATATACGCTGCGTTCTTTATTCCAAGGTGCTTTCCGAAACTACGCTACCGGCCCAATCGCCGCCACTGCCGGACCCATTCACTACCCAAGACCAGGGGTCTGCCATCAACCCAGTGGAGGGCAAGCGGATTGTCTCGAAAAAGGGATAATGAGATTGAGATTTTCTATACTGATGCGCAAGTCCCCACTAGGCGACACCAGTTAATTGAAAGAATGAACAACCCCTTGTCAAAAACTAGTCTCATAACTGCTAGCACTTTGGCTATTGCAGCCTTCACAACCAATACAGCCACGGCTCAGGGCGATGTCCTGAACATGGATCCTGAGTCGAAGTGGTCCTTCGGTGGTGACTTCCGCTTCCGCCTCGAGTTCAACGACAACACGGGCGCGGTGGATCGTCACCGTCAGCGCATGCGCTTTCGTGTCGGCGGCACGTACGACTTCAGCAATCGCGTCACCTTGGGTGCGCGTGCCATCACCGGGAATGCAGACGATCCGAACAACCCACACGTCGACATTGGCAACGTGTTCAACTCCTTCGACGTCAGCCTCGATCGCCTGTTTTTCGCCTACAAGCCGGAAGAGGTCGATGGCCTGACTCTCATTGGTGGTAAGTTCGCCAACCCGATCTTCCGCAACCCTGTCTACGGCGAATTTGTTTGGGATGCAGACGTCCAGCCCGAGGGCCTCGCTTTCGTCTATGGCTGCGATGAAGATTGCGGCATCCTCGAAGGCTTCCGCTTCTACGGTGGTCAAGTCGCAGTGCTTGAGCAGGCCAGCGGCGAAGATGCGTGGGCAACCATGGTTGGCTTCAACCTGAGTAAAGACACCGGCGAAGCAAGTAGCCTGGATTTCGGCGTTAGCTACACCTTTTTGGGTGACTTGACCCCAGACGGTAGCGCTGGTCAGATCTCCGGCGACCTCTCCACTGGCGCTCACGGCAACGCCTTGACCGGTGCAGAGGCCACTTCCGATTACGGCATCGTCGATCTGGTCGCAGCACTCAACATCGAGAACTTCGTGGTCTCGGCGGAACTCATTAGCAACCAGCGCGCAGCGGATGGTGTCGGTGATACCGGTATGGCTCTTGGCGGTGCGGTGAAGACCGACGCCGGCAAGTTCTACTACACCTACGCCACCATCGAGCAGGATTCGGTGTTGACTGCCATCTCTCAGGACGACCTGCTCATGTCGACCAACTTCGATGCTCACATGCTCGGTTGGAAGAAGCCTCTGACCGAAAACAGCGGTCTGCATGTCTGGGTCATGGCTTCCGAGCCTAGCGAAATGCTTGCTGGCGCAGTGGACGAGACCGTCTACCGCTTCCGCATCGACTGGAACCTGAACTTCTAGTTTGGCTCCCCTGAATGCTGGTTCAGCACCACGCGGGAGGCGCTTGGCTTATTTGCCTTCGACTCCGGACGTGGTCACCGGGCCACGGACTCTCTCCTTGCGAGGGGAGCCACTCATCGGTCCGAACAGCTTGCGCCGCATCTCCATGGCGATCTCGACTTCCTGTCCTTCCGGCACCGGCACGGGTGTCGGCGAAAGGTTGCCACCTCACGACTCGCAGAACTTGCCGGACCAAATCTCCTTGCCGGTCTTCTTGTCGGTGACCAGGATCGACGGCGACTTGCCGCCAGGATAGAAATCGTAGTACTCCTCCTCGGCGTCGCCGTAGAAGGTCGGCAGGTTCACCGTGATGTTTTCGTCATCGGTGCGATGATGGGTGAATTCGATTCGCAGTGGGCCACCCCAGCGGAGGCTCTTCTCATCGCCGCCTTTGATGGTGATGCCACGCATCGAGCCGCGGCGGATGCGCACATGCTCGGAACTCTTGGATGCGGTCGCGCTGGTTAGCTCATACTCGTTGATTGGCACGAGCATCCCTTTCTTGGCCTGCGACAGCTCAAAGGAGACTTCACGATCACGCGAACTGAACACCGCGCTGGTGAGCTTACCTTTGGTGTTGTACTGGTCGACCACGTTAAGGATGCCGCTCTCACCTTGGTAAGGCTTGACGGTAATCGAGGACCCGTCTTCGGAAGCGGCAAACTCGAGCAGCTCACCCTTGACGTTAATGACCTTTGACAGGTAAGACGCTGCGGAGTGCTTGCCGATGATCATGGCGTCGGTGCCGACTTCATTCCAGATTCCGTTGTTGTTCTGGTCGATCAGCGACACTGGGATGCCGTTGACCTTGCCGGTCATCACGCCACCACATGCGAATTGCCAGTCGTCGCGCTCCTTACGGATACGCACGGCGTACAAGAACTTACTGCCATCCTTGTGCTTACCCTTCAGCAGCGCCTCGCCACCGAGACCCTTGATGACTTCGTCGGGCTTGCCATTGCCGTCGCTATCGATAATCAACTTGAAGGGGCCGTTGTCAACGATGAAACCCTTCTCATGACCATTTTCGATTTCGAGGTGGGAGCCAATTGTCTTCCAGCTCTCGTTTGGGAGATTCGTCTCCCATTTCTTCACTTGTTTGAAGTGAAAGTTCACGGCCTTGGCTTCCTGTGCCGATGCCGCGGACGGCATGGCGGCGATGGCAGCCAAAGACAGACATGTCGGAAGAAAGTACTTCATGGTGCGTGAAGCCCTCTAGGTAGGGCTGCAAGTCAAAGATAAACAAAAAAGCGGCCAAGTGGCGCGCATTTTTCGGCAAAAACCACATCGCGGTCCTGGAGCAGGAAAAGCGCCCCGACCACCCGGTGGCCTGAGCACACGCTTCAGCGTTCTTTCGGTGGACTGACCATCCGGCCAGTCGACTAGGGACTTCCCTTATGGGAAACCCTTGCGCTTATAAGGGGCGCGGAAGGTCTCGCGGTCGTGGTGCTCTTGGACCTCGTGAGGCTGCGTTGGGCGCAAGCCCTCATCTTGATAGGCCTTGCGGAACACCTCGAAGGTCGTTTCATGCAGGATGTGGTTGACCGCATCTTGGACGCGGGCCAGCTTCTCGTGCAGTGCGCAGTTCACGCCGACACCGCAAATGCCGCCACCAAACGGGCATAAGTCGCCATCTTCTTCACGCTCGAAGAGCTTGAAGACATCGTAGATCATGATCTCCGATGGAGGTTTGGCCAGGCTGAAACCACCACCAGGGCCGCGGGAACCGGAAACAAGGCCGGCTTGCGAAAGTGTGGTTAGAACCTTGCCGACAAAAGGCTTCTGCAGGTCGCGATCCGACGCAATCTCTTGCGCGGAGAGACGTGACTTTCCTCCGTCAAAGACTTCCGCCAAACGCGACAAGGCCGCAATGGCGGTTTCGGTTGCCTTTCCATACATTTCAGTCTTTTATTCTGCCGTGTCGACGCACTCTGTCAATAAAAAACCGAATTCTTTCAGGTTATTGATTAATACGTCTAACCTGTTTGTTGACAAACATTTGAAGATGCCGCTCGAAAGTGGGTCGCTCGACTCATATGTTTATTCTGTCCCGACCGCTCCGAAGAATCGCTCGCGCTCCACGGTGTCGCCGCAGACGCGCTGGATATGGCTGCGCAGGTTAGATAAGTTGCCACCTGCGAAGACCTCACGAGCAGCTTCGACGCATTCCCAGATTTCCTTGCTGAGGTCGCCCTGTTCGTTGCCGAAGCCATCGAGAAGGTCCTTCATGGTCTCGTTGCGCGCGAAGGCGATGCCGAGCACCAAGGCTTGCGTCGGGCCACTCTTCTTGTCGCTGATAGCGGATTCGAAGAGTTTGCGCACGGTCTTGTCGGCACCCTGGTTTCCCAGGGCAAAGGTGGCATTCAGCTGCAGCGGTTGATCCTTGTCGGACTTGGCAAGGCTGGTCAAGGTCTTGCGGGTGCCGGAATCGCTGGCACCTGCGGTCCCCATTGCCCGCACCATGGCGCGTCGCACCGCAGCGCTCTCTTCCTTCTTGAAGGTTTTCCTCAGTTCCTTGAGGGAGCCAGGCTCAGCCAACTGCTCCAAGGCGACGGCGGTCTCGAGACGAACCCCTTCATCATCGGCGGTAAGTTGCGGGACGAGAGCCTCCCAATAACTCGATGGTGAATAGATTCCCATGCGGTGAATCAAGGTTTGCTTGGCTTCGTTGAGGCGGTCCAGGCCGGCGCCGAAGCGACCGGCTCCGCGTCCGCGCCCGCTCCCGATGCTGGCGCTGATCAGTTCGCGCTCGACGGCCTCGATGGCGTCGGGGTGATCGGTGGCAATCAAGCTATAGACCAGACGTGCGCGCTCCCCGAAATCGATGGTGGCCTGCAGATCCTTGAGGGTCTTTTCCAACTCGTCCTCGGTGAGGGGCCGGATTGTATCGGCACCGGCGCCCTTGGTGACGTCTCCCATCATCACGCGTTTCGGTGCACGGGCTCCCTTGGTAAAAGCGAACTCGCCGTCAGGATAGGCGAGGCGCAAGGCGGTGGTGAAGCACCAGGCCAATTCCTGCTGCCGAACCTCATAGGGGACCGATAGCAAGACCTTGCCGTCATTGTCGAGGAAGACATGGTGCGGTGCGATGACTTCGGCGTCGCCGTCGGGATTGAAGATGGCGCCACGGGCTCTGATGTCCACCTTCTGGTGCTGCTCACAAGTAATCCCGCCAAGGCGAGAGCATTTACCAGATTTGGAATGCACAAACTTCGACGCCACTAGGTTTACGGTGCCCGCAGCCAGCTCCACGATGACCTTGTCCTTGTAGAGTTTCTTCGCGGCGGTGTCGTTGGCGCGTTCGCCATCCATGTTCACCGCCAGAAAAACGATGGTGTCCCTTTGCTTGGCCAATTCGAAAGCGGCAGCGTAATCGCCTTGCCACTCCAAGCCGGCATCCTCAGCCGAAACGAGCATGGTTGCGGACAGAAGCAGCGTGAACAGAGTCTTGAGCATTGCTATATTCTAGGGTGATGGCGGGATTGACGCGGCAGACTGGTCACTCTGACTGTACAACCGAAGGAATTCGGGTGCAGGTCGGTGCCGCCTATTTGCCGGTGCAATCCGCGCCGGAGATGGGCCGCTATTACTTTGCCTATCGTGTGATCCTGACCAACGTTGGCGATCGTTCCGCGCGACTTGTCAGCCGCCTGTGGCGCATTACCGATGCCGAGAACGCCATACGCGAGGTCGAGGGACCTGGCGTGGTCGGTGAACACCCGCTGCTGCACCCTGGCGACCGCTTCGAATATATGAGTGGGAGCCCGCTCAGCACCAGCTGGGGCACGATGGAGGGGCATTTCATCTGGGAGCGCGACGACGGCGACCAGTTCCAGGTCGCGATTGGACGCTTTTTCCTGGCCGAGACCGTCGCGCCTCTGGCCGAAATGTCCACTCTCTAGGCTGAAACCCGCCAATACCGTATGTTTTTTGGGCCCCAGGCAGGTCCAGTTCTTGCTGGTTATGGAGAATGCCATGAGACTCTCTCCCACGTTTGCTCTAGACCGACAAGCTGCTCGGTGGAGCCTTGCGCAGGAACTTGATTGCCGCGTCCATGGCTTCGGCATCATGGGCCTCGCGCAGGCAACCGAGTAGGCGGTGGCAGTAGGTGCGGGGATCGTCCAAGACCGCGGACAGGTCAGTGCGACAAAAACCGGGCATGGCATTCAGCAGCGGTTCGGCGACCGCATGGAATGCGCGCAAGGCATCGGTGCTTGGGCCATCCTGAAAGACCTGGCGCAGGCGGAAGTGCGCGTACATGCGCAGATTGAACAACCGACGTGGACGATGATCGTGCAGCTGTTCCTCATCGATCATCGGCAGTAAGGGGAAGTGGTCGCGCACCGCAGCGGCGAACAACCCATAGGTGGGGGCAGGGTCATCGCTGCCGTCGGGGTCGGGCATCGGATAGGAGCCAGGGGCACAGCTCGGCGAACGTGCCTTGAAGATGAAGCCCGACATGCCGAGCTCGCGGAACTCCTGCAGACGCTTGTCCAATACCGGTTGCAGGCGTGCGGTGTAATCGGTGTTGCTGTTGTTACCGAGCAGGAGGCGATTGCCACGATGGTCCTCCTCGATGCGGATGGTCTCGCGCGGCACGCCCATGTTCATCTCCACTTCCGGACATACCGGCTGCAACTCACAGTGATAAGCCATGGCGGTGGCGACGGTCTCGGCTTTTTTATCGCTTCCGTCGTAACGCACCGGGTTGCCGAGCAGGCAGGAAGAAACCGCTAGCCGCGGCACGCTCGCGTTGGTGGGGTGAAGGAGGATGCGGTCCCAGGTGCTGTCCACGGATCTCGGTGATTAGTCAGTGCTGTTGGCACTAGACTTGGATATTGGCGTGGGGGTTTGTAGCGACCAGGATTGCACCTCGGCAATCTTCGCGTGTGCGGTGTGGTTGACGAGCAAGGGCGCGACCACGATGTTGCCTTCATAGTAAAGGGCGGTGTCGCAGCCGGCGGGGTAATCACTGCCGAATCGGAGATTGGCCTTGGCTTGCTGCTCGCCCTCGGATTCGAGAATCTGGAAGCTTGGGCTTTGCAGGTAGACCCCGTCCATCGGTGCCACCACCACGCCCTTGATCTTGGCTGGATCCCATTGCGGCACGTTGATGTTGTAAATCACCGACGTATCTTCATCTTCGCTGAGCAGCTTGCGCGCGAAGTCGGCAGCGAAAGCAGCGGCCAACTTGAATTGATTCTTGCTATTGCCGCGCTGCATCGAGACCGCGAAGGAAGGGACGCCGCGCAAGGCTCCTTCCATAGCCGCGCCGACGGTGCCGGAATAATGTGCCACCAAGCCGACGTTGCTGCCGCCATTGATGCCAGATACCACTAGGTCGAAGGGCTGCTCGGCACCTAGGTGTTGGATGCCGAAAGCCACGCAGTCCGACGGTGTGCCGTCCACAGACCACGCCTCAAGCGTGCCTTCCATCTTTATCTCCACGAGCTCCATAGGTCCTTGGAAAATCGAACTGGAGTGGCTGGCACCGGACCGGTTCTCAGGCGGCGCCACGACAATCACGTCCCCGACTTTGGACATGGACTTGACCAACTCCCGGAGACCGGGATGGTTGATACCGTCATCGTTGGCGACCAGGATGCGCGGGGTAGCCGCTCCTTGAGTCGCACTCGTTTGGCGCAGATGGTCACCATTGCCGAGCAAGCCCAGCAAGGGCACCACGAGCATGAAGGCAAACGCACCTAGGAGGGTCGGACTCCGGAATAGCTGTGGAGGGATTCTCATGATTCCCCTCCGCGATCAAAGACCAGCACTTCCTCCAAGGGCTTGCGCGAGATTGCATGCATCGGCACCGTGCAATCCTCGGCCGGATAACCTACTGGAATCAACATGTATGAGCGTTCATTTGCCGGGCGGTCGAGCAACTGGCCAAGAAATTTCATCGGACTTGGCGTATGCGTGAGGGTGGCCAAGCCGGCGAAGTGGGCGGCGGTCAGCAGGAAGCCGGTGGCCAGGCCGACGGATTCCTCGGAGTAGTAAACTCCGCTGCCGTCGTCGGCGGAGGTCAGGCGGAAAACCACGATTAGCCACGGCGCGATATCGAGGTACTCCTTATTGTCATCCGTGCCGAGCGGGGCAAGGTCGGCTAGCCATTCGTCACTAGCTCGACTGGCGTACAGCTCGCGCTCTTCCTTTTCCGCTCCTAGGCGGATCTCATGCTTCAACGCTGGGTCGGACACCGCCACGAAGCGCCACGGCTGCTTGTTAGCACCACTGGGAGCAGTGGTCGCGATGCGCACGATTCCTTCGATAGCTTCGCGCGAGACCGGCCGATCCGAGAACATGCGGATACTGCGGCGGCTCTTAATCATGTCGTAGTACTCACGACTCGCTTGCTCGGGCGGCACCCCAGGGTGGTAGCTAGGCTCAAGAGGGATGAAGGCGGGATTCTCCATGCGGGGAAACTAACATCTTGGACGTGTCATCTCGCGCCTTGCCCGCCTGGACTTGGATCCTGGTCGGCACCCACCTCGTGTGGATGGGAGCGCGTTATGGCCTCGGCTTCCCGATCTGGGGCGACGAGGCCTTCGTAGCGGTCAACTTTTTCGACCGCTCACTGATTTACTTGATCCTCGACATCATCAAGTCCGCGCCAAGCCAGCTTCCCGTCAATGTTCGTTTCCGGTGGACTCATCGTCTACTTAGGATGTGCCTACGGCCATCCAATCGTCCGGCGGCGTCTTCTCCTTCATCTCGAACAGAAAACGTGAAGGGTGGCACGGTACCAACTTGCCGAATTTTGCGCGTGCAGCACAGTAGGTGATTGCCAACTCATGTTGGGCGCGCGTGACCCCGACGTACATCAGGCGTCGCTCCTCATCGATGGTGCCTTCGTTGGCTGAGCGGTTGTGCGGCAGGATTCCTTCCTCCACACCGACCAGATAGACGCGGCGAAACTCTAACCCCTTGGCCGAGTGTAAGGTCATTAAGGTGACAGAATCGTTGTCGCCATCGTCGTTGTCCTTGCGGTCGGATTCGTCCAAGGTGAGCGCTTCGAGGAAGCCGGTTAGCGTGGGTTTCTTTTCCTTACGCTGGTAGTTCTCGGCGAAGTTCAGGATCTCCATCACGCCGTTCCAGCGTAACTCGCGGGTCTGGTCATCCGGGTAGATACGATCCACTTCGGCGCGATACTCGATTAGGTTCAGCAGCTCGGTCACGGTGAAGACTAGGTCGCCCTGCTGCGCATAAGCATGTGCCACGTTCAGGCTCTCGCGCAATGAAACAAAACCCTTCGCTGCGGCGCCGCCGATGGTGCCATCCTCGACCAGACGGCGGAATGTGGAGAAGGCACCATGGCCACTCTCGGTGGCGGCGGTCACCACTTTGTCGATGGTGGTCTTGCCGATGCCGCGTGCTGGGATGTTGGCGATGCGCAGAAAGCTGGTCTCGTCTGCTGGGTTGGCAATCAGGCGTAGGTAGCTGAGGATGTCGCGCACCTCCTTGCGGTCGAAGAACGACATGCCGCCGATCAGCTTGTAAGGGATGTCGAAACTACGCAGCTCGGCCTCGAAGGCACGTGGCTGTTGCGCAGTGCGTACCAGGATGGCGATGTCGCCGTATCGATTTGCACCTTCGCGCACCAGCGCCTCGATCTCGGTGGCGATGTAACTGGCCTCGTGAGTTTCGTCGTCCATGCGCAGAATCGGGATTGACGAACCGGCACCCAAGGCGGAACGCAACGACTTCTCATGCCGCTTCGGGTTGTTGCGGATTACCTTATTGGCGGCATCGATAATCTCCTCGGTGGAGCGGTAGTTGATACCCAAGTGCACCTTGTCGGCTCCCGGGAAGTCCTTCTCGAAGCCGAGGATCTTCGAGATGTCGGCGCCGCGCCAACCGTAGATCGATTGGTCGTCGTCGCCGACCACGCACAGATTGCGGTGACCGCGAACAATCGCTTGCGTGATGCCGTACTGAGGACCATTGGTGTCCTGGTACTCGTCAATCATCACGTACTGGTAGCGCTCTTCGAGTTGCTCGCGGACCTCCTCATGCTCGGTCAATAGGCGCATCGCGAACAACAGGAAGTCGTCAAAATCCAGTACACAACTGCGCCGCAGATGGTCCTCGTACTTGCGGAAGCAGTGCGCCACCGCCAGTTCCCAATCGTCGGCGGCCTCGTCGATGGCCTGGTTCGGCAAAATGCAGGAGTTCTTGTACAGCGAGATGCGTGATTGGGCAGCGCGCGGATTGACCTGCTGCTCAGAAATCCGCAACTCACGCAGCGCGCCCTTGATTGCGGTCATCTGATCGGATCCGTCGCAGATGCCGAAGGCTTTTGGCAGGTCGAGCTTCTCATGGTGCTCGCGCAGCAGGCGGATGCAGAAGCTGTGGAAGGTGCCGCAAGTCAGGCGCTCGGCCTTTTCCTTGCCAACCATCTTGGTTAAGCGCTCCCGCATCTCTCGGGCTGCCTTGTTGGTGAAGGTGACCAGCAGGATGCTCTCGGGCAACACCCCGGCATTCAGCAGGTAGGCGGTGCGCACAGTGATTACACGCGTCTTGCCGGTGCCTGCTCCAGCCAGAACCAACAGCGGCCCTTCCGTGGTCTCCACGGCACGGCGCTGATCCTCATTCAAGCCTCCCAGCAACTTCTTCACGCGCGCAGCTTAACGCAATATGAGCGGAAGTTTCGTGTCCCAGCGGATTGAATCTGCGCGGCGCAGCGACCTTAATCCTGGTCCTGGAATTCCTCCAGCCAGGCCATCTGGATGGCCTCGAGAATCTTCTCGTTGCACTTGTCGCGCTCGCCTTCGAAACCGGGCAAGGACATGACCTTGTCGATGAGTTCGGTGAAGCGCAGGGTGAGGGGATCGAGCTGCGGTTCAGCCTCGAACAATTCGATGGCGATGTCCTCGATGCTGGCCCAGGTGAGCTTGATCTGCATGGCAAGTGGCTGTCGCCTAGTGCGACTCTTTGACCTCGTTGATGTTCCAGGATGGGATCTCGACCACCAGATCCTTGGAACCGTCGGGCACAGCCTGACAAGCCAAGCGGCTCTGCAAGGTCAGTCCACGTGCACTCTCCAAGCAGTCCTCCTCGTTTTCGTCGGCTTCCGGAATGGTGTCGCCACCTTCGGAAACAATTACATGGCAGGTGGAGCAAGCGCCAACGCCACCGCAAGCATGATCCATATCGATGCCGCTATTCAATAAGGCTTGCAAGATGCTGCCAGTGCGGCCATCACGCTCGGCCTCGAGGGCGACGGGGTCGATTTCGAGAATCTCGCCACTAGGGCGTACGGTCATGCGGTATTTCATTCGTCGATCAATTCGGTCACGCTGCGGTCGCGCACGGCGTCGGTGGCGACATGATTCATCAAGGCCTCTGCCAACGGGTGTGCCGCAGACTCTAGCTCATCCAGAATACCTTTCAATGGACCAGGTTCCGTAATGTTGGTCGCGTCGGAGGCATCCTCGAAGGCTTCCTCCAGGCGCTCCAATTCCTGCGGCGCAAGATTCTTGCGAGCCACCTCCAGATGTTTCTCGACAGCCCGACGCACATTCGAGAGCTGCCCATGCAGATCTGCCACTTGACGCGTGACCAAATCCGATTCGGCATGTTCCCAAGCGTCGGAGAGCATGGTCTCGACCTCTTCGTCCGTCAATCCATGCTTCGGCTTGACGGTGATGGCGGCGCTGGCACCGCTGCGCTCTTCCTTGGCGCGCACGTGCAAGACGCCATCGGCATCTAGGTGGAAACGAACACCGACTTGCGGTAGGCCGGCGGGCATAGGTGGAATGCCGCGCAGCACGAACTCGCCGAGCTCGCGGCAATCTTTTGCGAGTTCACGCTCTCCTTGCAGGATGGTGAACTTCACTGCGGTCTGGCCGTCGACGAAGGTGGTAAAACCCTCCTTGGCCATCGCCGGGATGGTGGCGTTACGCAGGATCAACTTGCTGACCGTACCCTCGGCGGTGGCGATACCCAGCGATAGGGGAGTCACGTCGAGCAGCAGTGCGTTCTGTACCTGGCCGCCGAGCACTCCCGCTTGGATCGCGGCGCCGAGGGCGACGACGGTGTCGGGGTCAAGCGAGTCGTGGCAGTTGCGACCGAAGAACTGGCTGACGGCGGCCTTCACCAATGGCACGCGTGTCGAACCGCCGACCAACACCACCTCATGAATGTCCTCCGGGGTGAGTTCGGCATCCTTTAGGGCCATCGAGCAGCTATCCAGCGTGCGTTGCACCAGCGGCGCGATCCAACCTTGGAAGGTGCGCCAATCGATGGTGCGCCGGTAGGCGATGCCGCGATCGGGATCGTGATAAACGAAATCGGTTTCTTCGGCGTTCGACAAGGCCTTCTTGACGCGCTCGGAAATCAAGCGTAAGGCGGCACGTGCGCCGGCGTCGGCCAGGACATCGACGCCCGACTGCTGTTGGATTTCGGCGGCGCAGCTGACCATGATGGCGCGATCGAAATCGTCGCCGCCAAGATGGGTGTCGCCGGATGTAGACAACACGCGGAAGACACCATCCTGTAGTTCCAGGATCGATAAGTCGAAAGTGCCACCACCAAGGTCATAGACCGCCACACGCGAACTTCCAGACTTGTCTAAGCCGTAGGCGAGGGCTGCAGCGGTCGGTTCGCCGACCATGCGCAACACGTCCAGGCCCGCCAGCTTGGCAGCACGACGGGTGGCCTGACGTTGAGCATCATCGAAGTAGGCTGGCACGGTAATCACCGCGCGGGTGAGCTGCTCCATTGGCAGCTTCAGCTCTTCGGCTGCCAGCTCACGGCATGCAGCAAGCACACGACCGCAGACTTCCTGCGGGGTGATGCGGCGATCGCCCAAGTCGATCAATGCCATCTCGCGGTCGTCGGCTTCGACCAAGGCGTAAGGAAGGGTGGCGACCTCATCGCGCAGGTCGTCCATGCCACGGCCAATCAGGCGCTTGCAGGAATAGATGGTGCGCTGTGGGTCGAAACCGGCACGAGCCAAGGCGGCCTTGCCGATCACCGGCGAACCATCCTGCGGATAGCTCACTACCGACGGGATTAAGGGATCGCCATCCGTACCAGTCAGGACCCGTGGTGCGCCATGTTGCAGCACCGCCACCAAGCTGTGGGTGGTGCCGAGGTCGATGCCCAAGATCGGACCTTCGGTAGATTCGGCAGAGTCCTGCCCAAGGATCGGTAGCTCGATCATTTCAGTGTGTGGGAGCCGGTCGGATTCCGTCCAGGGTGCGCCGCACGTAGACGGCTTCAGTAACCAGGCCGCGCAGGCTATCCAACTGGTCGTCGGGGCGTCCGGCGGTTTCCCAATCGCGGAAAGCCAAGCTGATGGCGTGGATGCGCTGTTGCTCGTTGTCCTTCAAGCTGGCGGTAATCTTGGCCAAGCGCTCGTCGTTGCCGCTGGCTAGGGCGGCGTCAGCCCCTTCCTTGATTTCCATCATCTCCATCAGAAACATGGGGGATGAGGTCTGGTCAGTGCCGTTGCCCAAGGCCTGGCCATGCAAGGTCAATAGGGCCTCAGCGCGTTGCAATGGGTCACTCAACTTCTCGTGCGCCTGATTCAACGCCGCCATCCTATCTTCAGCTTCGGCGCGTTCAATCTCGTTGGCTAGGGCGAAACGATCTGGGTGCCATTGCATGCTTCCCTTCAACAGCGCGCCGCGCAACACGCACGCTTCCAGGTCGAAAGTGTGCGGCAGTTCGAGGAGCGAGAAAGGATCCAGCATGCGCTACACGGAGAAGGATTCTCCGCAGCCGCAGGTGCCCGAGGCATTGGGGTTCACGAACTGGAATCCCTTGCCTTGCAGGCCCGAGGTGTACTCGAGCGTGGTGCCGTTGAGGTACAGCAGCGACTTCGGATCGCAGAATAGGCGTACCCCACCGAACTCGAAGATCTCGTCGCCGTCGGCGGAATCCTGGTCGAAGTTGAGCGTGTACGTGAAGCCGGAGCAGCCGCCGCCACGGATGCCAACGCGTACGCCAGCAGTCTCAGGCAGGTCGTTCTCCTCGATCAAGCGCTTGACCTCGGCAATTGCCGTGTCGGTCATCTTGATGCGTTCGTCGGTGGTGTTCATGCTTATTCCTCGGTGGAGGCCGGCTCGCCTCCTTGCTTGTTCTGGAAATCCGCCAGCGCCTGCTTGATGGCGCCTTCGGCGAGTACCGAGCAGTGGATTTTAACAGGTGGCAGGGCGAGCTCCTCGACGATATCGACGTTGCGGATCTCGGCGGCTTCCTCGACGGTGCGGCCCTTCAGCCATTCGGTGGCTAGGCTCGAGGAGGCGATTGCCGAACCACAGCCAAAGGTTTTGAACTTGGCATCTTTGATGACGCCATCCTCGACCTGAATCTGCAGTTTCATGACGTCGCCGCATTCAGGCGCGCCGACGATTCCGGTGCCGACATCCTCCGCTTCCTTGTCGAGCGAGCCGACGTTGCGTGGGTTCTCGTAATGATCGATGACTTTATCGCTGTAAACCATTCTTTTATTGGCGGCTTAGTGGCCGCTCCATTTGACGGTGGAGAGATCGATGCCTTCCATCGCCATCTCGTAAAGAGGAGACATCTCGCGCAGTTTCTTGACTGTGGAGATGGTCAGGTCCGCTGCGTGGTCGACTTCTTCCTCGGTGGTGAAGCGGCCGACGCTGAAGCGGATGGAGGAGTGCGCAAGCTCGTCGCCGACGCCCAAGGCGCGCAGCACATAGGAAGGCTCCAAGCTCGCGGAGGTGCATGCCGAGCCAGAGCTGACGGCGATGCCATGCATGCCCATCAACATCGATTCGCCCTCGACGAACTCGAAACTGATGTTCAGGCTGCACGCCAAGCGGCTGTCTTCATCACCGTTGACATGGACATGAGTGAGGGCGGAGCTCAAACGCTCCTGCAGGCGGTCGCGCAAGGCGGTGATCTTCTTTTGCTCACCTTCGCGGTCCTCGAGGCAGAGCTCAAGCGCCTTCGCCAAGCCGACGATGCCCGGCACGTTCAAGGTACCCGAACGCATGCCACGTTCATGTCCACCCCCGTGCATTACCGGTGCGATGCGCACGCGCGGGTTGCGGCGGCGCACATACAACATGCCCACGCCCTTAGGACCGTACATTTTGTGCGCCGAACCCGACAGCAGGTCTATGTTCATGGCCTGGACGTCGATCTCTTCCTTGCCGAGGCTTTGGGTGGCGTCGGTGTGAAAGAGCACACCCTTCTCGCGGCAGATGGCGCCAACCTCACCGATGGGGTGGAGGGTGCCGATCTCATTGTTGCCATGCATGATGGACACCAGGGTGGTGTCTTCGCGGATGGCGCCGCGCAGTTCGTCGAGGTCGATGTGGCCCTTCTCGCTGACGCCCAACACGGTGAGTTCCCAACCCTCGTTCTCCAAGGCGCGCATCGGGTCAAGCACCGCCTTGTGTTCCGTACTGCAGGTGATCACATGCTTGCCTTTGGGTGCATACATGTGTGCCACTCCAAGGATGGCGATGTTATTAGATTCGGTTGCGCCGGAAGTGAAGATGATCTCACGACCGGAGGCGCCAATCGCCGCACCGATGCTCTTGCGTGCAAGATCCACCGCCTTCTCCGCTTCCCAGCCGAAGGCATGGTTGCGCGAAGCCGCGTTGCCGAAGGATTGCGTGAACCACGGCACCATGGCCTCAAGCACTCGCGGATCGACCGGAGTGGTGGCTTGGTAGTCGAGGTAAATCTGGCTGTCCTGTTCCATGTCAGTGTAGGTGCCGTGCTTCCTTCGCTACTAGACGGCGACCTCGTGGACGGACTGCGAACCTTGTGGCCCGCGGTCGGCCAGTTGCGCCAAGGTGAAGTCATCGAGTACCGACTTCACGCGTTGTGCGACCAAGTTTATGCCTTCTTGGATGGTGCAGGATGGGGACAGGTCGCAGCTGCTGCCATCGGCGCACTTGGCCACCGCTACCGAACCTTCCAAGATTTCGACGATGCGGGCCAAGCTCAACTGATCGGCTGGGCTGGTTAGGCGATAACCGCCGCCAGGGCCGCGCACGGCTTCAACGATCTCAGCGCGAGATAGATCCTTCAGAACCTCCGCCAGCAAACGACGTGGAATTCGCAGTTTTGCGACGATTTCACGGACGCTGGTATAAGACTGCCCAGATTGGGCCATGAATGCCAAAGCCATGAGGCCGTACTCGGAGCGTTTTGTCAGGCGTAACATCCCTAGAATATAGCATCTATTTAGTGCCCATTCAATGTTGGACTTTCTGCTGAAATGCGTAAATCTCTTTAATAAAGGTAGTTATAAAAGAGCATAAAACTCATGTTCTTTTGCGTCGACCGTAACCTTCGGGGGCCTCGCGGCGCAGGATATCCATGAAGGAGTCCGGCAGTTTGTGGGGGGCCAGCGTATCGGTGGTTAAACAGCCCAATTCCACTTCGCCAACGGCGCAAAGCCGGCCAGATTCCTGCTCGAAGATCTCGGTGTGGTAACACAGGGTGGTGCGGGTATAGGCATTGACCGATGTGCGAACCAAAGCGATTTCGTCAAAGCGCAGCGAGGCCTTGTAGGCGCAGTTAGCGTTGATCACAGCTAGCAGCAGGCCGTCATTCTTCTCCATATCGCTGTAGACGAAGCCTTGGGAACGCGCCCATTCGGTGCGGCCCATCTCCATCAGCTCGAAATAGCGAGAGTAATAGAGCACGCCCATCTGATCGACGTCGCGGTAGAGCAATCGGTAGGTAGAGTCGTGGGCAGTCATGCCGCGTGATTGTAAGCATCGGCCGCTTCTGAGAGAATCCCCGCTGCATGGCTGTCATTGTTCCCGCCAAGAGTACCCGTGAGCGCATCGTTCCCGCCGTGGGTTTCTCGATTCTGATTCCGGGCTTGGGGCATTATCTGGCTGGCCGCAAGAAAGAGGCCATGTATTGGTTCTTTGCCTGCCAGATTCTGATGGTCCTCGGCATGATGCTGGCTGGGCATACGCAGAACGATTACGGATTCCCATTAAAGATTGGCGACGCCACCATCCTGTTCGTGTTGCTGCCAGAATGTGGCAACTTTCTGGTCACCCAGGTCATCACACGGATGTACGAGAGTCTTGAAGCCGGTGGCGCTACGCCGACGGATTTGCCGTGGCGTCAAATCGGTTATCTGCTCAGTGGTGCATCTGGGGTTCTCGGCATGTTCAGCGCTGCCCACGCATCGGGTTGCGTGATTGCCGATCAGGAGAAAGTTCGCGCTGGCGAAATCGCTTCGAAGGTCCACCCCGGCAAGGCCGCGTTGTTGACCTTGTTGTTGCCAGGCCTTGGCCACTGGGTTATCGGCCGCCGCTTCAAGGCTTTATTGCTAGGCGGTTCGATCATCGGCCTCTTCCTCTTGGGCATGGCCCTTGGCGGCTTCGGCGACTTCGATCGCCAGCGCCATCCTTATTACTGGGCCGGGCAGATGATGCTTGGTGGTGTGGGTTGGCTCACTTCCGCTTTGACCAGTGGTGTTTACATTGTCGCACACAAGGCTTACATCGATGCAGGTTTGTTGTTCACATCCTCGGCCGGTTTCTTCAACGTGATCGCTGCACTCGACGCCTTCCATCGAGCTGAGCAGGATTGGCTGGCGGCCGGAACGCAGGTGGAGCCTAAGG